>SUUF01000003.1:45725-52329 GCA_015062635.1 Coriobacteriaceae bacterium | reverse complement strand
CGAACCCGCGACCCCTCGATACGGCAACCCCGCAACCCCGCGAACCCGCGACCCCTCGATACGGCAACCCCGCAACCCCACGACCCACGACCCACGACCCTTCGATACGGCAGAGGGCCCGCACCGCTGCGTCCCTCCGAGCGTCAGATTCCCCTTTCCCCTGCCAGGGTGTTGCGGAGTTTCCTTGCATTCATAGGGCGTGCATATCGGTGCTTCACAATGGATTCGCACGTATTTGCCATTCAAGCCGAGAGAAACGAGCGAGCATGCCTGCATCCGCTAGCGTCAACATCCGAAAGAGAATCGCCGTCGTCACGATGGGCGTGAAGCTTGGCGACGAGACCCGCGGCTACACGCGCTTTCGTTTCCTGTCGGAATTCCTGGTGGGGAAGGGATACGAGGTCGATTTGATCACCTCGAGCTTCCAGCATTGGGACAAGGCGCAGCGCGATGTGGATTCCGCCCAATACCGAGGGCTGCCGTACAACATCGTGTTCATCTGGGAGCCCGGCTACACGCGCAACCTCGACTTGCGGCGCATCCGCAGCCATGCGGTGGCGGCGCGGGGCATGCGCGACTATTTCCGCGAGCATGCGGGGGAATACGCCCTCATCTATTCCGAGATCCCGCCCAACGACGTGGCGCTCGCCTGCGCGCAGGCGGCGCATGAGCAGGGCATTCCCTATGTGGCCGACATCAACGACCTGTGGCCCGAGGCCATGCGCATGGTGGTGGACGTGCCTGTTCTCTCGGATGTGGCCTTCCATGGGTTCGCGCGCGATGCGCATGAGGTGTACAACCTGCTTGCGGGCGCGGTGGGAACCTCCGATGAATACGCGGCACGGCCCGCGGCCGACCGGGAGGCGCCTTACGCGCATGTCACCTGCTATGTGGGAAACGACTTGGCTGAATTCGACGCGGGCGTTGCCGCGCATGCCGCCGAGGTCGCAAAGCCCGACGGCGAATTCTGGGTTGCCTATGCCGGCACGCTCGGCGCGAGCTACGACCTCGCGACCACGGTGAAAGCCGCTGCGGCCCTCGCGCCCGCACACCCCGGGTTCCGCGTGAAGGTGCTCGGCGACGGCCCCGACCGCGAGAAGCTCGAGGAGTTGGCCGCACGGCTGAATGCGCCGGTCGACTTCGTGGGTTACACCCCCTATGCCCTGATGGCAGCTTATCTCACGAAGAGCGACGTGACGCTGAACTCGCTCGTGAAGGATGCGCCGCAGTCCATCGTGACGAAGATCGGGGACTACCTGGCCGCCGGCAAGCCGATGGTGAACACGGGAAGCAGCCCCGAGATGCGCGCGAAGACGGCATCTGACGGCTTCGGCGTGAACGTCGTGGCCGGGGATGTTGCCGAGTTGGCGGGTGCCTTCGAGGCGCTGATGGCCGATGACGATGCGCGTCGGGTGATGGGAGTCCGTGCACGCCAGGTGGCCGAAGACGAATTCGACCGCCCGAAAGCCTATGAGCGCATCGCCGGGCTCATCGGGCAGCTGCTGTAGGACGACGTGGGGGAACATGGCGAAACGAAACGCATATGCGGATGGGTACCGATCTGATTGGGAGCGTGCGGTGAATGGACCGCGCGGGACGATGCATGGCAGCGCGGCCGAGCCGGTCGCCCAGCCGGTGGCCCAGCCTGCTGCCGTGCCGTACCAGCCGGTGCAGCGAGCGGTTCCCGTGGGGTCGGGCGTCCCGCCGACGCCGACGCCCATCGCGCCCCGCGTGCGGTTGGTGCGCGGCCGGCGGAAAGCGTCGCCGGTATACACGGTGTTCAGCTGGATTGCGCTGCTATGCTGGGCCGGGTTCATCTTCTACATGTCGGCGCACACCAGCAGCGACCTCGCGCAGGGCGTCTTCGCGCGCGTGCGCGATTACATCGAGTACCTGGTGTGGACGTATTACGGCTACGTCGAGGATCCCGTGTCGCCCATCGGGCATTTCTGCGAGTACTTCATCTTCGGCGCGTTGCTCGGCAACGCCCTGCATTGCCACATGCCGCTCATCCCCGCGACGATAATCGCCATCGCCTGCGCCAGCGGGTACGGCATCACCGACGAAGTGCACCAGCTGTATGTGGATGGCCGCTATTTCGACATGGAGGACTGGAAGGTCGACACGGTGGCCGCGTCGCTGGGTTCGGTTATCGCATCGTTCTTCTTCTACATCTTCGGCTCGCGCCGGGAAGAGCATTTCGAGGAATACTGATCTCGTCGCGCCGTTATGGTGAACGGCGACGGGTTGCCGCCACGCCGCAAGGATACCCCCGAACCATTGGGGACATACATGTGGCGACCGGGGACATACATGTGGCGACCGGTGTATGTCCCCGGGCGACCGGGGACATACTCCTTTGGCGCGCTAGCGTGCGAAAGTCGATGTCTTCGGGGCTATCTCGCCGTAAACGCCGGGGGAATGCGGCGCGCCGACGTGCGAGCTCGCTGAATGCGTTTCGCCTCGGTTCATCCGTGTGACAAATGCGCAGCTTCGTCCATGGGCGCATGCATTCGCTATACTTCTTGGGTTGAAGAAAACGAGGAGGCGTCATGACCGACAATGCAAACGCGCAGCGCACCATCGCGTTTTCACCCCCGGATATCACCGAGGCGGAAATCGCGGAGGTTGCAAACGCCCTGCGCAGCGGGTGGATCACCACCGGACCGCGCACGAAGGAGCTCGAGGGGCGCCTGAGGGAATTCACCGGAGCCGACGGCTTCGCCTGCTTCGCGAGCGCGACGCATGCGGCCGAGATGTGCCTGCGCATCCTGGGCGTGGGGCCGGGCGACGAGGTGATCGTCCCGGCTTACACCTACACCGCGAGCGCATCGGTCGTGTGCCACGTGGGCGCGAAGCTCGTGCTGGTCGATTGTCTGCCCGGTTCGTTCGAGCCCGACTACGATGCCATCGCCGCGGCGATAACCGAACGCACGAAGGTCGTCGTGCCAGTCGACCTGGCCGGGCGCATGGTCGATTACGACCGCCTGTTCGCCGCCATCGAATCGAAGAAGGGGCTGTTCAAACCCGCAAACGATTGGCAGCGCTGCTTCGACCGGCCCATCGTGCTCGCCGATGCCGCGCATGCGCTGGGCGCCACCTACCACGGGAAGCCGGCGGGAAGCGTGGCCGATTTCACGTCGTTCAGCTTCCATGCGGTGAAGAACTTCACGACCGCCGAGGGCGGCGGGCTCGCGTGGAAGGCGCCCATCGATTCCGACGAGTTTTACCGGCAGTGCATGCTGTGGTCGCTGCACGGCCAGAACAAGGACGCGCTGTCGAAGTCGAAGGCGGGGTCGTGGGAATACGACATCGCGTTTCCCGGTTACAAGTGCAACATGACCGACATCGCCGCCGCCATCGGCCTCGTCCAGCTCGACCGGTATCCGGGGCTGCTCGAACGTCGCCGGCAGATGGTCGAGCGTTACGAGCGCAACCTCGCCGACGCACCGGTCGAGCTGCTGCGCCACTACGATGGGGAGGGCTCCTCGTCGGGCCACCTGATGATCACGCGCGTGCCCGATGCGTTGCCCGTGCTGCGCAACGCCATCATCGAGCGCATGGCCGAGGAGGGCGTGGCCGCGAACGTGCACTACAAGCCGTTGCCGCTGCTGACGGCCTACCGCGACCTCGGGTTCTCGATCAGCGACTTCCCGCACGCCTATGCGCAGTTCGCGAACGAGATCACGCTGCCGCTGCACACGCTGCTTTCCGATGACGACATCGATTACGTGTGCGATGTGTACAAGCGCGCCATCGAGGACGTGCTGCTGGGCCGTGGGTTCGGCGGCGAGGACGACCTCGACGCGATGTTCGCCGCGATGGCGGGCATGTTCTAGGGCGCGCCATGAGGAAGCCTGCTCACAAATCGTTTTACGTGCGCGTGGTCAAGCGCGCGCTCGATGTCGCCGTCGGCATCGCCGCAATGCCGGTCTTGGGAGCGACCATCGCCGTGTTCGGCCCGGCCATCTGGCTGGAAGACCACGGCCCGGTGTTCTACAACGCGCCGCGCATGGGCAAGGACTGGAAGCCCTTCACGATGTACAAGTTCCGCAGCATGAAGGTGAATGCGCCCGACCTGGTGATGGAGGACGGCAGCACCTACAATGGAGCCGACGACCCGCGCATGACCCGCGTTGGCGCGTTCATGCGTCGCTCGAGCATCGACGAGCTCCCGCAGTTCCTGAATGTGCTGAAGGGCGACATGAGCGTCATCGGCCCGCGCCCCGACCTCGAGCGCGAGACCGAGCTTTACGAGGGCGACGAGGGGGAGAAGCTGCTGGTGCGGCCCGGCATCACCGGCTGGGCGGCGGTTTCGGGCCGCAACGCCCTGCAGTGGCACGACCGCCTGAAGCTCGATGTGGAATACGTGCGCAACGTGAGCTTCGCCTTCGACCTGAAGGTGTTCTTCCTCACGTTCAAGACCATATTCAGCCAAGAGGGCGTGTACGTGGAAGATGGCAACGCGGCGAATGCGCCTGCGCTTGCGGCGGCATGTAACGGGGCGGAAACAATCGAGCGCTAGAGTAAAACGTTGATACAATGCGCATAGGCACCGAGGGAAGGAACTGACGATGAGGACTCCCGACCAGGATTTCGTCCTGAAGACCATAAAGAACCGCGATGTCCATTTCGTCCGCTTCTGGTTCGCCGACGTGCTCGGTCGCCTGAAGTCGTTCGCCGTCATCCCGAACGAGCTCGAGTATGCCTTCGAGGAGGGCCTGAGCTTCGATGGCGGCTGCGTTGACGGGTTCGGAAGCGCCGAGGAAAGCGATATGCTGGCCATTCCCGACGCCTCGACGTTCCAGGTGCTGCCGTGGCGTCCGGCCGACAACGCCGTGGGGCGCATGTTCTGCAGCGTGTGCATGCCCGACCGGTCGCCGTTCGAGGGCGATCCGCGCCGCGTGCTGCGCCGCATGTGCGAGCGCGCCGCCGAGGCCGGTTACGTGCTGAACGTCGGGCCCGAGGTCGAGTACTTCTATTTCCGCGGGAAGGACGATCCGACGCCACTCGACAATGGCGGGTCATTCGACCTCACGAGCCTCGACCATGCAAGCGACTTGCGCCGCGACACGATCTTGACGCTCGAGAAGATGGGCATCCCCGTGGAGTATTCGCATCACGAGTCGGCGCCGAGCCAGCACGAGATCGACCTGCGCTTCTCGGATGCCATGGACATGGCCGACAACGTGATGACCTACAAGCTGGTCGTGAAGGAAGTGGCCATGAAGCACGGCGTGCATGCGAGCTTCATGCCCAAGCCGCTCGAGGGCGTTTCGGGCAGCGGCATGCACGTGCACCAGAGCTTGTTCGATTTCGACGGTAACAACGCCTTCTACGATCCCGATGACCCCGACAACCTGTCGGCGGTAGCCAAGCACTATATGGCCGGCCTGCTGAAATACGCTCCCGAGTTCGGCTTGCTGGCGAATCAGACGGTGAACTCGTACAAGCGCATCGGCGCCGAGGACGACGCGCCGCACTACATCGTGTGGGCGCGCCGCAACCGCTCGGCCCTGCTGCGCGTTCCCACATGCCGTCCCGGCAAGGACGCCAGCTGTCGCATCGAGCTGCGCAGCCCCGACCCGGCGGCCAACCCCTACCTGCTGTTCGCGGCCATGCTCGCGGCGGGCCTGAAGGGCATCGAGGACGGCCTCGAGCTGCCCGCGCCTGTCGAGCTGTCCGACGTGAAGGGCTGCACGAAGCGAGAGCTTGCGGCCAAGGGCATCCGCCCGATGCCGGAGACGCTCGGCGAGGCCGTCGACAACTTCGAGGAATCGCAGCTGATGCGCGAGGTGCTCGGCGAGCACATCCACCAGTTCCTCGTGGACGAGAAGCGCCGGGAATGGAATGAATACCGCAAGTCGGTTTCGCAATGGGAGTTGGAACGTTATCTGGAAGAGCTGTGAGGCGACCCATGGCACGAAAGCAAGTGATATTCGCGGCTGATTCGCTCGATGCCGCGCACAAGTTCCGCCGCGTTTTGGATGGGCTGGACGTGTCGGTCAAGCCGACGTCGATTGCCCTGATGGGGCGCACGATGACGGAATATCCCGACTACGACCTGCTCATCGTCGATGCGCAGGATGTGGGCCAGGCCATCGTCGAGGTGGGGAAGAACCGCCCCGAGGACGCGCGCGGGCTGCTGCTCGTCGTGTCTCCCGACGACCTCGCCGGCTTCCGCCTGCCCGCGTGGGCGCATTCCGATTTCATTGTGCGCGATGCCGGCCCCGAGGAATGCGAGGCCCGCGTGCGGCTCATCCTGTGGCCGGGAAACGAAGGGTCGAGCGACGACCTCGTGACCTTCGACGATATGACGCTGAACCTGGCGACCTACCAGGTGACGGTTGCGGGCGAGCCCATCGACTTCACCTATCTGGAATACGCGTTGCTGGCGTTCCTGGTGACGCATCCCGACCGCACCTATTCGCGCGACGCCCTGCTGAAGCGCGTGTGGGGTTTCGATTACTATGGCGGCACGCGCACCGTCGACGTGCACGTGCGCCGCGTGCGCGCCAAGCTCGGCCCCGAGCTGTCGCAGCATCTCGAAACCGTCCGCGGCGTCGGATACCTCTGGAACGCCTAGCGCCCGGATGCATCGCGC
>SUUF01000003.1:43056-45625 GCA_015062635.1 Coriobacteriaceae bacterium | reverse complement strand
CATCGCGCACGATATGGTGTGCCCCCATCGCCTTCGTCGCGTCTGTCCGCCTGCCTGGGTAATGGAGCCGCAGCATCGTGTTTTCTTGTGAATCGGGAAAACCGGGGCGGGGGTGTGGTACCTTTTCCCTTAGCAAACAGCGCACCGCGACTGACGGATGATCGTGGGTTACCACGGGGGAGCGGAGCGCGAGGAAACGCCGACCGTCTGGGCAAGCCGAACCCTTGGGAGGCTTGCCCTTTTTCGTGGGGCCTCCCGACGGGCGGCGCGAATCGAAAGGGATAGGCATATGCAAGATCTGGCGCAACTCCTGAGGAACAACCCGTATCCGGGCCGCGGCATCGTGGTGGGCAAGGACCGCGTGTACTACTTTATCATGGGCCGCTCCATCAACAGCCGCAACCGCATCTTCTCGCTCACCGAGGACGGCATCCGCACCGAGGCGCACGACCCGGCGCTGCTGGCCGACCCGAGCCTGATCATCTACCATCCCGTGCGCACGATGGGCGATGCGCTGGTGGTGACCAACGGCGACCAGACCGACACGATCGTCGAGAAGGGGAGTTTCCGCGAGGGCTGCATGGCGCGCGAGTTCGAGCCCGATGCGCCCAATTTCACGCCGCGTATCTCGGCTATCGTGAACGCCGACGGTTCGTTTGAGATCTCCATCCTGAAGCATCAGGAGAATGGCCGCTGCCTGCGCGAATTCTTTGCCTACGAGGGCGCTGACGAGGGCGTGGGCTATTTCATCAGCACATACCAGGGCGACGGCGACCCGCTGCCCACGTTTGCGGGCGAGCCCATCGAGGTGAAGATGCCCGAACCCGACGTGGTGTGGAAGGCGCTGAACGCCGACAACAAGGTCTCGCTGTACGCCAACGTCGGCGGCGAGGTGACGCTCTTCAACAAGAACCTCGGCGACTAACGGGCCCCGCTGTTTTAGAGAGCGGCGGGTGTTCCACCGCCGAGCGCACGCCTGGCGGCTTCGGGTCCGCCGTTCTGGCGAACGGCAGCTGACCCCGCCGCTGAGTGCGGTGCGGAAAGTCCCTGTTTTGGCTCTGCGCGCAACCGTTGCACGCCCGGCTCAAAGGCGGGCTCTCTGCGCTTGCCAGGAGCACGCTCGGCCGCATTGGTGTAGACGAAATGATATTAATTCAAGACGAATCGATTTCGTAACCTTGGAGGGAATGAAATGAACGAACTGGAACTTAAATACGGGTGCAACCCGAATCAGAAGCCGTCGCGCATCTTCATGAAGGATGGGTCTGACCTGCCCATCGAGGTGCTGAATGGCAAGCCGGGCTACATCAACTTCATGGATGCGTTCAATTCGTGGCAGCTCGTGAAGGAGCTGAAGGAGGCCACCGGCCTGCCCGCCGCCGCATCCTTCAAGCATGTGTCGCCGGCAGGCGCAGCCGTCGGGCATCCCCTTTCCGAGATCGACCGCAAGATCTATTTCGTCGAGCAGGAAGGCGAGCTTTCGCCGATCGCCTGCGCCTACATCCGCGCTCGCGGCGCCGACCGCCTGTGCTCGTATGGCGATTGGGCGGCGCTTTCCGACGTATGCGACGCCGACACGGCCGCCTACCTGAAGGGTGAGGTGTCGGACGGCATCATCGCACCGGGCTACACCGACGAGGCGCTCGCGATTTTGAAGACCAAGAAGGGCGGCAAGTACAACGTCGTGAAAATCGACGAGAACTACGTGCCGGCCGAGCAGGAATGCAAGGATGTCTTCGGCATCACGTTCGAGCAGGGGCATAACTTCTTCAAGATCGACGACGAGCTGCTCTCGAACGTCGTCACCGAGAACAAGGAGATTCCCGAGTCGGCGCTCATCGACATGAAAGTCGCGCTCATCACGCTGAAGTACACGCAGTCCAATTCCGTGTGCTACGTGAAGGACGGCCAGGCCATCGGTGTCGGCGCTGGTCAGCAGAGCCGCATCCACTGCACGCGCCTGGCGGGCAGCAAGGCTGACAACTGGTACCTGCGCCAGCATCCGAAGGTGCTCGGCCTGCAGTTTGTCGACGGCATCCGCCGCCCGAACCGTGACAACGCCATCGACGTGTATACGTCTGACGAGTACGATGACGTGCTGCGCGACGGCGAGTGGCAGAAGTGGTTCAAGGTGCGCCCCGAGGTGCTTACCGCCGATGAGAAGAAGGAATGGATCGCCACGCAGTCTGGCGTCACGGTGGGTTCCGACGCGTTCTTCCCGTTCGGCGACAATGTCGAGCGCGCCCGCAAGTCCGGCGTGGCCTACATTGCCGAGCCCGGCGGCTCCATCCGCGATGACAACGTCATCGAGACCGCCAACAAGTACGGCATCGCGATGGCCTTCACCGGCATGAGGTTGTTCCATCACTAATCCAACTGCACGAAGCGGACGAACGGGCGCTCAATTCGGGTGCCCGCCATCGAGGCGCAAGGCGAGGAAGCGTTTCATGATGCCGGATACACGTGATGTATCCGGCATCTCTTATTGCAGTAAGGAATCAGCCGCTATTCTTCATCCAAAGCTTTGGCGATGATGGAGCTGTCAACTCCGAGCGCCTTGAGCTTCTGG
>SUUF01000003.1:39269-42956 GCA_015062635.1 Coriobacteriaceae bacterium | reverse complement strand
CGTCCTTCTTTGACGCCTTCGTCGAAGCCAAGCTGGTGGCCAATTTTACGCGCCTCTTCTTCGGCTGCGGCAATCCTGTCGGACATCAGCTCGAGAATCTCTCCACCCATTGATATCCTCACCTTTCTTCTGAGCGTTTCCTGCTTGGCAAGTATGTGGTCGGATATGCGAACCGCAAGCTCAACAAGTTGCTCGTAGAGGAGCGCCTTATCTTGGGATAACGTGACGCGTTCGAGTTGCTTCCGTAGCCGTTCGCATTCGGCGATAAGCAGTTCTGTGCGGACGGTGTCATCGGCTATGGCGTCGATATCCCCTTCGAACCTCATTATATAGAATGGCATGAGCATCAGCAGGCGTTTGGCGAACAACTCGTCTTGACCGTATGACTGGCTGTTCACGACTCTCGTCTCATAGTCGCATATCGTTCCATTCGGAAGCTCCATCTCCATGGTGAGCTTTTCTTGTGTAGGCGCATCTCGTAGGTAGAGGATGCAGGATTCGGGGAATCGTATTCGATAGGGGACTCCGTTGCGGATAGCTTGTTCCAGGGCGATAGCGAAATCGTATTCGACCATGCGCACGACCATGCGTGCGTCATGGACGCTTTGGCATTCGATATGGTAGAGCTTTCCCTCCACCTTGAAGATCGAATCGGTGATGATGCGATGCTGTTCCGTTTCGTGCTCATTCCTATACTGCTCAAACGGGACGTCGTTGGGATAGCTTCTTCCGAATGCTTCGTTGATGAGCGGTATCACCAGCTCGGGTGTCTTTTCCACCATGGTTCGAAACACGCTGTCGAATACGGTATTGTCCGTCATGGTCTCTTCTCCTTCCGGATGCGGGCAATACGGGGTGCTACGGCTCGCCGCATTGCGAATTGCTTTACTGTAAGAAGGCTGTCCCTCGAGAAGCATGCATGGTGCAAAACGAGGTTAGAGAACTGCTGTGGACTCGAGTTTGTAGCGCGGTGACGCTCTCAGCTATAATGGAAGAATAGCAAACAAATGTTCGTATGTCAAGAGAAGGATGGAGACGGTCTGCTCGACATGCAGCAAATTCGATAATGGGATATGCTCTTACATCGTCAAGAGAGGAGCCGGCCATGCCCAAGACCATCGCCGTCATCGACGGAAACTCGTTGATGCACCGCGCCTACCATGCGGTGCCGCCTACCATGAACGCGCCCGACGGGACGCACACGAACGCCGTGTTCGGATTCTTGTCGATGCTGTTCAAGTTCATCGACACCGCCAAACCCGATGCCATTTTCTGCGCATTTGACGTGGGAAAACCGAAATTCCGCCTCGAGCTGATGGAGAAGTACAAGGCCCAGCGCCCGCCGATGGACCAAGAGCTGCGCGAGCAATTCCCCGTCATCGACGACGTGCTCACCGCGCTCGGCATTCCCGTGGTGAAGATGCCGGGCTGGGAAGGCGATGACATCTTGGGGTCCATCGCCGCGCAGGCCGAGGCCCGTGGCTGGGATTGCCTGCTTGTGACGGGCGACAAGGATGCCAACCAGCTGGCCACCGAGCATGTGAGCATCGTGAACACGAAGAAGGGCATCTCCGACATCATCATCTACACGCCGGCGATGGTGCTCGAGAAGTACGGCGTCTCGCCCGAGCAGTTCCCCGACTTCCTGGGCTTCATGGGCGACAAGGTCGATAACATTCCCGGCGTGCCGGGCATCGGCGAGAAGACGGCCGCTAAGCTGCTGCAGCGTTTCGGCAGCATGGAGGGCGTCTACGAGAACCTTGACCAGCTGAAGGGCAAGCAGAAGGAGAATATCGAGAACAACCGTGAAGAGGCGTTCCTCTCGCGCACGGTGGCCACCATCGTGACCGACCTCGAGCTCCCACCCGAAGTCGACCTCGAGGGCACATCGTTCCCGTCGTTCGACGAGCAGACGGTGCGCGATGCCTTCGCGAAGATCGGCATGCGCACGCATCTGGTGAAGGCGCTGCGCTACGCCGGGGTCGACGAGGGTCCCGATGCCGTTGCCGCGCCGCAGGCCGTCGCCATCGAATTCGATGCGGCGAAAACGCTGCGGGGCGACGATGCCCGGAAGATGGTCGACCAGGCGTCCGCGCTCGCGAAGACCGTGGGCGTCGCGTGGAGCGAGGATGTGCAGGATTCGCTGTTCGGGTCGGGCAAGCGCATCGCCGTGGCCGACGCCGATGCCGTGGCATTGCTCGAGGGAGATGACGCCACCTGGGCCTTGCAGCAGCTACTGCATGCGGCGACCGTGGTGGCATTCGATTTCAAGGCGCTCGTGCAAACGGCCTTCCCGAAGGACACGTCGATGGCGGCCGACGTGGATGCCGCCGTCATCGAGCGCGCGCATTTCTTCGATGTGACGCTCGCGGCGTATGCGCTCGATTCGGGCGCGAAGGATTACCCGCTTCCCGACCTGGCCGAACGGTACCTGCATGCCGCGCTTCCCGACGTGGGCGATGATGCCGAGGCCGCGCTCGCGCTCGAGGCGACGGTGCTGCGCTTGCTGCGCGACGCGCTGTGGAAGGCGCTCGATGCCGACGGGTCGCTGCCCGTATATCGCGATTTCGACGCGCCGCTCGTTCCGGTGCTCGCGCAGATGGAGCGCACGGGCGCCGCGCTCGACACCGACGCGCTCGCCGATTTGGGCACGTTCGCGAACGACCGCATCGTGCAATATCGCTCGCAGATATTCGAGGCGGCGGGCGAGGAGTTCAACATCGATTCGCCGAAGCAAGTGGGCCATATCCTGTTCGAGGTCATGGGCATGAAAGCGCTCAAGAAGACCGCGCGGGGCTTCTCGACTGATGCGAGCGTGCTGTCGAAGCTGGCCGAGAGCGCCGAGCTCTCGAACGGGCATCCCGAGGTGCCGCGGCTCATCTTGGACTATCGCGAGTTCGCGAAGGTGCAGTCGACCTACATCGACGCGCTGCCGAAGATGCGCGCAGGCGACGGTCGCGTGCACACGTCATTCAACGAGACCGTCACCACGACGGGACGTTTGAGCTCGTCCGACCCGAACCTCCAGAACATTCCCGTGCGCACCGATTTCGGTCGGCATATACGCGAGTGCTTCGTGCCGCTCGCGCCGGGCGATCGGTTCCTTTCGGCCGACTACTCGCAAATCGAGCTGCGCCTGCTCGCGCACCTTTCCGAAGACGAACACCTGGTGGCGGCGTTCAAGAGCGGCGAGGACTTCCACGCCGAAACGGCCGCGCGCGTGTTCGGCGTGCCGGTGAGCGACGTGACCCCGCAGATGCGCAGCCGCGCGAAGGCCGTGAACTTTGGCATCGTGTACGGGCAGCAGGCCTATGGCCTGTCGCAGAGCCTGCGCATCGGCTTCGGCGAGGCCCAGGAGATGATTGACCGCTATTTCAGCGTGTATCCGCAGGTGCGCGCCTATTTGGACGCGGTGGTGGCCCGCGCGACCGAGACCGGTTATGCCGAGACGATGTTCGGCCGCAAGCGCCATATTCCCGAGCTTTCCGAGGGCAACCGGCAGCGTCGCCAGTTCGGCGAGCGCACGGCCATGAACCATCCGATGCAGGGCAGCGCAGCCGACATCATCAAGAAGGCGATGGTCGATGTGCAACGCAAGCTGTCGGCCGGCGGTTTCGGGGCGAAGATGATCTTGCAGGTGCATGACGAGTTGTGCTTCAGCGTGCCCGAAGCCGAGATGGATGCGGT
>SUUF01000003.1:27560-39169 GCA_015062635.1 Coriobacteriaceae bacterium | reverse complement strand
CAGCGCTCTGACCTGCGCATATAAAGAGTGCGATTCGCAGAAATCCGAATCGGCTCCGAATCGGCTTCAAGAAATCGCACAGAATCGCAAAATTTGTATTTCAGAATCGCGAATTTCGGAAAATCGCACAAAAGCGAAAAAATGTATCGTCGAATGATCGTGCGTGAACCCTTTGTGAAAGATTCCCCGTGCTTCTGGACGGGAAAACGGTCGAGGCGTATACCGGGTCACTTGCCGGGCGCGGGGCGCGCCGGGTCGGAAAGGGGTTGCACATGGCTGCCGTGCTCGAATCGATCATGCTCATCTGCTTCGGCCTCTCGTGGCCGTTGAACGCTTACAAGGCGTGGAAGGCTCGCACCGCCGCGGGTACCTCGTGGCAGTTCATCCTGCTCATCACGCTCGGATACTTTGCGGGCATCGCGGCGAAGTTCGTCTCGGGCGAGATCACCTGGGTACTTGCCGTGTATTTCCTGAATGTGGTGTTCCTGGCCGCGAATTGGGGCGTCTACTTCCGCAATCGGCGCCTCGATGCCGCAACGGAGCTGCGCGCCGCATAGCGGCGCAGCCCCCGGTCGCCTCACCGTTCACCTGCGCGAATCGACTTAACCCAGGCCAGGCGGTCTTTGAAGGCCTTTTCGCGCCCTTCCTCGGTGGGGCGGTAGTATTCGGTTCCCGCCAGCGAGTCGGGCAGGCATTGCATGCCGGCGGCCACCTTGTGCTCCTCGTAATGGGCAAGCCGGTACCCGTCGCCATATCCCAGGTCTTTCATCAGCCGCGTCGGCGCGTTGCGAATGACGAGCGGCACCGGTTCGGCCATGCTGTGGAGGGCGTCTTTCTTCGCGTGCTCATAGGCGATATAGCTGCTGTTCGACTTCGGCGCGAGCGATAGGTAGATGACGGCTTCGGCTAGGTGGACCGTGCATTCGGGCATGCCGATGAAATGGCATGCGTGGAAGGCGTTCACCGCGACGTTCAGCGCGTTCGTGTCGGCCAGGCCGATGTCCTCGGCGGCGAAGCGCGTGATGCGCCGCGCCACGTACAGCGGATCCTCGCCCGATTCGAGCATGCGCGCGAGCCAGTACACGGCGGCATCGGGGTCGGAATTGCGCATCGACTTGTGCAGCGCGCTGATGATGTTGTAGTGCTCGTCGCCGAGCTTGTCGTAGAGCAGGCTCTTCTGCGACGTGCACTGCTCGACGGTCTCTGCGGTGACCGTGGTCGTGCCGCCTTCCTCATCCCCGTTGAGCACGACCATCTCGAGCGTCGAGAGCGCCGTGCGGGCATCGCCGTTGCTGAATACCGCGATGGCATGCAGCAGGTCGTCGGCGATGCGCACGTCCTGCCGCCCGAAGCCCCGCTCGTCGGCGAGCGCGCGTTTCAGCAGGCCGGTCACCTCGTCTTCGGACAGCGCTTTCAGCACGAACACCTTGCAGCGCGAAAGCAACGCGCCGTTCACCTCGAACGAGGGGTTTTCGGTGGTCGCCCCGATAAGCGTGATCGCGCCCTTCTCGACGAAGGGGAGGAACGCGTCTTGCTGCGCCTTGTTGAAGCGGTGGATCTCGTCGATGAAGACGATGGTGCGCTGGCCGGTGCGGCTTGTGGCGTCGGCGCGCTTCATGACCTCGCGTATCTCCTTGATGCCGCTCGTCACGGCCGAGAAGTCGATGAAGGCGGCCTTCGTCTGGCGGGCGATGACGCGCGCAAGCGTGGTCTTGCCCACGCCGGGAGGCCCCCAGAAGATCATCGACGGCACGAGGTCGGCCTCTATGATGCGCCTGAGCACCTTGCCCGGGCCGATGAGATGCCGCTGACCCGCCATCTCGTCGAGCGTCTCGGGCCGCATGCGCGCGGCAAGCGGCTGGGCGGCGTTTACCTGCTCGGTGAAAAGCGTGTCCTGTTCGTCGAAGCAAAGCTGCATGGTCATGCCTATCTGGTAAGGAAAACAAACATATGTACTATACCATAGCGAGCGGCGCGGGAAAACGGGGTGGGGAAGCGTGCCGGCCGATGCGCGGCGCGCTCAGTCGATAGGGATGATGCCCCATTTCATGAAGCACGAGAGCAGGAAGTTGTACAGGGCGTGGGCGGCCGCGCACAGCAAGAACGATTCCGTGTACAGGTACAAGGCACCCATGAGCAGGCCGAATACAAACACGTAGACCAAGATCAGGGGCTTGCGCCAGTAGGCGATGTGAATGGCGGCGAACAGCAGCGCCGGCACGACGATGCCAAGCGGCTCGACGAGGGCCACGCGGAACAGGAATTCCTCGCCGATGCCCGCCGCGATGTAGATGGGGATGAAGTCGAGCACGCTGAACTCGTCGACGAGGATGCGGATCTCGTCGACCATGAATCGCTCGAGCCCGCCTAACCGAAAGAGGGCATAGACCACGGCAAGCCCCAGCACCACAGCGCCTGCGGCGGCGGCAACCGCCAGGGCGGGATCGGCGTCCACGCCGATTGCCGGCACAAGTCCGGGAAGCGCGCCGGCAGGGTGGTTGGGCAGAACCAGGAGCATATAGAGGGGTATCCCGGGGATGACGAAAGCAAGTTCGCCCAGGGACATCACGAGCACCTGCATCCAGTGCGGCTGTTCGTTCATCGTAACCCTTCCACCGAAAAGGCTTGACACCCCGCTGCGATTCTAGCATCATCGCAGCGCCTGCGGGAGAGGGAAACGCCCGGGGGCGTGAGTCAGCCTCCCCTGTGAAGAGTGACTCATCGCGCACGACGCAAATCGGGGTTGCAGCCAGCGGAAACTAGAGGGCTGCTTGTTCTAGTTGGGGACGAAGGCCGGCGTCGGCCAGGGCGGCTACGATTTGCTCCTTGTGCGAAGTGCCGAAGGCTTCGATGGTCACACGCAGTTCGACCGCGGCGGCGCGGTTGGCGGTGACGAACTGGTTGTGGTCGAGGCGGATGACGTTGCCGCGGTTCTCGGCGATGATGCTCGCCACGCGCACGAGCTCGCCGGGGCGGTCGGGCAGCAGCACGCTCACGGTGAAGATGCGGTCGCGCTGGATGAGGCCGTGCTGAACGACGCTCGACATCGTGATGACGTCCATGTTGCCGCCGGAAAGAATGCTCACGACCTTCTTGTCGGTGAAGGGAAGGTGATGCAGCGCAGCGACGGTGAGCAGGCCGGAATTCTCGACGACCATCTTGTGGTTCTCGACCATGTCGAGGAAGGCGACCACGAGCTCGTCGTCTTCCACGGTGATGATGTCATCCACGTTATCGCGGATGTAGGGGAACACGATGTCGCCCGGCTCCTGGACGGCCGTGCCGTCGGCGATCGTCGAAACATGCGGGAGCTTCACCACATGGCCGGCCTCGATCGAGGCCTTCATGCAGGCGGCGCCAGCCGGCTCCACGCCGATGATGTGGATGTTGGGATTCAGCTGCTTAGCGAGGGTCGCCACGCCGGTTGCGAGCCCGCCGCCGCCGATGGGAACGAGGATGTAGTCCACGAGCGGGAGCTGCTTCACGATTTCCATCGCGATGGTGCCCTGTCCGGTGGCCACGCCGGTGTCGTTGAACGGGTGGATGAACGTGAGCCCTTCCGTTTCGGCCAGCTCGACTGCATAGGCGTAGGCCTCATCGTATACGTTGCCCTTCAGCACCACCTCGGCACCGAGCGCCTTCGTGCGCTCAACCTTGATGAGCGGCGTGGTCTCGGGCATGACGATGACCGCACGCGCCCCGTAGCGCGCCGCCGCGAACGCGACGCCCTGCGCGTGGTTGCCGGCCGATGCGGTGATGAGGCCGCGGCCGCGCTCTTCGTCGCTGAGCGTGCTGATCTTCCAATACGCGCCGCGCACCTTGTAGGCCCCGGTGCGCTGCATGTTCTCGGGCTTGAAGAAGACCTTGTTGCCGGTGATCTCGCTGAAATACGGGCTCTCGATGAGCTTGGTCTCGAGCGTGACTTCGCGAACTTTTTCCGATGCGGCCTCGAAGGCGGCAAGCGTGAGCATTTCCATGGCATCTCCCATGCGTTATCTTGGTATGTGCGGGTTTCCCCGTTTGGAGCCCGAATTTATTCGAATGCCTATCCTACACTTTTATGTGTCACAAACAAGAAAGAAGGTTTGCCATGAAGACTATCCACACCGACCAGGCACCTGCCGCCATCGGGCCGTATGTCCAGGGAAACATCGTCGGCGGGTTGCTGTTCGCATCTGGACAGATCGCCCTCGATCCTGCAAGCGGCGCGCTCGTGGGCGACACCATCCAGGAACAGACCGAACGCGTGATGAAGAACGTGGCGGCGCTGCTGGAGGCAGCCGGAACCGACTTCGACCATGTGGTGAAGACCACGTGCTTCCTTGCCGACATCAACGACTTCGCCGCGTTCAACGAGGTGTATGCGACCTTCTTCGGCGAGCAGCGCCCCGCACGTTCTGCGGTGGGCGTGGCCGGCCTGCCCAAGGGCGCCCTCGTGGAAGTCGAAGTCATCGCCGAAGTGGGCTAGCGGCTTTTCAACCGAAGGGGACAGTCTCCTTTGGTTCAAAGCTGGGGATTTCGCGCAAGTGAAATGCGGCAACAGCGGCGCTACATGCATGGAAACGCCCGGGGGCGTGTTCTGAACGCAAGATTTGCGGGAAACAGGGCTGAATCCCCACAAAATAGGCGTATTTCGGCGTTGACGGGGTGAAAGGGCGCTGGTAATATATCCGCTTGCGTTTTGAAACTAACGAGGAGATTACCAATGTACGCAATCGTGAAAACTGGCGGCAAGCAGTACAAGGCCGCCCCGGGTGATTACCTGAATATCGAGAAGATCGAGGGCGAGGCCGGCGACAAGGTCGAGCTGACCGCCATTACCGTCGTTGACGGCGCGAACGTCGTGACTGATCCGGCTGAGGCTGCCAAGACCAAGGTCGAGGCCACCATCGTCGAGCAGTTCCGCGGCCCGAAGCAGCTCGTCTTCAAGTTCAAGAAGCGTAAGAACTACAAGAAGCTGCAGGGTCATCGTCAGTACCTCACCCGCGTGCAGATCACTGCCGTGGGCGGCGAGCAGGCGTAACTCCCAGAGAGCGAAAGGGGATTAACAATGGCACATAAGAAAGGTCTCGGCTCCAGCCGTAACGGCCGCGATTCCCATGCTCAGCGTCTGGGCGTGAAGAAGTTCGGCGGCGAGAAGGTCATCACCGGCAACATCCTGGTTCGCCAGCGTGGCACCCACTTCCATCCGGGCGACAACGTCGGCCGCGGCAAGGACGACACGCTGTTCGCTCTGTGCGACGGCACCGTCGAATTCACGCGGGGCGTCAAGCGCAAGGTGCACGTTCGTCCGGCTGAATAACCCGTACGGCGATTGAGTATGCGAAGGCTCCTGTATCCAGGAGCCTTCTTTTGTTAGAAATGAGGTTGACGTTTTCGAGCGTTGACCAGGTAGGAAAGGGATGGCATGGGCGTTGAGTTTACTGATAAGGTGACCATCCTCGTCTGCGGTGGCGACGGCGGCGCGGGCTGCATGAGCTTCCGCCGCGAGGCGCATGTGCCCAAGGGCGGGCCCGACGGCGGCGACGGCGGCCGCGGCGGCGACATCATCCTGCAAGCAGACGTGCAGACCTCGTCGCTCATCGATTTCCGTTTCAAGCATCACTTCCGCGCGCAACGCGGAACCCATGGCCAGGGCAAGCGCATGCATGGCGCCGATGGCCAGGATATGGTGCTGAAGGTGCCCGTGGGCACGGTCGTGCACCTGTACGACCCCGAGACGCACGAGGAAGGCGAGCTCGTCGCCGACCTCACGCATGATGGCGAGCGCGTCATCGTGGCCAAGGGCGGCCATGGCGGCCGCGGAAACATCCACTTCGTCACCTCCACGCGCCGTGCTCCCTCCTTTGCGGAACTGGGCGAGCCGGCCATCGAGCAGTGGATCGTGATGGAGATGAAGCTCATGGCCGATGCGGCGCTCGTGGGCGTTCCGTCGGCGGGCAAGTCCTCGCTCATCAGCCGTCTTTCCGCGGCGAAGCCGAAGATCGCCGACTATCCCTTCACCACGCTAGTGCCCAACCTGGGCGTGGCGCGCACCGACGAGGGCTACGACTACGTCCTCGCCGACGTGCCGGGTCTTATCGAGGGCGCGCATGAGGGCCGTGGCCTGGGCCACGAATTCCTGCGCCACATCGAGCGCACCGCGCTTATCGTGCACGTGGTGGACATGACCGGCGGCTACGAGGGGCGCGACCCGGTGGAGGACTACCGCATCATCAACCGCGAGCTCGAGCTGTATGCCGACGAGCTGGCCGACCGCCCGCGCATCGTCGTGGCGAACAAGACCGACATGCCGGGAACCGAGGATGTTGTGAAGCGCCTGGCCGCGGCCGTGCGCGAGGATTCCATCGCCGCGGCGGGCGGCGACGAGTTCGCCGACAGCCCCATCGACCCGAAGCTCTACCTCACGAGCGCCGTCACCGGCAAGGGCGTGAAGCAGCTCAACGAGGCCATCGGCTCGAAGGTGCGCGTGCTGCGCGCCGAGGCCCGAGCCGAGGCGGAAGCCTTCGAGAAGCCCTACGAGGCCATCTGGGAGCATCGCCGCGAGGCGCGCGACCGCCGCTTCCAGGTCGTGCGGCTCGACGAGCACACGTTCCGCGTGGAAGGCCCGCAGGTGGAGCGCTGGGTCATCCAGACCGACTGGGACAACGAGGAGGCCGTGGCCTTCCTGCAGCACCGCCTGAAGCGGGCCGGCGTCGACGATGCGCTGGCGAAGGCCGGGGCGCGCGACGGCGACGAGGTGCAGATCGTGGAGTGCGCGTTCGACTACCAGAGCGGCGAGGCGCGCGAGGACATATTCCAGGAACTGGAGGACTAGATGGCCAAACACGCAAAGCGCCTGGTGGTGAAGGTGGGCACTTCGACGCTCACCGATAGCTCCGGCAAGGTCGACCGCAGCTATATCGAGGGGTTCGCCGACCAGATCTGCGCCGCGCGCTCCGAGGGCTGGCAGGTCATCGTCGTGACCTCCGCCTCGATCGCGAGCGGCTTGGAGGCGCTCGGCATCGACGAGCGGCCCACCGATACGCCCACGCTGCAGGCGGCTGCGTCGGTCGGGCAGATCACGCTCTCGCGCATCTATTCCGAGGTGTTTGCCGCGCGCGGCGTCGTGACCTCGAGCGTGCTGCTGACGCGCAACGACACGGCCGACCGCAAGAGCTACCTGCACGCGCGCGACACGTTGCTGCGCCTGCTCGAGCTCGGCTGCGTGCCCATCATCAACGAGAACGACACGGTGTCGGTCGAGCAGATTCGCTTCGGCGACAACGACACCCTTTCGGCCCTGGTGGCGTGCCTGGTGAAGGCCGACGAAGCGGTCATCTTCAGCGACATCGACGGCCTGTACGACAAGAACCCGGCGACGCACGACGACGCGCAGCTGCTGCGCGAGGTGCGCACCATCACGCCCGATGTCGTGCGCATGGCGGAAGGGCCCGGCTCGAAGAACGCGAGCGGCGGCATGATCACGAAGATCCGCGCAGCACGCGTGCTGTTGGCGGCGGGCATTCCGCTCACCATCTGCCACGGGCGCGCGCAGGACGTGCTGGTGCGCCATATCCACGGCGAGCAGGTGGGCACCCGCTTCGCGAACGATTCGGTTCCGCACGAGATAACGCCGAAGAAGCTGTGGATCGCGCTCGGCGACGCCGCGCGTGGCGCCCTGATGGTGGATGCCGGCGCGAAGCGCGCCCTCGAGAAGGCGGGCAGCTCGCTGCTTGCCGTGGGCGTCACGGCGGTCGACGGCGATTTCGAGGCCGGCGACGTGGTGGATATCGTGGATGGCTCGGGCTACCTCTTCGCGCGCGGGAAGGTGGGCTGCTCTTCCGACGAGGCGAAGCTCGCTTGCGGGCGCAGCCAGGCGGAGCTCAATGCCAACCGCTTGCTGCAAAACCTTGCCTCCCATCCCATCGTCCATCGTGACGACCTGGTAATCTTCGAATAGCAGCAAACGCGGGCGCGGCGGGCTTTCCCGCGCCCTCATGTCACGCGCCGGGGCGCGCCCCGGCATGTCGAAAGGATGCACGATGGAGCAGACGGTACGACAGGCGGCCCAGCTCGCGAAAGCGGCGTCGATGGGCATGGCGACGACTTCGGGGGAACAGCGCAACGCGGCCCTTCACGCGATGGCGCAGGCGCTGCGCGATAACACGGCGGGCATCGTTGCGGCAAACGACGCCGACATGGAAGCCGCCCGCGCCAAGGGGACGCCGGCGCCGCTGCTCGACCGCCTGATGCTCGATGCCGGACGCATCGAGGGCATGGCGAGCGCGCTCGAGGACCTTGCGGCGCTTCCCGAGCCGCTTGGCGTGGTACAGCAGGAACGCACGCTCGATTCGGGCGTTCGCCTGCAGCGCGTGAGCGTCCCGATGGGCGTGGTCGCCATGGTGTACGAGGCGCGCCCGAACGTCACCGCCGATGCGGCGGGCATCTGTGTGAAGACGGGCAATGCGTGCATCCTGCGCGGCGGAAGCCTGGCCATCCATTCGTGCCTGGCCATCGCCGACGTGCTGCATGCGGCGGCGGTATCGGCCGGCTTGCCCGAGAACTGCATCATCCCGGTGCGCACGACCGACCGTTCGGCCACCGACGAGCTGCTCACGATGCGCGGGCTCGTCGACCTGCTCATTCCGCGCGGCGGCGCGGGCCTCATCCAGCATTGCATCGACAACGCGACCGTGCCGGTCATCGAGACGGGCGTGGGAAATTGTCACGTGTACGTGCATGCGCCGGCAGACATCGACATGGCGCTGAACATCGTGATGAACGCGAAGACGCAGCGCCCCGGCGTGTGCAACGCCATCGAGAGCCTGCTCGTCGACCGCGAGATCGCCCCCGAGCTGCTCGCGGCGGTGCTTCCCGCCCTGCATGGCGCGGGCGTCGTCATCCATGGCGACGAGGCCGCGCAGGCGGCCGGCGCGGCGGCGGGTGTCCCCATCATTCCCGCGACCGAGGAGGATTGGGCCACCGAGTATCTCGACCTCGAGATCGCCGTGAAGGCGGTCGACGGCGTCGACGAGGCGATTGCCCACATCAACCGTTACGGCACGAACCATTCCGAATGCATCGTCACGTCTGACGAGGACGCCGCCGAGCGTTTCCTCGCGCAGGTGGATGCATCTTCGGTGTATTGGAACGCGTCGACCCGCTTCACCGATGGCGGCGAGTTCGGCCTCGGCGCCGAGATCGGCATCTCGACCCAGAAGCTGCACGCACGCGGACCCTTCGCGCTCGAGGCGTTGTGCTCGTACAAGTACCTGCTGCGCGGCGACGGGCAGGTGCGCGGTTAGATGAAGGTCTGCGACCGTTTCGACGACCTGGGGTATTCCGACCCTGATGAAACGTATCGGCTGGGCATCTTCGGCGGTACGTTCGACCCGGTGCACGTGGGGCACCTCGCGGCGGCCGAGCGCGTGCGCGAGCAGGCGCATCTCGACGCCGTGGTGTTCATGCCGGCGGGCGTTCCGGTGTTCAAGCTCGACCAGAAGGTCACTTCGGGCGAGGAGCGCCTGGCGATGTGCCGCCTGGCCACCACGGGCAACCCCTATTTCGATGTTTCCGACATCGAGGTGCGGCGCGCCGGCAACACGTACACCTACGAGACGCTGCGCGAGCTGCGCGCCCATTATCCGGCCAACGTGCAGCTGTTCTTCATCGCCGGCGCCGATGCGATCATCACGCTGGGGAAGTGGCGCAATGCCAAGGAGCTCACGCAGCTCGCCCGCTTCATCGCGATGACGCGCCCGGGGTATTCCCAAGACGAGGCGAAGCGCGCCGTATATGTCGATGGCGAACGGCTCGATGTCGACTTCCTCGAGGTGCCCGGCTTGAACATCTCGTCGAGTTACGTGCGCGCCTGCGTCGAGGACGGCCGCACCATCCGCTACATCGTCTCGGATTCGGTACGCGACTACATCATGTCGCACGGGCTGTACCGCTGACGGCGCCTTCGGCGTGGCGGTTTCCGCTTGCGCACAAGCCGGTTGGGGACATACATGTGGCGACCGGTGTATGTCCCTGGGCGACCGGGGACATACATGAGGCGACCGGGGACATACCTGATTGCAATCGCATGAGATGAAACGGAGCCGGAGAAGTGTGGTCGCGTCGGCATCGTCACGTCCCCGGCAAAACGGGTGCGCTGGGGTGATGCGTCCGTCTTGCGCGCGCGACATGCCGTATAATGCTGCCATTGCACAATTGAAAGAGGGATGTTCTATGGCGGTTGAAAACGTTTACGGTGACGAAAACTACAAGCGCATGAAGAAGCTGCTGAAGAAGCGCGTGCCCGAGAAGCGCTACGAGCACAGCAAGCGCGTGGCCGCGACGGCCGAGGAGATGGCACTCGTGTACGGCGTCGACGAGGGCAAGGCGCGCATGGCCGGCCTGTTGCACGACTGGGACAAGGGCCTTTCGCTCGACGAGCAGCGTGCCCGTGTCGACGAGTTCGGCCTCGACATCGACCCGCTCATCATCACCGACATGCCGTACCTGCTGCATGGCCCCACCGCCGCGGCGGCGCTCGGCGCGGAATTCCCCGAGCTCGACCGCGATGTGCTGCAGGCCATCGCGCGCCATACGTCCGGGTCGCGCAATATGACGCCGCTCGACATGATTGTCTACACCGCCGACCTCATCGAGCCCGGTCGCGATTACAAGCGCGTGAAGTCCATCCGCAAGGCCATGGGCACGGTGAGCCTGCAAGAGCTGTACTTCCTGGCGTTCAAGAACATCTACGAGTTCCTCATCGGGCAAAACCGCATGATGCACCCGCAGACCGCGGCCGTGTGGAACCATCTGGTATACCAGATGCAGATCAAGTCGACGAACCGCGCGGAAGCCGCCTTCCAGGCGGGCAGCCAGCTCGAGGCCCAGCCCACCGACTGGATCGCCGCCGAGCGCGCGATGCCGGAGGACTAGTCCCGTCGCAGGGGAACGGGGGTGCCGGCGAGCAGCCGGACCGTTCCCGCATAATTCATCGGGCAACGCAAAAAAGCCCTGGATGCTCCATGCATCCAGGGCTTTTCCTTGAGCGGGGATCGCCGCTTACGCCTCGGGCTCTTCCTTGCCCATGAGCTTGGCGATGCGGTCGGAATACACGGCGTCGGTGATGCCGGCTTCCTTCAAGTCGATGACGGGCGCGTCATTCCACAGGCTTTCCAGGCGGTAGTAGTCGCGCGCCTCGGGCTGGAACACGTGCACGATGAAATCGCCGTAGTCAAGCAGCGCCCAGGTGCCCTCGTCGAGGCCCTCGGTGTGGAAGGGCTTGGCGTTGCCCTCCTTGCGCACCTTCTCCTCGACTTTCTCGATGATGGCGTCGACCTGGCGGTTGTTCTGGGCCGTGGCGATGACGAAGTAGTCGGTGGCGGTCATGAGGCCGCCCACCTCCTGCACCATGATGTCGGTGGCCTTCAGCTCGTCGGCCGCCTTGGCGGCCAGCAACGCGCATTTGCGCGGGTCATGATTGCGTCGGTTGGGCATGAAATCTCCCTCTAGCGTACGTTCGTTTCGAAGAATGGTAGCCGAACGGGGCACCGAGCATGCCCCGGAGTGCGGGAATGCAAAGGAATTGCAAATTGGCGCGTCCGTTCGCGCGCATGTGGGTGCACCGC
>SUUF01000003.1:19166-27460 GCA_015062635.1 Coriobacteriaceae bacterium | reverse complement strand
TGCGCCGCCCGCCGTCATCCCCACCGCTCGAGCAGACGGGCCGCCTCTCGTGCGACGGCGTCGCTAGCCGTGGCGGCGGCGAGTTCCCGCACCTGGGCGAGCACGGCGTCGCGATATGCCGGCGCGCATCCCGGCTCGAGGTTCGGGCAGTCGTGCAGGCAACGCAGCATCCGCACCACGACATCGTCGTCTTCCGAGGTCAGGAACTCGTCGATTAAATCGGGGTCCTCGGCGGCCTCTTCCTCGAGCGTTCCGTAGGGGTCGGAAAACGGGCGGTAGGGGCCATCGGCTTCCTCCAGCTCGATGACGTCGGCGATGTCGCCTTCGTAGAACAGGAAGCAGGCGAGCATCAAGCCCGGTTCCGAATGCCCGTATTCGTGCAGGTTGTATTCGTCCGAGAGGTATTCGCACCTGCCGACGTACGAAGCCCCTCCGGCTTCGACTATGCGCACGAGTTTTCCGTCGAATTGCGGCAGGTCCACCGTCATGCCTTTCGCGCGAGGATCGCCACGGTCTCGACGTGGTAGGTCTGCGGGAACAGGTCGACCGGCGTGATGCGCACCGGGCGGTATCCCTGCTCGGCGAAGCGGGCGATGTCGCGGCACAGCGTCGCGGGGTCGCAGCTCACGTAGGCAACACGGTTGGGGCCGGCGGCCGCGATGTCGGCGGGCACGCTCTTCGCGAGCCCGGCGCGCGGCGGGTCGACCACCAGGGCGTCGAGTCCGCCTAACGTAGGCAGCTCGCGTGCGGCATCGCCGCCGAGCACCTCGATGGGCAGCTGGTACTTGTCGGCGGAACGCCGCAGGTCGCGCACCGACGACCCGGCGCTTTCCACGGCCACGACGTCGCAGCCGGCTGCGGCGAGCGGCAGCGTGAACGAGCCCACGCCCGAATACAGGTCGGCCACGAAGCTTCCCTCGTCCAGCTCGAGGCCGGCCATCGCCAGCCCGATGAGCTTTTCGGCTTGGGCGGTGTTCACCTGGAAGAAGCTCGGCGCGCTCACGCGATGCCTGAAGCCCGCGAGATCCTCTTCCCACGACCCGGCGCCATGCAGCACCTCGACCTTCTTCACCTTGCGCGCCTTGCCCTCCTCTGCGAGCACGCGCACGATGCTCGTGGGATGCAGGGCGTCGCCCACGACCTTGGCTATCTGCGCGCGCGGCGCGGGGCCGGGCGTGGTCCACAGCGCCACCTCGAGGCTTTTCGTGCGCAGCGAATGGCGCACGCCGATGCGGAAGATTCCCAGGTCGGAACGGCTGTTCAGGAATCGCACCGCACCGCGCAGCGCCTTGGGCGCCTTCGCGATGGCGTCATGCGCGATGGGGCAGGCGTCGGGCACGATGAGCTTGTCGCTTGCCATTTGGTGGAAGCCCAGGTCGATGCGCCCGGCGCCGTCGCGGCCCACCGCCAGCTCGATCTTGTTGCGGTATCCCGTGCGCCGCTTGCTCGGCACGCATTCGCCGGTGAGCTCCTCGGCCTCGGCTTCGGCGAGCTTCGCGATGCGCACGAGGTTCGACACGAGGTTCGCCCGCTTGGCGGCCAGCTGCGCCTCGTACGAGACCTGCGCCCAGGGGCAGCCCCCGCAGATGCCCGCGTAGGGGCAGAACGGCTCGACGCGGTCGGGGGAGGCCTCGGCCACCCGCGTCACTTTGCCACGTGCAAAGCTCGCGCCGTCGCTCACGAGCTCGATTTCCACGACGTCGCCCGGCACGGTGCCGTCCACGAACACCGTCTTTCCCGTGTCGAGGCGTCCCACGCCCGACGAGCCGTATGCAAGCGAATGAATGCGTACCGTTTGAGACATCGAAAGCTCCTTGCGTCAATCTAACGCCTCGATGATACCGCACAACCGCGCGGGGCTGGCAAGCTGGGTACTATGATGGCCAGCTTGCGTCGGCATGCGTACTACAATGCGTCCCCGGATAGAATTGGGACACGTTTTGGGGCACGGCAGGGGGAGTCGCGAAGCGGCTGGCGACAACCGGCGTTTCGTCCATGCAGGCATGAGACGAAGGCGCGCAGGCATATGCGCGCCCCAGCCGCATGACCAGCCCGGCGACGTTCGCGGCCACCGCCCGCGAACTCGTCGGCTTCCCGATTCCCGCCGGCTGCGCCGGCCCCATCGAGATTCTCGTCGACGACGACTGCCAATCGCGCGTGGCGACCGTGCTTGCGCGGCAGATCGCTTTCATATGCATGCCATGTCATACGCTGGGTGACATGCGGGGCTTCGATTATGTGCCTTGAACGTGCATTCCTGCGGCGGTTGAAAGTTACCGTATAATAGCGGAGATTAAGCACGTCGAATGAAAGGACGCACGCATGCGCGAAGCGCTCTATACTCCGCAGTATCAGCCGAATGGCAAGGAAGTGGCCGTCATCGAGACCTCGAAGGGCACCGTGAAGGTGAAGCTCGCCGGCAAGGACGCCCCCATCCACGTGGGCAATTTCGTCGAGCTCGCCAACAAGGGCTTTTACGACGGCCTGAAGTTCCACCGCTATGTCGCCGGCTTCGTCATCCAGGGCGGCGACCCGAACACCCGCACGGCCAGCGCCGAGGATGTCGCGCGCGCCGATGGCAGCCCGTTCAGCAAGTTCGGCATGGGCGGCCCGGGCTATCGCATCCGCGAGGAGTTCAGCACCAACCCCAACAACAAGCATCTTGACGGCACGCTGGCCATGGCGCGCAGCCAGGATCCGAATTCCGCGGGCAGCCAGTTCTACCTGTGCCTTGGCGCCCAGCCGTTCCTGGATTCCGGCTACACCGTGTTCGGCCAGACCATCAACGGCATCGAGGTTGTCCGCAACCTGCGTGCCGGCGACGAGATCGTTTCCATCACCATCGAGAACGCGTAAGCGGGCGGCCGTTTCGGCCGCACACCGGTGAAAAGGAGAGGCAAAGTTAATGAACAGAGAGACTTTCAACAACGCGCATAATTCGTACCGTTTGAAAGACTACCCGGCGGCGCTCCAGGGCTTCACGCAGTGCCTGGAGGACCCCGACCAGAAGCCCGAACCGGGCGAATACGGCCTGCTGTACCACCGCATCGGCAACTGCCTGGTGAAGGTCGGCGACTACAACGAGGCGATTCACGCCTACGCGCAGGCCACGGGCGATGCCGCTTACGACGACATGGGCGCCGTCAACTACAACATGGGCATGGCCTATGCGGTGCTGCACGACTACGAGGACGCGGTGCGCTATTTCGAGGTGGCTGTCTCCGACAACCATTACCCCACGCCCTACAAGGCCTACATGGGCATGGGCAACGCGCTGCTGCGCTTGGGCAAGTCGGCCGAGGCCGGCGCGGCGTTCCGCTCGGCGGCCCTCGACGACAAGAACCCGAGTCCCACCACGGCGCTGCTCAACCTGGGCGTGTGCTTCATGGCGCTCGGCCGTCCGGCCGATGCCGTGACCTCGTACGAGAGCGCGCTGCAGTTCGGCATGACCGACCGGGTGCGCAACCAGCTGTACGCGAACCTCGGTCAGGCCTACGTGGCCAACCATGAATACCAGAAGGCGGTGAACGCCTTCGAGCAGGCGCTGGCCGACAAGACCTATTTCCTGAACGATGCGGCGAGCGTCGACTACCAGCAGGCCATCGCGCAGGTGGCCACCGGCGCCGCGCTCACGCAGGAAGACGGCACCGGCAAGGTCGACATCTCGGGCCTCGACGTGCCCGCTGCCGATTCTCCGGAATACCAGGAGGAACCGGCCGCCGAGGCGCAGCCGGCCGAGGTGCAGCAGCCCGTCGAGGAGGCCGCCCAGCAGCCCACCGAGGCGATTCCGGCGGTTTCGGCCGCCGCGCCGCAGGGCCAGGGCACCGAGGAGCGCTTCTTCACCGCGACCGACGAGGAGCTCGAGCGCTGGAGCCGCGCGGCCGTGAAGCAGGAGCGCAAGAGCCGCCACATCGGGCGGAAGATCTTCGTCACGCTGCTGCTGCTCATCATCATCGCGGCGGCTGGTGGCGCATTCGCCTACACGCAAGGCTACGGCTGGCCCATGCAAGAGCAGCTGACCCAGCAGCTCTTCGCGGCGCCGGATGCGTCCACCGAGCTGTTCGCGGCGACGGTGCCGCAGTCGGATATCGACCAGATGACGAAATTCGTCGTGCAGTCCGATTCCGTCACGATCGACGGCGTCGACCGTGCGATGGACCATTCCGAGGTCTACGCGACCGCCTCGACCACCGACGGCGGCGACGTGCAGTACAAGGTGAGCTACACGCGCGACCTCATCGGCTGGAAGATCACCGACATATCGCTGAACTTCGCGAGCAAAGACTAGTTTCAGCGCGCCCATTTCGGGTAGGATAGAGGGACGGGACGCCGCGCGCCGAACAGCGCGGACCCGTCCCTGTTCTTTTGCCCGGTTTCTTGGCATGATGCCAAGTACATACGAACGGAAAGGATTCAACCAATGGCAATTCAGAAGACCTACACCATGATCAAGCCCGACGGCGTGCGCAACGGCCACATCGGCGAGATCGTCAACCGCTTCGAGCGCGCCGGCCTGACCATCGAGGCCATGAAGCTCGACATGGTGACCGCCGAGCAGGCCAAGGCGAACTACGCCGAGCACGAGGGCAAGCCGTTCTACGCCGGCCTCATCGAGTACATCACCTCGGGCCCGGTCGTGAAGATGGTCGTCTCGGGCGAGGGCGCCGTCGCCAAGGTGCGCACGCTCATGGGTGCCACGAACCCCGCCGAGGCTGCCCCCGGAACCATCCGCGGCGATTTCGGCCTGATCATGGACGAGAACGTCATCCACGGCTCCGACTCCCCGGAGTCCGCCGAGCGCGAGATCGGGATCTTCTTCCCCGAGGCGTAACAGCATAGATGCGAGGCGATGCGGGCGGCAGGCCCGCATCGCCGGCTGCTTTCTGGGGGGAAATACCGGTCAGGTCGATTTGCGCAGGCGAATCGCTTGACCAGTGTTTCCTTGTAGGCGGTCGCCCCCGCTATGGCTGGGTTGGGGGCGAAGGAGAGAGGAGGCAGCATGCTCTACCGCGTCATCGACGCTTCGGAGGTCGACGCCCTCGTGCGGGGGTTCATGGAGTCCTACGAAGTCGTCGCGCCCGTCGAGAGCGACGGGTCGATCGTGTTCGATGTCGTGCACGATCCGTCCGAGGTGATACTCGACTACGTCCAGACCGTTTCGTCGCCGAAGAAGTATCTCTTGCCACCGCGCGAGACGCTGTTCACGTTCGACGTTGAGGCGAACGATGTGACCGAGTTCGAGGCCGACATCAAGCCGCGCGTCATCTTCGGCGTGCATTCGTGCGACATCAACGCCATCAACCGCATGGACCTCGTGTTCCGCGATGGGCCGTACCCCGACCCCTATTACGTGGCGCGCCGCGAGAAGACGCTCATCGTGGGCATGTCGTGCATGCCCGACGAGAAGTGCTTCTGCAACCTGATGGAAGCCGACGAGGCGCGGTACGGCTACGACCTGTTCCTCATCGACATCGGCGACAAGTTCATCGTGAGCATCTCGGGCAACGAGGCTGCCGAAGTGCTCGAGCGCAGCTGCGATGTGCGCTATGCGAGCGATGAGGACCGCGTGACGTTCCGCGAGATCACCCGCGCCCGCGCCGAGGCCTACAACCCGAAGAATCCGAACGTGCAGTCGGTGGCCATGCTGATGGACGCCTTCCTGTACGATCCGTTCTGGAACGAGCTCGGCGAGCGGTGCCTGTCGTGCACCGCATGCTCGGCCGTGTGCCCGAGCTGCTTCTGCTTCGACATCTACGACGAGCTGCATCCCGACGGCAAGACGGGCGAGCGCCTGCGCGTGTGGGACGCCTGCACGTCGCCCGATTTCGCGACGGTCGCCGGCGGCCACAATTTCCGCCCCAAGCCGAAGCACCGCGTGCGTCACCGCATGTACCACAAGCTCAACGGCTTCCAGGCGAATTACGACCGCATGCTCTGCGTGGGCTGCGGCCGCTGCGTCGTCGCCTGCAAGGCGAACATCAACCCCATCGAGGTGTTGAGGTTCTTCAAGGAGAAGGAGGCCGTCCATGCCGACGAATAGGCTTTCAAACGTCGAGCGCGAGGCGCTGGCGCATGTGAACGTGAACCCCCTCGGGCGGTTCGATAGGGCGGCCACCGGCGAGGAGCTCATGGCGGCCAATCCGTATCGTCCCTGGCCGGCGCGCATCACCTCCATCACGCAGCTCACCGCAAACGAGAAGCTCTTCGAATTCCGCTTCATCGACGAGCGCATCCGCGATGCGTTCTGCCATAAGCCCGGCCAGTTCGTCGAGCTGTCGCTGTTCGGAATCGGCGAGGCGCCGATTTCCATCACGAGCTCGCCCACGAAGAAGGGCTTCATCGAGCTGTGCGTGCGCCGCGCCGGGCGCTTCACGACGAAGCTCCACCAGATGCAATGCGGCGACATCGTGGGCATCCGCGGGCCCTTCGGCCACGGGTTCCCCATCGACGACATGCGCGGCCACGACGTGCTGTTCGTGGCGGGCGGCCTCGGCATCGCGCCGCTGCGCTCGCTCATCAACAACGTGCACGACGAACGCTCCGATTTCGGCAAGGTCACGATCATCTACGGCTCGAAGACCCCGTCCGAGATGATGTTCCTGAACCAGTTCAACATGTGGAAGCACCGCGACGACTTCGAGCTGCACCTGACGGTCGACAACCCCGACGATACCTGGGACGGCGAGGTCGGCGTCGTGACCAAGCCGTTCGAGAAGCTCGAGATCAACCCCGCGAACACCTTCGGCACCGTGTGCGGCCCGCCGGTGATGTACCGGTTCGTCGTCGACGCGATGCGCGCGAAGGGCATCGACTACGACCACATCTACATGAGCTTCGAGCGCCATATGAAATGCGGCATGGGCAAGTGCGGCCACTGCCAGATCGGCCACCAGTACTGCTGCATCGACGGCCCGGTGTTCAACTATTGGGAAGCCCTGAACATCCAGGGTTCCATGAGATAGGGGGTGCGAGATGGAAGAGAAGAAGAACCCCCGCGTGGTGGTGTTCGGCCTGGCCAGCTGCTTCGGCTGCCAGCTGCAGATAACGAATCAGGAAGACCACCTCATGGAGGTCGTGGGGCAAATCGACCTCCAGCATTGGCAGATGACCAGCTCGGCCCCGTGCCCCGAGGAATATGACGTCGCCATCATCGAGGGCGCCGTCGTGAACGAGGAGGCCATCGAGCTCGTGCGCGAGATCCGCTCGAAGGCCGCCGTGGTCATCGCCATCGGCGCATGCGCGACGACGGGCGGCATTCCCGGCATGGCCGCGCTCGACAACGCCGGCAAGCAGGCCATCCAGTATCCCGACGGCGTGCCCGCGGCGAGCGGCGTGCCCGTCGAGCCGCGTGCGGTGTCGGCGGTCATCGACGTCGACTACGAGGTGCGCTGCTGCCCGATCGATTTCTGGGAATTCGTCGACGTGCTCGAGGCGGCGCTGCTCGGAAGCAACCGGCGTCCGTTCTCGCGCACGATGTGCGGCGACTGCAAGCGCAACGAGACCTCGTGCTTCTACAACAAGGGGCAGATCTGCCTGGGTTTGGTGACGACCGCCGGATGCCACGCCCGGTGCGTGAACCTGGGGCGGCCGTGCAATGGCTGCCGCGGCATCTCGGCCGACGCGAGCCTGGAAGGCGCGCGCGGTGCGGTGGAGCGCTATGGCCTGAGCGTGGCCGATTTCGACAAGGCGCTCGAGATGTTCAACCAGACGAACCCCATGTACCAGGCGTACATCGCGGCGCATAAGGAGGGCTGACGTATGGCAATCACGAAGATCAACGTCGACCACATCGCGCGCGTCGAGGGCCATGGCAACATCCACCTGGTCATCAAGGACGGCGTTCTGGAAACCGTCGAGATGAACGTCGTCGAGGCCGCGCGCTTCTTCGAGGCCATGGTGGTGGGCCGCAGCTTCCGCGAGTCGAGCTACATCTGCTCGCGCGTGTGCGGCATCTGCTCGCCGACGCATGTGGTCACCGACCTGCAGGCCATCGAGCGCATCTTCGGCGTCGAGGTGTCTGAGCGCACGAAGCTGCTGCGCCAGCTGCTCATCTACGGCTCGTACCTGCAGAACCACGCCTCGCACCTGTTCGTGTTCGCGGTTCCCGACTTCATCGGGCAGCCGAGCGTGTTCCCGCTTGCCGACATCGACCCGGCGCTGTTCAGCCAGGCCCTGGGCCTGAAGCGCTTGGGCAACGACCTGTGCACGGTGGTGGGCGGCCGCTCGATCCATCCCATCACGGCCGTCGTCGGCGGTTTCACGAGCGAGCCCGCGCGCGACGAGTACCTGCGCCT
>SUUF01000003.1:0-19066 GCA_015062635.1 Coriobacteriaceae bacterium | reverse complement strand
GGGATGGAACTCGATGACGAGGGCCGCATCGTTCACGCGTCGATCATGACGCCGACCTGCCAGAACCTGGCGAACATGGAAGACGACATCCGCGTGCTGGCCGAGAAGCTGCTGGCAGAAGGCGTTTCGGAAGACTTCATTAGGCTGGAGGTAGAGAAACTGGTGAGGGCGTACGACCCCTGCCTGTCGTGCTCGGTGCACTAGCCGTTGTTTCCGGTGCCGGATTGACGAACGGGCTGGAGGAGCGATCCTCCAGCCCGTTTTCAGGTTGCTGCCCTTCGCCGTCGTTCCCAGGCACGATGTTACGAAGGCTGCGAGGAAACGGTGCATCGCGCACGATGTTGCGAAGGATGCGAGGAAACGATATATCGCGTTTTCGTCAACGCGCGCCACGCAGCCGAATTGCCGATACCGGATGTGTTGCCTGATCGGCCTGGCCGCGCAAAGCGAGCGTTGTGCAGGTGGGGCATGCCCGTGTCGCCAGGCATGTCCGCAGGCGATGCGTGTCAGCCGTGCCAACTACGCCCGGCATTACGCCAAAAATTCGCCATCGTGAGGCCAAAAATTCGCTATCGTGAACGATATCCCCTGGTAGAAAGCCATAATATCGCCATCGTGAACGATTTTCGCCTGAACGGACCGTTCACGATGGCGAATTTTTGGCGGAAAGCTCCGGCTGGCTGGCACAGCACGCGCGCTTGCCGCTGCGAGGTGCCTCGGCACCCCGTCTTTCTGGCTGAAGTGTTGCGGGGGTTTGCGCAGGTGCGAATCCGTTTTCCCCGGAAAAGCCCTCAGATGGCTTCTCCTTGGCGCTCGACTCGTGCTCCGAGCCTCGCTTGCAGGCCTAAGGCCGCTGCGCTCGGCTTTCGGCGAATGTGGGGGCGCTATATCCAAGAGGGGCCCCTCGCGCATCGCGCGTGCCGGGCATGGCGTATGCCCCAGAGGCTATTGCGGGTTTTCACCAGGTGCGGCGCTTTGTCGCATGAGGTCGGTGCGCATTCCGTGGGGAAGCGGCGAGCGAGGTCAAGTGCGGTACAATGCCTGAAACGCATCTAACCTGAAAGGCATTCCATGGCTAAGACGATACTGGTAACGGGAGGCACGGGGTTCATCGGGAGCCATACGTGCGTGGAGCTCATCGAGCGCGGATACGACGTGGCGGTGGTCGACAACCTGTCCAACTCCAAGGTCGAGTCGCTCAACCGCATCGAGCGCATCACGGGCACGCGCCCGCGCTTCTATGAAGTCGACATCCTCGACCGCGAGGGGCTCGAGCGCGTGTTCGCGGCAGAGCCCGACGTCGCATCGGTCATCCATTTCGCGGGACTGAAGGCGGTGGGCGAATCGGTCGCCAAGCCGTGGGAGTACTACCACAACAACATCGCCGGAACGCTCGTGCTCGTGGACGTGATGCGCAAGCACAACGTGAAGTCCATCGTGTTCTCGAGCTCGGCCACCGTCTACGGCGACCCGGCGTTCGTGCCCATCACCGAGGATTGCCCGCGCGGCAACCCGACCAATCCCTACGGCAAGACCAAGCACATGCTCGAGGACATCCTCTCGGACATCGCGGCGGCCGACCCCGAGTGGAACGTCATGCTGCTGCGCTACTTCAACCCCATCGGCGCGCACAAGTCGGGCCTGATGGGCGAAGACCCGAAGGGCATCCCGAACAACCTCATGCCGTACATCACGCAGGTCGCCGCGGGCAAGCTCGCCCAGCTCGGCGTGTTCGGCGACGATTACGACACCCCCGACGGCACGGGCGTGCGCGACTACATCCACGTGGTCGACCTCGCCATCGGGCACGTGAAGTCGCTCGAGTACATGGAGGGCAAGCATGGCACGCACGTGTTCAACCTGGGCACGGGCGTGGGTTATTCGGTGCTCGACGTCGTGAAGGCCTTCGTCGCGGCCACGGGCGTCGACGTCCCCTATGTCATCAAGGACCGCCGTCCCGGCGACATCGCCGAATGCTATTCTTCGGCCGCCAAGGCCAAGGAGCTGATGGGCTGGGAGGCCCAGTACGGCATCGAGGACATGTGCCGCGATTCCTGGAACTGGCAGTCGAACAATCCCGACGGCTACGGCGACTAGGCGCCGGAAGCGCCAGCAGCCAATCGGGTCCCGGGGAAGGCGGCCGCGTCGCGTGCGCGGCGGTCTTCCCCCGGGCCCGTGCGTTTCGGGGGCGTGCGGGATTCCATTGCGGGCAAGGCATCGCATGCACGTGCGCACATCACGCAACGGGGCCGGGTGTGTCCTGTTTGTGGGGGAGGGCCGCATTCCGCCATTCACGTTTGGCAACTGGGCTTTCGTATGGTATAAAGTTCTTCGCTTGGGGCGAAAGCCCTCGGCGCTTCATAAATGCGCGGCATACTATGCAGGAATTGTGAAGGAAGTGGGCTCGTTCCCGCTTCTTTTGTTTGTAGGGAGAAGGAAAGGAGCCGGGAGATGCTCAGCCGCAAGGAACAGCAACTGTTGGACGCCTTGGCTCCCAAGGCCGCCGAGAACAACGTTGAAATCGTGACCGTCGAGGTGACGGGCTCGAAGAAATCGCCGACCATCAGGGTGTACATCGACACCGAGGACGGCGTGGGATTCGACGAGCTCTCGAGCGCCCAGGTGTGGGTGAACGAGATCATGGACGAGATCGACCCCTTCCCGGGGGCGTATATGCTCGAGGTGTCGAGCCCCGGCATCGACCGGCCGCTGCGCACGCCCGAGCATTTCGAGCGCTTCGCGGGGGAGACCGCCGTCATCATCATGCGCGGGCCCATCGACGGCCGCGCGAAGTGGACGGGCAAGCTCGCCGGCTTCGAGGATGAAACGGTGCTGCTCGAGGTCGACGGCATCGTCGAGCGCCTGCCGTACGCCGACGTCAAGAAGGCGAACGTGAGGGGCGTGTTCGATTTCAACGCAAAGGCCTAAGGGCGAGCGAATTACGCGGGAAACGCGATAGGAAAGGACAGGAACGTTATGGCATCGGAACTGATTGACGCGCTGCAGGCTTTGGCCCATGAGCGTAAGATCGACGAGTTCTACCTGATCGAGCGACTGGAGGCCTCGCTGGCGAAGAGCTACGAGCGCATCCTCGACCTCGAGTTCGATGCGCGTGTGATCATCGACCGCGAGACCGGCCGCATCTTCGTGTACGAGATGGTGCCCGTCGGGGAGCCCGACGAGGAGACCGGCGAGTACTCCGAGTTCGAAGAGCGCGACGTCACGCCGAACAACGTGAGCCGCATCGCCGCCCAGAACGCCAAGAGCGTCATCTCGGCGCTCGTGCGCGAGGCCGGCCTGCAGAGCATCTACGAGGAGTTCTCGGACCGCATCGGCGACCTGGTGACCGGCACGGTGCTGCAGGTCACGCCCGATTTCACGATCATCAAGATCCGCGAGGGCGTCGAGGCCGAGCTGCCCCATTACGACCAGAAACGCTTCCCCGGCGAGCGCAACGAGCGCCCGGCCGGCGAGCGCTACCGTCACAACCAGCGCATCAAGACGCTGATCATCGACGTGCGCGACCCGATGAGCGAGGAGGTGCGCGCCCGCGGCGAGCAGACGCGCCCGGCCATCGTCGTGAGCCGCACGCATCCCGACCTTATCCGCCGCCTGTTCGAGATCGAGGTTCCCGAGGTCTACGACGGCATGGTCGAGATCAAGTCGATCGCCCGCGAGCCGGGTGCCCGCTCGAAGGTCGCGGTGTACTCGCGCGAGGCGCATCTCGACCCGGTGGGCGCCTGCGTCGGCCCGAAGGGCAGCCGCGTGCGCATGGTGGTCGAGGAGCTGCACAACGAGCGCGTCGACGTCATCCAATGGAACGAGAACCCCGCGATCTACGTGGGCGCCGCGCTTTCCCCCGCGAAGGTGAGCAGCGTCCAGATTGACGAGGAGAACCGCTACGCCACCGTGATGGTGCCCGACGACCAGCTGTCGCTGGCCATCGGCAAGGAGGGCCAGAACGCCCGCCTCGCCGCGCGCCTCACCGGCTGGCACATCGACATCAAGTCGGCGAGCTTCAGCGTCGAGCAGCCCGAGGATGACAACCTCCTGATCGACGACGAGGAAGAGGACGACGGCATCTGCGCCTACGCGACGCCCGAGGGCATCCGTTGCCGCAACCATGCGCGTCCCGGCAGCCGCTTCTGCGGCATCCACGCCGACGAGGAATAGAACGGAACCGGAACCGCATCGATGGCGAACACGATGGCACATACCGTTCAGGGCAAGCCGAAGCGCCAGCGCACCTGCATCGCCTGCGGGGCGCAAGGCGACAAGGTGGGCCTGATGCGCATCGTGCGCACCGCCGACGGGTCGGCGAGCTTCGACCCGACGGGCCGCGTGCCCGGGCGGGGCGCCTATGTGTGCTCGCCGGAATGCTTTGCGCAGGCCGCGAAGGGCAAGCGCCTGAACAGGGCGTTGAAGATGCAGGTGACCGAAGAGGATTACGCACGGATCGCAGGCGAGCTCGAGTGCCTGCACGATCGGGTTCATGGGTAGATGAGGAGTGAGTATGCCCGGAATGCGTGTACATGATTTGGCGAAGGAATTCGGCTTGTCGAACAAGGAGATGCTCGACAAGCTGAAGGAAATGGGCATCTCGGCGAAGACCCATGCGACGCCGCTTTCCGACGAGAACGTGAAGGCGGTGCGCGATGCGTTCGCACCGGCCGAGGCGGAAGCGTCGGCAAAGGGCGAAGCCGCTCCCACGCCGTCGGAGGTCGCCGCCAAGGAGGCCGCCGCGAAGCGCGCCGAGGAGGAGGCGGCCAACCGCGCCGCCGTCGAGGCGGAGCGCGCCAAGCGCGAGGCCGAGCGCGCCAAGCGCGAGCAGGAGCGCGCCGAGAAGGCCGAGGAGTCCGAAGAGGCGCACAAGCCCGAACGCCGCTCGATGTTCGCGAGCTTGGAAGACCAGATCGCCGCCGAGCGCGAGCGCCAGGCACGCGAGGCTGCGCAAGCCCGCGCCAATGCCCGTGCCGCGGCCATCGCCCGCGACGTCGCCAAGAAGCGCGCTGTGGAGGAGGCGCTCGCCGCCCGCCATGGCAAGAAGGGTGCCCGTCCGGCGCCGGCGGCAGAGCCCAGCCGCACGCAGCCGAAGGCCATTCCCACGCGTTCCTCTTCCTTCAGCGACCTGCTCTCGCAGATCGAGCACGAGAAGGAGCGCATCGACGAGGCGAAGAAGCAGGCCGCCGAGGCCAAGCGCGCCCCGAAGAAGGCCCCGAAGCGCCCGCATCGCAACTTCGAGCCCGACGTCCCCGAACTCGAGCAGGGGGCGGAGGCCACCGGTGACGACCGCTACGCCCAGATGGCCGTTCAGGCCGAGAAGCTCCAGCGCGACAAGGTGCTCGCCGAGGCGCGTGCCGCCGTTGCCGCGGCTTCGAGCCATGAGGGCGAGGGCCGCCGCAAGAAGCGCAAGGAGAAGCGCGCGCAGCAGGCCCGCGAGAAGGCCGTTGCCGAGGCCGAGCGCAAGGGCCTCGACGTCGACCTCGTGCTCGACGATTCCACCGTCGAGGTCATGCAGGGCTCGACCGTCGCCGAGTTCGCCGAGCTGCTCGGCGTCGCCCCGAACGAGATCATCAAGCGCCTGTTCCTGCTGGGCAACCCGCTGACGCTCACGCAGTCGATGAGCGACGAGCTCATCGAGCTCATCGCCGACGACATGGGCCGCAAGGTGCGCGTGACCACTCCTGAAGAGGAATACCGCGTGGTGTACAACGACACCGAGGCCGACCTCGAGCCGCGCCCGCCCGTCGTCACCGTCATGGGCCACGTCGACCACGGCAAGACCTCGCTGCTCGACGCCATCCGCGAGACCGGCGTCGCCCTGCGCGAGGCTGGCGGCATCACGCAGCACATCGGCGCTTCCGTCGTGTGGATCGACGACCGCCAGATCACCTTCATCGACACCCCGGGCCACGAGGCCTTCACCGCGATGCGCGCCCGCGGCGCGAGCATCACCGACATCGCGGTGCTGGTTGTCGCTGCCGACGACGGCGTCATGCCGCAGACCGTCGAGTCCATCAACCACGCGAAGGCGGCCGGCGTGCCCATCGTCGTGGCGGTGAACAAGATCGACAAGCCCGGCGCCGACCCGACGCGCGTGCGCCAGGAGCTCACGAAATACGACATCATCCCCGAGGAGTGGGGCGGGCAGAACATGTTCGTCGACGTCTCGGCCAAGCAGCGCCTGAACATCGACGACTTGCTCGAGACCATCCTGCTGCAGGCAGACGTGCTCGAGCTGAAGGCCAACCCGAACGCGCTTGCGAGCGGCTACGTCGTCGAGGCGAATCTCGACAAGGGCCGTGGCCCGGTGGCCACCGTCCTCGTGAGCCGCGGCACGCTCAAGCCCGGCGACATCGTGCTCGCCGGCACCTCGTACGGCCGCGTCCGCGCGCTCATCGACCCGCAGGGCAAGCGCGTCGATTCCGCCAAGCCCGCAGACCCGGTCGAGGTCCTCGGCCTCGATTCGGTGCCGACCGCCGGCGACGAGTTCCGCGTGTTCGAAGACGAGCGCGACGCCCGCAACCTCGCGAAGGACCGCCAGCTGCGCGAGCGCCTGAAGGCGCAGGAGACGAAGGCCCACATGAGCCTCGACGACCTGTTCGCGCGCATCGAGGAGGGCAAGACCACCGACCTCAACCTCATCGTGAAGGCCGACGTCCAGGGTTCCATCGAGGCCCTCGTCGACGCCTTCGCCAAGATGGACCAGTCCGAGGTGAAGATCAACGTCGTGCATGCGGCCGTCGGCGGCATCACCGAGACCGACGTCACCCTGGCTGCGGCCAGCGACGCCATCATCATCGGCTTCAACGTGCGCCCGACCGGCAAGTCCAAGCAGCTCGCCGAGAAGGAAAAAGTCGACATCCGCCTGTACCGCGTTATCTACCAGGCGCTCGAGGACATCAACGCCGCCCGCGTCGGCCTGCTTTCCCCCGACATCGTCGAGGAGGACACGGGCTCGGCCGAGGTGCGCGAGACCTTCAACGTGCCCAAGGTGGGCACCATCGCCGGCTGCTACGTGGTGTCCGGCGAGATCAACCGCGACGACCGCGTGCGCGTGGTGCGCGACGGCACCGTGGTGTACGAGGGCCGCATCGCGAGCCTGCGCCGCTTCAAGGACGACATGAAGTCGGTGAAGGAAGGCTACGAGTGCGGTATCGGCATCGAGGGCTTCCAGGACGTGCACATCGGCGACATGATCGAGGGTTACCAGATGGTCGAACACGAGCGTACCGAATAATAAATTGTTCCGCTGTTCTCGCGAACAGCGGAATTGCTTGCACCGCTGAAAACCGCCCAGGCACGCCGCCTTCCCGCTCCAAGCCCTCTTCACGTACCAAAGTACGCTTCGTCGGGCTTTCACGGGAAATCGGCATACCTGGACGATTTTCATCTACACACCATGGGCAACCTGATAGCAAAGGATGAACCTGTGGCGATGTTTGTCGATAGGAAGGAGACCCAGTCTTGAAACAGGGTTCTTCGAGCAGGAAAGTGAACGAGCAGGCGCGGCAGATTCTGGCCGACATCCTGCTGTTCGACGTGTCGGACCCGCGGTTGCGCGACGCGACCATCACCGGGTGCGAGGTGAGCTTCGACCGCAGCTATTGCAACGTGTTCTACACCACGAAACCCGAAAGCTACGCGAAGACCGCCGAGGCCTTCGAGCGGGCCAAGGGGCGCATCCGCAGCCTGATGGCCAAGCGGCAGTCGTGGCGCGTGACGCCCGAGCTGCGGTTCATCTTGGATGAGACCATCGACCAGGCCGAGCGCATCGACTACGCCCTGAAGGCCGACGCCGCGCGCAACGCCGGCGCCGAAGACGGGCCCGAGGATGCGGAGTCCATCGATGCGTGATGAGCGCACGAACGCGACCGCCGCGCAGATGGCGGCCGCCCTCGCAGATTGCGGCAGCTTCGCCATCTGCGGTCATGTGAATCCCGACGGCGATTGCCTGGGTTCCGCGCTTGCGTTGGCCCACGCCCTGCGGGCGCTCGGCAAGCAAGCCGACGTGCTGCTGGTGGAAGATGTGCCGGTCGAGCCGGGGCTGCGGTTCCTTCCCGGGTTCGAGAAGGCCGTTCCCGCCTGCCGGTATGAGGGCACGCCCGATGCCTTCGTATACGTGGACGTCTCGGTGCGCAAGCGCATCGGGGCCGCTGCGGACATCGCCGATGCCGCCGCGCATCGGTTCGCCATCGACCATCATGCCGGCACCGAAGAGGTCGCCGAGCTCAACCTCATCGATCCGGATGCGGCCGCCTGCGCGCTGCTGGTGTGGGATGTGGTGCGCGAGCTGGGCGTGGATCCCACCTCCGATATCGCGCTGTGCGCATATACCGGCCTGATGACCGATACCGGTCGCTTCCAATACCAGAACACCGACGAACGCGCCTTCGCCACGGCCGCGCAGATGGTGGCGGCCGGTGCCGCCCCCGCCTTTGCGGCGCGCGAGTTCTTCCAGAGCCGCACGATGGCATCGCTGCAACTCGAGCAGCGCATGGTGGCGCGCATGGAGCAGATCGCCCAGGGCGATATCGCCTTCTCGTATGTGACGCTCGAGGATTTCGCGGAGTGCGGCGCGGTGAATTCCGACGCCGAGGCGCTCATCGACACGCTGCGTTCGGTGCGCGGCGTGCGCGCCGCCTGCCTGCTGAAGGAACGCGACGGCTTCGTGCGCGGGAGCCTGCGCGCGAAGGATGACGACACCGACGTTGCCGCCATGGCGCGCGTGCTCGGCGGCGGTGGGCATCGCGCAGCGGCCGGATTCACGCTCGAGACGGGCCTTGATGAGGCCATTTCGCAGGTGAAGCGCCTGCTTTCGGAATTGTAGGACCGCATGAAACGGGGAGCGAGCGGCCTTTCCTTCGTGGTGGGCATCGACAAGCCGGTGGGCTGCACGTCGCATGACGTGGTGAACCGCTGCCGGCGCATTTTCGGCGAGAAGCGCATCGGCCATACCGGCACGCTCGATCCGTTGGCGAGCGGCGCGATGGCCGTGTGCGTCGGCCCGGCCACGAAGCTATCGAATTACCTCACCTTCCATGACAAGGCCTATCTGGCGCGCATCGTCTTCGGCGCGGCGACCACGACCGACGACGCCGAGGGCGACGTGGTGCGCACCGCGCCCGTCCCCGATGCGCTCTCTGACGAGCAGACGGCGCAAGCGGCGCTCGACGCGTTGCTGGGACCGCAGAGCCAGATGCCGCCGGCCTATTCCGCCATCAAGGTCGATGGCGTGAAATCGTACGAGGCGGCGCGCAAGGGCGCCGTCATCGACCTGCGTCCGCGCGACATCGAGGTATATGCCGCCGACCTGGCTTTCATCGGCCACGATGAGCGGGGAAGGCTGTTCTGGGACGTGCGTTTCGCGGTCTCGGCCGGCACGTATGTGCGTTCGCTCGCGCGCGATTTGGGTATCGCGAACGGGACGTGCGCCCACTTGAGCGCCCTGCGCCGACTGCGCAGCGGCCGCCTTTCGGTGGGCGATTGCGTGTCGTTGGAGACGCTCGAGGCCGATCCGAAAGCCGGCCGGCTCGACCCGATAGCGCTGCTCGGATGCCGGTTCGCGGCGATCGACGACGCTTCCGGCGCGGCGCTTCTGAAGCGCGTGCAGAACGGCGCGACGGTGAACGCCGGCGATCTCGAGCTTCTCGAATACGCCCAAGAAGGATCGGCCGCAGCCGGGCACGATTCGTTCTCGCGGTGCACCCCGGCGCTCGCCCGTTCGCCGCGTCCCGTCGCGGAAGGCGAGCTCGTGGCGTTGCTGCACGAGAACAAGCTGATGGCATTGTATAGGCGCGAGGGCGGGGAAGCCTCCCTGCGGTCGTGCTGTGGTTTTACGCAAGGAGTATCCCGTGGCATTGTATAGAGCAGATGAAACATTCGATTGGAGCCTCTTCGACGGCTCGTCGTGCGCCTTCGGCGTGTTCGACGGCTTGCACACCGGGCACCAGTACCTCATCGGATGCGCGGTGCAGACGAATGACACGCCCGGCGCGCACAGCATCGTCATCACCTTCGACATCGACCCCGACGAGATCTTCCACCCCGACCGTCTGAAGAAGCTCTCGCGCAACGCCGACCGCCTCGATTTGCTCGCCACCGCCGGTGCCGACGACGTGGTGGTGCTGCCCTTCACGCGCGAATTCTTCTCGCAGCCGCCCGAGGAATTCCTCGCGAACACCTTCCCGGCGGGGGCGCCGGCGCACCTGCATGTGGGCGAGGACTTCCGCTTCGGCGCGAAGGCGGCCGGCAACGTCGACACGCTGCGCGCTTGGGGCGAGCGCGTGGGCTGCGAGATCCATGCGCATCACCTGGTGAGCGCCGATGGCGTGCCCATCACCGCCACGCGCATCCGCCTGCTGCTGGCCGACTGCAAGATCAAAGAGGCGAACCGCCTGCTCGGACGTCCGTATTCCATTCGCGAGACCGTGCACAAGGGCCGCGGCGACGGTTCGGATTTCGGGTTCGCCACCGCGAACCTGCAGGTGCGCGAGCACGACCGCGTGCTCGGCGAGGGCGTGTACGCAGCGTATGCCACCATTGACGGCACCCGCTTCAAGGCAGCCGTTTCGGTGGGCGTCTCGCCGACGTTCGAGGCGACCTCGACCGCGAACATGGAAGTGCACATCCTCGATTTCTCGGGCGATTTGGTGAACAAGCCCATCACGGTTGAGTTCATCGAATTCCTGCGCCCGATGATCAAGTTCGATTCCACCGAAGAGCTCATCGCCACGGTGATGGGCAACATCCAGTGGGTGCGCGACAACCTGTAGGGCCGCGCCCGCCGTGAAACCGGCATCGCGCATGCCCATGAACGACGCTGAAACGGAAAGCGCCCCGGCTTGATGCCGGGGCGCTTCTCATAGGTCATCGGGAGGATGGCGTTCCCGATGCGGCGATTGCGGGAGCTATTTCTTTACCGGAACGTAGATCTCGGCGTACTCGCTGGCTTTCGTCTTCTTATTCATGCAGGTGACGATCAGGTAGCTCCAGGTGCCCTTCTTCATCTTGAACCCGTTCTTCACCACCTTGTCGGGGTAGCCGAGCAGGATCTCCTTCACGACCCATCCCGAGGCGGGGGCCACCTTGAGCTTGCCGGCGGGCAGGAAGACTCCCTTGAAGTAGTCGCTGCTCTCGAGGATGTTGTCCTTCTTCAGCTTCGAGGCGAGGTTCTTGCCGCCCACGGTGAACGTCTTGAGCGGGTTCTGGTAGTTCACCACGGTGATGTTCAGCACGTACTTCTCGCCGCCCATCCAATAGGCGACTTTCGCCTTGCCGGCCTTCTTCAGATACAGGTGCAAGTTGCCGTTCTTCTTCTTGGCCGTCACCACCTTGGGCTTGGTGCTCTTGAACGTGAAGTCGGCATCATCCTCGTTGTTCAGCACGATCTCGTTCATCCAGGTGGAGTCGTCGCAGCTTTTCGGGTATTTCACCAGGACATACGAGGGATTGTTCCCGCCGACGACGCCCATTGTGGCGCCGTTCAGGTTGGCGTAATGCCCCACTGCGAATGCGCTCGTGGCGCTAAGCGCGAGGCATGCGATGGCGGCCGCCAGCGCGACGGTTATGCGCAACGACCAACGAACAGCTGTCTTTTCCATACTTCCTCCCTACAATCGACGATTAACCTGCGGTAACACGACTTCGTGGCGAGTACATATGATGATGCGGGTCCTGGCGGGCGCCTCCTGCTGCATTCTGTTCAATCGTTGCCAATATAATACTAATTTCTGAATGATATTGGCTTTGGGGAACGGTGCTGTTCGAACGGGAACGGTGCTCTCGAAACGCCCGCCTGCCTGCTGCGGCGAGGCCAAAGGCGGTGGCGGATTGGCGCAAATCGCGATAAACTGGCTCTGGGTACATTCGAATAGAAAGGAGAGGGCTATGTCAGGTTTACGTGTTACGAGTATGCGGGGGATGGCATGCGCCCTCGTCGTGGCCACCCTGGTGATGGTGGCCTCATTCGCAATGGTGGCGGCGACTCCCGCAAGCGCCCACGCCGAGGGAAAGACGAGCGTGTGGGTCGTGAAGAGCGTCAAGTCGACATATGACGGCGGCTCGAGCGTCTCCAACTACACCTATAGCAACAAGGGCCTGGTGAAAAGCCTCAAGGAAGTGTACAAGTACGATAGCGACTCGCAGACGTTCGTCGATGCCTACGCCTACACCTCGAAGAACGCATACAAGGGCCAGACCGTGAAGATGGACGGCAAGACCGTGGCCAAGTACACGTTCACCAACGACTCGAAGGGGCGGGTCACGAAGTCTTCCTACAAGGTCGATGGCAAGAAGTACGTCACGAAGTATGCCTATAACAAGAAGGGCCAAGTTTCCAAGGCCACCTTCGATGACGGCAACTACACGAAGTTTTCCTATAGCGGCGGCCTCATGACGAAGACGGTGTCGAAGGGCGAATACGGTTCGTATACGACGACATACAAGTATGACAAGAAGGGATATCCCACCAAGGTCTATTACGACGGTGGCCTGACCGCTTCCTATAAGAACACCTATAAGGACGGCAAGCTCGTGAAGCGTTCCGTGAAGGACGAGAGCGGCAAGGTCTACAGCAAGATCACCTATACCTACAAGAAGGTTTCGGTGCCGAAGTCGCTCGCCAAGATGGTTAAGGCGCAGCAGCGGATCGCCATCACGCAGGAGCTTCCGCTCGTCACCGCGCACAAGTAACCGCGTATAAGCAACCGCGCACACGTAGCTGCGCACTGGCAGACGGTTTGCCACAAGTCAATGCCCGCAGTCGCATTCCCGTGACAGCGGGCATTGTCGGCATTATCGGGACGCTTTCGTTGGTTAGGGCCGAACGGGAAGGGGATTTCGATGGACAGCTCGCGAACTGGTTCGATGCGGATGGTGGGGGCGGTTTGCGTGATGCTCGCCCTGGCGCTCGTGGCAGCGTTCGGCATGGCGGCCGCCGTTCCGCAAAGCGCGCAGGCCGCCGGCAAGGTGAAAGTCTGGGTGCTCGACAGCACGACGACGAAAACCGATGGCTATAAGCTGGTCGAGAAAATCGGGTATACCGACGCCGGCCTGGTGAAGAGCGTCAAGCAGACCTCTTCCTCGAGCGCCGGCTCGTCGACGTATACCGAGCTCTACGGGTACAACGCGAACAAGACCTTCAAGAGCTACAAGCTGAAGACAAACGGCAAGCTGGCCATGACCAGCACGCTTGACAAGAACGGCGCGGGATACGTGACGAAGATCAACATGAAGCCGGTTAGTTCGAGCGGCAAGACCGTGGTCTCGTACACCTATAACAAGAAGGGCCGGCCCGAGACCATCGAGACCAAAACATGGAGCGGCACCTGCACATATAACAGCAAGGGATACCTGAAGACGATGATCGCGAAGCCTTCGAAGGGCGACAAGGTGAAATACACCTATGCCTATGACGGAAAGGGCATGTTCAAGGTGCTGCGCTACGATGGGGAAGTGAACACGAAGTACGCAAACAGCTATAAGAACAACCGCTTGATCAAGCGCGTGGCGAAGAATGCGGACGGGTACAAGCTCAACACGCAGACGTACAAATATCGCCAGATTTCGGTGTCGAAATCGCTGGTGAAGTACGTGAAGGCGCAGCAACGCGTTTTGCTCACCGATACGAACGACATCATCAACACGCATAAGTAGCGGGTGGCCCCGCGTTTCACGCGGCTATCGCGCCGAAGCCCGCAGCCGGCATCGCGTCCGGCTGCGGGCTTTCGCGTTATGGGGCCGGGTTCTGTGGTGTTGGCCGCGCAACGGCATGTGCGGCGGGGGAGTGGCGCATGAATCGCTATAATCGTGCGCAAGGAGGAAAAACGATATGGCATCTTCGCTAAATTCGAAACGCGTGTTCTTGATGATGCTGGCGGCATTCGGGCTGCTGGCTGCCGTGATATGCGGCGTGCTGCTGGCGATGGGCGTGCGCGAGCCCACGCGCGAGCGCCTGTTCTTGGTGGGTTCGCTCGTTGTGGTGTCCATCGTGTGCATCGCCCTGTCGTTCATTTTCAAGGGGCAGACCGAAGAGCTGCAGGACCAGATCGACCAGGCCACGTACAAGCGGCTCGAGCGCGATGCCGAGGACCTCGACCAGGCCCCGTTGCCGCAGAACGCACCGGCTGCCGAGCCCGACCCCGACGACGTGCCGCTTCCGCAGAACGCGCCAGGGCAGAAGGCGCGCTAGGCCATGGCGGGCTACAGCCAGGAAGACATCCAACGCGTGCGCGAGGCGAACGACCTCGTCGACGTCGTGGCCGAGCGCGTCCCGCTGAAGCAGCGCGGGCGCGATTTCTGGTGCTGTTGCCCGTTTCACCAGGAAAAGACCCCGTCGTGCAAGATCGACCCGAACACGCAGCTGTGGCATTGCTTCGGGTGCGGGGAAGGCGGCGACCTGTTCGCCTTCGTGATGAAGCTCGACGAGATGGAATTCCCCGATGCCGTGCGCTGGCTTGCCGAGCGCGGGCATGTCGAGATAACCGAGCAGGGCGGCCGGGGGCTGCCGCGTGGGCAGAAGGCGCGCCTGCAGGAGATATGCAAGGAGACCGCCGCGTTCTACCACCTGCAGCTGATGCGCTCGAAGGAAGCGGGCGCAGCCTCGGCGCGCGCGTACCTGGGCGGGCGCGGCCTCGGCGGCGAGGTGCCCCGCACATGGATGCTCGGCTACGCACCGGGGCGCGGCGCGCTCGTGTCGCACCTGCGCTCGAAGGGCTTCTCGTTTCAGGAGATGATCCTCGCGAACGTGGCGATGGGCCCGCGCGAGGGCCAACGCGGCCCCACACGCGACCGGTTCTACGAGCGCGTGATGTTCCCCATCTTCGATGCGCGGGGCGCATGCATCGCATTCGGCGGACGCGTCATCGGGCAGGGCGAGCCCAAGTACCTGAACTCGCAGGAGACGCCCATCTTCCATAAATCGGAGGTGCTGTACGGGCTGGACAAGGCGAAGGGCGCGATGAGCGCCACGGGAACCGCCGTGGTGGTGGAAGGGTACACCGATGTGATCGCGCTGCACGAGGCGGGCGTGAAGAACGTGGTGGCCACGCTGGGAACCGCGCTCACGCGCCAGCATATCCGCGCGCTGTCGCGGTATGCGGGAAAGCGCATCGTGTACCTGTTCGACGGCGATGCCGCCGGGCAGCGCGCCGCCGATAGGGCCCTGCAGTTCATCGACTATTCCATGACGCCGGAATCGGGCAAGTCGCGTGTCGAGCTGCTCGCGGTGGTGCTGCCCGATGACCTCGACCCGGCCGATTTCGTCGCGCAGCGGGGAGCCGAGGCGTTGCAGGCGCAGCTCGATGCCGCCCAGCCGTTGCTGCAGTTCGGCATCGACCGGCGGCTCGAACGTTACGATTTGGGAAGCGCCGAGGGGCGCTCGCATGCCTTGGCCGATGCGCTTTCGGTGCTGGCGCCCATCAAGGATTCGCTGCTCGCGAAAGACTACGCCGTGCAGATTGCCGGACGGGTGCGGGCGCGCGAAGAGGATGCAATCGACCAGTTGGCCCGCATCGAGGCGCCGCGCGTGTACGAGCCCAATGCCGCGCCGGTTCCCACGCCCGTGCAGGAGGAGCGCGTCCGGTTTGCCGATTTGCCCGGTGCTGAGCGAAACCGCTTGCGGTGCGAGCGCGAGTTCCTTTCGGTGTGTGCGCAGCACCCCGACATCGCGATGCAGCATGCCGCGGCGATGGCGCAGGTGAAATGGCATAGCAACCTGTATGGCCAGGTCGCGGGCGTGTTGTTGCAGGTGTTGGAGGAAGACCCCGGCGTCACGGCCGCGCAGATGGTAACCCGGGCGGCTGCCGAGGTTCCCCAAGCGGCGAGCATCCTCACGTCGGCGCAGCCTGCAGCCGACGCCGCCGAATCGCTCGCACGATTCCTGGCCGAGGAGCTTGCGATCGGCGACCAGGAGGAGGCCATCGAGTCGTTGCAGGCCCAGCTGAGCAACCCCTCGATTTCCCCTGATGAGGCTGACCTCTACTTCAACCTGGTGGTCTCGATGCAAACCGAGCTCAAGGAAATGCGCGCCAAGCACAAGCTCCTGTAGCCTTCCCCTGCCTGCGCGATTCCATGCGTTCCCGCATCCCGGCGGCCTTACGGGCCCCACGGGGCATGACTCCTGTTCATGCTCGATGCGGTCCTGGACCCCGTGTGGCTGGGGGTTCCATGCTGCCTCTGGCCCCTGTGTGGCCTGGAATCCCATGCTGTCCCTGGCCCCCGTATTTTTAATTAATGTACAAACTTCGCGTTCCGCTTCCTAAAACCCCAGGTCGCGATTTTCGGAAGCTGAGGTTTGCTTGTTAATCGCCGCCGCGGCAGATCCTTGCGGCCCCGTTCCCCATGTGTCCCGAACTTGAAACTGCGCGTATGCCCCCGCGCTCCATGAGGCGCGCGTGCTCCCATGCTTCCGATTAATGCGCAAACTTCGCCTCCCGCTTCCTAAAACCCCAGGCCGCGGTTTTCGGAAGCTGAAGTTTGTACATTAATCGCTCGTTGGGGTGGGCGGCTGATGCGCGGCTTGAATGGGAAGGCAAGATGGGCGCGCTTTCTTTTTCAGAAGCCGAAGTTTGCTCATGAATTGCCAACGTGGTGGGTTCTTGCGCCGCCCTGCTCAGAACAGCCACAATTATTTGAGGTTTTACGCGCTACCATAAAAAGATGCAGATCACGTTTGTTAAGCATAGCGCGTTGAAGGTGATGCGCTCCCTTCGGTTGAAACAGGGGAACGTTGGGGCACTGCGGTGTCGTTCGGGTATCTTGCCGGCGGACCCCTCGCCGCGGAAACGGTGGACGAACCGGCTTCTGCATGAGCTTGACCCCGGTTGTGATTTTGCGGATGAGAACGGGGAGATCTGGGTTGCCGTTTCGCAGGGCGCTAAGCGCGTTCGCACTCGCGGTGCTCATTGCACGACGTTCGAACGGGGAATTCCGGAAGGGTCATTTTTGCAGGTAGCTGACGGCATTGCCATCAGTTCTCCTGAACTGCTGTTCGCGGAACTCGCCGCTCACTTGCATCCGGTCGAGCTGCTGGTGCTGGGCTACGAGATGTGCGGGACCTACAGTCTAGACGCCGCTGACCCGTTCAACGGTCCGGTTTCCTATGGGCTTAAACCGCTTACCAGCGCGAAGAGGATTCGCGAATTCGTGGCGCAGGCCAGGGGAATACATGGGATAGCGGTTGCGCGGAAGGTGGCTGCGTACCTGGCCGATAACGCATGGTCGCCCGCGGAGGCGCTTATCGCTGCGGTGCTTTGCCTTCCGGTGGATTACCTGGGATACGACTTGGGCGCGCTCGTGCTTAACCCGCGTGTGGGGAAGGGCTGCGCGTTGCCTGGCGCCCGTGATTCGCGGGTGCCGGACATCGTGATGTCTGGTACCTCAACTGGAATCAACTATGACGGAAAAGAGCATCTCGACCTCGATTCTTTAGTGCGTGCGGCGGTCGATGTCGGAATGAATCCGGGTGCGGTTCAGAATCAGGTCGCTTTGCAACAGGCGATGCGGGCTGTGCGATCGAAAATCGTTGACGATATCCGCCGCAATCGCGAGCTTGCGCTGAGCGGTTATTCCGTTCTCCCCATGGTGATGGAAGACCTGTACGTTCGCGGGGGAATGGATGCCATGGCGGCACTGCTCATTTCAGCGATCGAGCAGCGGGATAAACGCGACCTGTCGCGGCAGAGGCGGCATCTTGGCAAACGGGCGCTTTCGGATGCGCGGTATCGCATGATGCTCTCCCTTCTTCCTGGAAACCATCCGCGGCACGTGAAAGTAGGCCGGTTCATCCAAGGGTTCAAGGTGGATGAGACCTCTTGGGAACCCGAGGAACGCGTCATTACTTGGTGAATGCTTGCGTCTTTTCATCCGGGGATGCAAGGCGGATGGGGCCGTTTTCAGCCCCGAGGAATGCATCATAGCTTGGCGAGTGTTTGTATTAATGTGCAAACTTCGCGTTCCGCTTCCTAAAACCCCAGGTCGCGATTTTCGGAAGCTGAGGTTTGCTCGTTAATCGCCGCCGCGGCAGATCCTTGCGGCCCCGTTCCCCATGTGTCCCGAGCTTGAAACTGCGCGCATGCTCCCGCGATCCATGAGGCGCGCGTGCTCCCATGCTTCCGATTAATGTGCAAACTTCGCGTTCCGTTCCCCGAAACTCCAGGTCGTGTTTTTCGGAAGCTGAAGTTTGTACGCTAATTGCCGGCGCGGGGGCTCCTTGCGGTTCTGGGCGTCATGCGGTCAGGGCGCCATGCGTTCCCGAATCCCGTGTGGCCTCGCGTCCCATATGGCCCCGTCCACCTGTAGCCTCTGGCCCCATGCTTCCGATTAATGTGCAAACTTCGCGTTCCGTTCCCCGAAACTCCAGGTCGGCTTTTTTCGGAAGCGGAAGTTTGTGCATTAATTGCCGACGAGGTTGGTTTTGTGCTCCGAGTTCCATTCGGCTCGCGCGCTTCCACATTCATGTCCCATGTCCACACCCGAAATGGCGCCCACGTTTCCGATTAATGCGCAAACTTCGCCTTCCGCTTCCTAAAACCCCAGGTCGCGTTTTTCGCAAGCTGAAGTTTGTGCATTAATTGCCCGTTAGGGTGTGTTGGTCGTGTCGATTGCGGAAGCTGGCGCGTGTGCGGAAGCCGCGAAGGGTATGGGAAAGGCGTGGTGTGCGCGCGTGTGGAAGCCGCGATGGGCGTGCGGAAGCTGGCGAGTGTGCGGAAGCAGGTACGCGTGCGGATGGCGTGTTGGGCATGCGGAAGCGGGTGCGTGTGCGGAAGCTGGCGCGCTTACGGAAGCCGCGAAGGGCATGGGAAAGGCGTGATGGGCTTGCGCATTATCTGTGTTCGCCCGGCGGGGCGCGGCAATATGGAGCGACTCGCTATAGAATGGTCGCGAAACACGAGATGCGCCTGGTGGCGCTAAGAGGAAGATGGTACGAGATGAACATCGTTTTGGCGCCGAATCCCTTGCTGCGGCAGGTTTGCGACCCGTGCCAACGCGGCGACAAGAGCCTGAAACGCCTGAGCAAGCAGATGGCGAAGATCATGTACAAGAGCAACGGCTGCGGTCTGGCCGC
>SUUF01000056.1:6300-12834 GCA_015062635.1 Coriobacteriaceae bacterium | reverse complement strand
TCAAGCCCAGGTGAGAGTTCATACTTGCAAATATTTGGCGCGACCCCCAGAGAACATAGTGCATACCTGCAATATTTTGGCTTTTCCCCTCCGATTTCCTGCACGGAGTTCATACCTGCGATTTTTTGGCGTGTCCGGGGTTGTAGCCGAGAAAGGCATGGCCAGGGTTGTGGTCGAGGATGGCGTGATTGGGGACGTAGCCGAGGATGGCACAGCAAAGGCTGCTTTGACAACCGCTTCCATAAAACAAAGGAGCCGGAGATGCGCTCTCCGGCTCCTTCACAGTTACCGTGTTCGCGTGATTACTTGCCCTGGGCCATGGCTTGCGCCTGGATGCTCGTGAGGGCGACCACCGCGACGATGTCGTCGGCCGAGCAGCCGCGGGAAAGGTCGTTCACCGGAGCGGCGAGACCCTGCAGGATGGGGCCATACGCCTGGGCCTTCGCCAGACGCTGGACGAGCTTGTAGCCGATGTTGGCGGCATCGAGGTCGGGGAAGACGAGGACCTCGGCATGGCCGGCGACCTCGGAGCCCGGGAACTTCGACTGGCCGATTTCGGGAACGAGCGCGGCATCGGCCTGCATCTCGCCGTCGATCATCACATCGGGGGCCTGTTCCTTTGCCATCGCGCAGGCATGGGCGACCTTCAGCGCGTCGTCGTTCTTCGCGCTGCCGTTGGTGGAATGCGAGAGCATCGCGACCTTCGGCTTGCGGCCGATGAGGTCTTCGTAGCTGCGTGCGGTGGCGATGGCGATCGTGGCGAGTTCCTCTTCGGTGGGCTGGATGCACAGCGCGGGGTCGGCGAAGAACAGCATGCCATCGGCGCCGGCGTCGCAGTCGGGCACCTCCATGATGAAGAAGGAGCTCACGGTCTTCACGCCGGGGGCGGTCTTCAGCACGCGCAGGCTCGGCGAGAGGATATCGATCGTGGCATGGCACGCACCGGACACGAGGCCATCGGCGAGGCCGGCCTTCATCATCATGACGGCATACCACACCGGGTCATTCACCTTCTCGGCGGCTTCTTCGGGGGTCATGCCCTTCTTCTTGCGGGTCTCGTAGAGGAGGTTCGCGAGCTCTTCGCGGCGGTCATCGGTAAGCGGGTTCACGATCTTCGCGCCGTCGAGCTTGCGGTCGGAAGCCTCGACGAGCTTCTCGTCGCCGACGAGGATGAGGTCGGCGATGCCCTCGGCGAGAATGCGCTCGGCTGCGGCGAGCGTGCGCTCATCTTCCACCTCGGGAAGGAGGATGGTCTTCTTATCTGCCTTTGCCTGTTCGATCAGGCTGTCAAGAAACTTGCTCATGGAATTCCTTTCGGTTGTCCTGTTCTTATGATGATACCGCTGTGTAAGGTCGCGGGAGGCTAGAATCATCGGCGGCAAACGCAAACGGCAGGCGTCGGCGGTGAAGCGCCACGCACCATAGACGAGGGGAGACACGCGATGCCCCGCGAATCGCAACCGATCATCAGTTTCACCATTCCTTGCTATAACTCGGCGGAATACCTGGATGCGTGCGTCGAGTCGCTCATCCCCGCCGGCAACGACATCGAGATCATCCTCGTGAACGATGGCTCCACGAAGGACAACACGAGCGAGAAGATCCATGAATGGGAGCGCCGCCTGCCCGGTATCGTGAAGGCCATCGACCAGCCGAACAAGGGCCACGGCGGAGCCGTCAACACGGGCCTTGCCGCGGCCACGGGCGTGTACTTCAAGGTCGTCGATTCCGACGACTGGCTCGATGCCGAGGCGTTGCCCCAGCTCATGGAAGTGTTGCGACACGCTGCCGCGCAGACCGTTCCCACCGACATGGTGGTTGCGAACTATATTTATGACAAGGTGCACGAAGGCACCCGCAACGTCGTCGACTATCGCGGCGTGTTGCCCGAGGGCCGCGAATTCGGTTGGAGCGAGGTCGGGCGTTTCCGTCAGGGGCAGTTCATCCTGATGCATGCCGTTGTGTATCGCACCCAGCTGCTGCACGATTGCGGAATCCGCCTGCCCGAACACACCTTCTACGTCGACAACATCTTCGTTTATGTGCCGATGGCCCAGGTGAAGACCATCCGCTACCTGAACATCGACCTGTACCATTACTTCATCGGCCGCGAGGACCAGTCGGTGAACGAGTCGGTGATGATGGGGCGCATGGACCAGCAGCTTCGCATCACGCGGGTGATGATCGATTCCGTGAAGATCCCGAATCATGAGCTCGACCCGCATTTGCAGGCATATCTCGTGAAGTACCTCGCGATGATGATGTGCATCTGCTCGATCTTCCTGCGCATGCGCGGCGATGCCGAATCGGATGCGCAGCGGCATGCCATCTGGGATTACCTGCTGAAGCGCAACCGCGAACTGTATCGCATCGTGCGACGCGAGCTCGTCTGCTTCGCCGTGAACCTGCCGGGCAAGGCCGGCCGTGCATTCGGCATCGCCGGTTATCGCGCCGCCCAGAAGATCTTCAAGTTCAACTAACGTTTCGCTGTTCTGTCGAATAACGCTCGAGCCACCGTTGCGGCGCGTCCGGACGCGCCGCTACCAGCTCGAAGCCCCCTTACGGCGTGAAAGCCGCTTTTAAACGAGTGCCATCTCGATGTGCGTGTCAAAAACCTGACAAACCCCTCCGGTGACTTTGTCAGGTGCATCGGAGCCTATCGACCTGACAAACCCCTCCGGTGGCTTTGTCAGGTGCATCGGAGCCTATCGACCTGACAAATGCCCCGGAGGGGTTTGTCAGGTCGTGCGCGATTTATCGTTCACGATTTGTAGTCTTGCGGGTTCTTGGCGCCGCTGCCGGTGGTTGAACCGAGGGTGGCGTTCTCGCGGCCGAAGTTGACGGCGCGCTCGCCAAAGCGGTCGCGAATCTTGTCGGTTGCGGCGATGAGGCCCGAGCGCCGCGCATCATCGATTGCGGGTTCGGGTTGGCGCGTGGATCCATCGGTAGCCGGCATGTCAAACAGCCGGTCCTGGACGACTTCGCCCTCGCCGCCGAAACCGCTTGCGGCCACGCCGACAAGCCGTACGAGCATGCCCGGTGTCCACACCTGGTCGATCAGGCCCTCGAGCGCCGCGGTTACCAGATATTCGTCGTCTGCCGGTGAATCCATGCGCAGCTGGGCGGTGCGAATCTTCAGGTCTTCATAGCGAATCTTCAAGGCGAACGTCGTGGCCTTCAGGCTCTTCTTCCTCAGGCGCCGGCACACCTTCGCCGACATCGTCGCCAAGGCGCGCTCGATTTCCTGCCTCGAGGAAAGGCTGGTGGCGAAGCTCATTTCGTTCGATACCGACTTGACCTCGTCGTCTTGCACCACGGGGCTCTCATCGGCCCCGAGGCAGCGCATGCGCATCATGTGGGCGTTCTTCCCGAACACGTTTGCGAGCATCGAATCGCTTGCGTGCGCGATGTCCCCGAGCGTCTTCAACCCGAACGACGCGAGCTTGCGCTCGGCCGCCTCGCCGATTCCCGACATCGTGCGGATGGGAAGCGGCGCCAGGTAATCGGCTTCGCGCCCGGGAAACACGACCGTCAGGCCATCGGGCTTGTCGGCGTCAGATGCGATTTTCGCGACGCTCTTGCTCACGCCGAGACCGATCGAGCAGGTGATGCCGAGCTCGGCCACCCGCGCCTTGATGCGCTGCGCGATGAGCACCGGATGCTCGGGGATATGCGCGGTGGGCGTCACGTCGAGGAACGCCTCGTCGACGCTCACCTGCTGCATGAAGGGCGACTCGTCGAGCAGGATGCGCATCACCCGGTCGGACATCTCCTTGTACCGGCTGTAATGACCCGACGTCCAGATAGCCTGCGGGCACAGCCGGCGGGCGGTGGACGAGGGCATGGCGGAATGCACGCCGAACTTCCGCGCCTCATAGCTTGCGGTCGAAACGACGCCGCGCTTGTCGGGGTCGCCGCCGACGATGACGGGTTTGCCGCGCCAGGAGGGGTGGTCGAGTTGCTCGACCGATGCGAAGAAGGCATCGAGGTCGACGAGCATGATCGCACGGCCGTTCCACGGGGGGAGGGAGATGCCATCGGGATAATCGGAACGCACGCGTTCCGGCCGGGTGCTTTCCATCTTCCTCAAGTGCCACCTCCCTCGATTTCCAGGCCCTTCTTGCGTCTTTCGTTCCATGTGCTACCATACACAAGCCTTTGAAAAGCGAAAATACACAACATGTAGGCATATCTTGTATATGATGCATGTATGCCACAATACCTTGTGTACTATTCACAGCTGAATCACATCACCTTTCGCAAGGAATCCGGTTCCCGCGGGGAATTCTTGTGGCTTGTCGCTTTTCGCTTATGAAGCAAACGTGAAAACGGGATAGACGAGGTGCATACGTGGCGGCAAGGTTCGCATACAAGGGACGCGATGGCGGCGATAGCCGTCGTGCTGTGCTGCCCGAATTGCCGGCAACGCTGCCGCACGACATCCGCAAGGAGATCAACTGGGTCGACTATTCCAATCCCGTGAACCCGCTCGGCACGCCGAAGGTCTTCATGCAGGCGCTGCACACCGCAATCGTCGACGGCGAGCTCGCGGTACGTCCCGATGTGAGCGGCTATGCGCTGCGCCGCATCATGGCCGCGTACAACGAGGTGCCCATCGAATCGGTGCTCGTGGGAACGTCGCCTTCCTCATGCATCCGCGATATCGTCTCGGCGCTCGGGCCGTCACGCGTGGGTGTCGCCGTGCCGTGCCCGGTGGAATACGAGCTCGCCATCATTAACGGCGGGTCCGATTTCATCGCGCTGGCGAATCCGTTCTCGTTTGCCACCTGCAAGTTCTATATCGCATATCGCGAGATCAACCGCTTCGACGCGGCGTTGCTCTCGAACCCGGGATACCCGTCGAGCCGCCTGCTCACGCAAGACATGCTCGAGGATTACCTCGAGAATTGCCGCTGGGTTATCGTCGACGAATCGTATCTCGAGCTCTCGCTCGGCGGGGAATCGTTCATCCCGTTGACGAAGAAGCACCCCAACCTCGTCATCATTCGCAATCCTTCCGCGACCTTCGCGATTCCTGGCATGCCCATCTCGTGCATCTTCGCGCATCCCGACACCATCAAGCGCCTGATGTCGTATACCGACCCGAGCTGCAACGGCATGGCCGCCGATGTGCTCGCCGCCGTGTTCCCGCAGCTCATGGGCTATCTCGAGCGTACGCATGAGTACCTCGAGCGCGAGATTCCCTGGCTGCAGTGCATGTTGTCACTCATTCCCGGCGTGCGGATTTTCCCGGCCGAGGGCAACTTCGTGCTGTGCAAATTCGACGGAAGCCATATGGATCTGGGCGTTTCCACATCCGACGAGCTGTCGGTGCGGCTCCAACTTGCGGGCTTGCTCGTTCCGCAGCTCACCCGCGTCAGCGGCCTCGACGACCAGGAAAGCTATTTCTGCATCGCCGCGCAACGGCGCGACACCGACCAGCTGCTGCTCGAGACCATGAAAAAGATCGTGGCCCGCTAAGCAGGCCACGACTTCAATTCGTATCGTTCGCCGTTCGCCAGGACGCTAGCCGCGTGAGCTTGCCAGGAAGAACAACGCGAGCGTGCCCGGGCCGGAATGCGCGCCGATGACCGGGTCGAGAATGTTATGGAAGATCATCTTCGGGTGCCATTCTTCCTCGATGCGCTTCTCGAGATATTCCACATCCTCGAGGCAATCGCCGTGCGAGATGAACACCGCCTGGTCGGAAACCGGTTGGTCGGCCGATTTCTTTATCTGCTCGAACAGCGCGTCGATCGATTTCTTGCGGCCGCGCACCTTCTGCATAGGGATGAGCTTGCCCTCGTCGTCGACGTGCAGCACCGGCTTGATCTTCAGCAACGTGCCCGCCCAGGCGCTCGTGCGGCTCACGCGCCCGCCGCGGAACAGGTAGACGAGGTCGTCGACCGTGAACCAATGGGCGAGTTTCAGGCGGTTCTCGGTCACCCAGGCGTGCACCTCTTCCATCGAGGCGCCGCCTTCCTTCATCTTGGCGGCATACCACACCAGCAAGCCTTGGCCAGCGGCAGCGGCGAGCGTGTCGACGTGCATGAGCTTGCGATCGGGATATTCCTTGGCGAGCTCCTCCATGATGATGCGAGTGCCGTCGTAGGTGCCGGAAAGGCCGCTCGAGAAGCCGATGTAGAGGATGTCCCTGCCTTCTTCGAGGATTCCGCGCAACGTGACTTCCGTTTCATGCGGGTAGGGAAGCGACGTCGTGTACACCGCTCCTTCGCGCATGCGGTCGTAAAACAGCTTGAGGTCGGTGGTGACGCCCTTCTGGTAGCTGACGAACTCCTGACCATCGTTCATGAAGCGCAGCGGGAGCACGCTGATGCCGAACTGGTCGTACATCTCTTCGGTGAGGTTAGCGCTTGAATCGGTGACGATGTCGTATGCCATGTTGCGGTCCTTACGGGTGTTGATGTGTATATTGCGATATTCCGGTACTGGAATGGAGTATAGCGCAAGCGGAACGGCGCTTCGAACGAAACACCCGCCAACGCGTCGCATGATGAAACGATCGCGCGCGAT
>SUUF01000056.1:0-6200 GCA_015062635.1 Coriobacteriaceae bacterium | reverse complement strand
CCGATGGATGTTACGAAGGCTACGAGGAAACGTTGCATCGCGCGGATGGAGTTTTCGGCGCAATTGTGCGTTTGCGAAACGTACGCGCAGCTGGGGCGGTGTTGCCCTATAATGAGGGCTTGCGTTTTCAGCAGCGAAGAAAGACGAGGCAGCCGTGGCAAACAGCTACAAGAACACGATGAACTTGCCGCAGACGGATTTCCCCATGCGTGGCAACCTCCCGCAGAACGAGCCCAAGCGGCTCGAGGCGTGGAACGAGATGGACATCTACCACAAGGTGCTCGAGAAGAACAAGGACGGCAAGCCGTTCGTTCTTCATGATGGTCCTCCGTATGCGAATGGTCCGATTCACATCGGCCATGCATTCAACAAGATCCTGAAGGACTTCGTCGTGAAGAGCCACGCACAGCGCGGTTATTTCACCCCGTACATCCCCGGTTGGGACTGCCATGGCCAGCCCATCGAGCATATGGTAGAGACCACGCTCGGCACCGAGAAGTTCCGCGAGACCCCGCAGCCCGAGATCCGCCGCCTGTGCCGCGAATGGGCCGAGAAGTACGTCGGCATCCAGCGCGAGGGCTTCAAGCGCCTGGGCGTGAACGGCGAATGGGAGCATCCGTACCTCACGTACGTGCCGAACTTCGAGGCGGGCAACGTCGAGATCTTCAAGAAGATGTACCTCGATGGCGCCATTTACCGCGGCCGCAAGCCCATCCATTGGTGCAGCCATTGCCACACGGCGCTCGCCGAGGCCGAGATTGAATACGGCAACGAGACCTCGCCGGCTATCTTCGTGCGCTTCGAGATGACGACCGTTCCGGCCGGCCTCGAGGCATGGGAAGGCAAGCTTGACGTGGCCATCTGGACCACGACCCCGTGGACCCTGCCGGCAGACGACGCGGTGATCCTGCATCCCGACGCCGAATATGTCGCCGTCGAGCATGACGGCCGCGCCTACATCATGGCGCAGGCGCTCGTCGAGAAGCTCATGGTGAAGTTCGGCTGGGACGATGCGAAGGTCGTCGAAGGCTGGAGCGCCACCGGCACCGAGCTTTGCGGCAACAAGTACAAGCAGCCCATCTTCGCCGACCAGGGCGAGGAAGGCGTGTTCATCTATGCCGATTACGTGACCATGGAAGATGGCACGGGCGTCGTCCACACCGCTCCGGGCCATGGCGTCGACGACTACCTGGCCGGCATGAAGTTCAACGTGCCCGTCGTGATGCCGGTCGACGACAACGGCTGCTTCTATGAGGGCGAGGGCATGGGCTTCGGCGGCCCCTTCAGCGGCATGGAAGTGAACGAGGCGAATCCCGTGATCATCGAGTGGCTGCGCGAGCGCGGCACGCTCATCCTGCATGAGGACATGGACCACAGCTACCCGCATTGCTGGCGCTGCCACGAGCCCGTCATCTTCCGTGCGACGAGCCAGTGGTTCGTGTCGATGGAGGACACCGGCCTGCGCGCCGCGGCGACGAAGGCCATCGAGAACGACGTGAAGTGGATTCCCGCGTGGGCTTCCAACCGCATCGGGTCGATGGTGGCCGACCGTCCCGACTGGTGCATTTCGCGCCAGCGTTCGTGGGGCGTGCCCATCCCAGTGTTCACCTGCGGAAAGTGCGGCGAGACGGTCGCGACCGAGGCGACGTTCGACGCGGTCATCGACCTGTTCTACCGTGAAGGCGCCGATGCGTGGTTCACGAAGCGCCCGGCAGAATACCTGCCCGCCGACACCTGCTGCGCGAAGTGCGGCGCGGGCGTTGACGACCTCGAGCCCGAGAAGGACATCCTCGATGTGTGGTGGGAAAGCGGCGTGTCGCATCAGAGCGTGCTGCGCCATCGCGCCGACGAGGGCCTGACCTGGCCCGCCGACATGTATCTCGAGGGTTCCGACCAGCATCGCGGCTGGTTCCAGTCGTCGCTGCTCACGAGCGTGGGCGCCTATGGCATGCCGCCGTACAAGTCGGTCATGCACTGCGGCTTCACCGTCGACGAGAACGGCGAGAAGATGTCGAAGTCGAAGGGCAACGGCGTCGACCCCGCCGAGGTCATGGACAAGTTCGGCGCCGACGTGCTGCGCCTGTGGGTGTCGTCGGTCGATTACGCCCATGACGTGTCGATTTCCGACAACATCCTGAAGCAGGTCTCCGACGCATATCGCAAATTCCGCAACAGCCTGCGCTTCGTGCTGGGCAACCTTTCCGATTTCGACGATTCGAAGGCCGTCACCACGTGGGACGAGCTCGAGCCAGTCGACCAGTACATGATGGCGAAGACCTACAACCTGGTGAAGACCATCGAGAGCGCGTACGACGAATACAAGTACAACGTGGTGTACCGCGAGTGCTACGACTTCGTGAACGAGCTTTCGAGCGTGTACCTGGACATCACGAAGGACCGCCTGTATTCCGAGGCTCCCGATTCCCCGCGCCGCCGCGCCGCGCAGACGGTGCTCATGAACGTGCTCGAGGTGCTCGTACGCGTGTTCGCGCCGATCCTGTCGTTCACCTGCGACGAAGTGTGGGATCATTATCCCGAGGCAATGCGTTCGGCCGCCGACCGTCCCGCGAGCGTGCAGCTTGCCGGATGGCCGAGCCGCGACGACTTCGTGCCGGCGCTTCCCGCCGACGATGGCGCCGCCGACTACGAGCGCTTCCTCGTCGCGATGGAAGCCCGCGACGCGGTGACCAAGGCGCTTGAGGATGCGCGCACCGAGAAGCGCGTGAACAAGAGCCAGGAAGCCTGCGTGAAGGTGACCGTGCCGGCCGACAAGCTCGAGACGCTGCAGGCCATGGGCGCTGCGGTGTTCGAGGAGCTCTTCATCGTGAGCGGCGTCGAGTTCGCCGCGGGCGAGGAGTTCGCCTGCGTCGTGGAGCCGGCAACCGGCGATAAATGCCCGCGCTGCTGGAACTACCGCGAGCTCGGCGGAAACGCCAACCACGCCGACGTGTGCGAGCGTTGCGGCGATGCCCTCGACGCCATCGGGTTCGAGGCTTAGCACCTTGACGCAAAACGGCATGTCGACAACCAATGCGAAACGCAACGCCGTCGTTTTCGGCGGCGTTGCCGTCGTTTGGCTCGTTATCGACCGTCTGACCAAGCAGTGGGCCGACACCGTGCCGGTGGGCGACCTGCTATGGGCGGGCATTCCCGGGTTTCTCGACTTCCGACTCGTGCATAACACCGGGGCCGCCTGGGGCATGTTCGGCGACGCCACCGTCGCGCTCGGCATCTTCGCTGTCGTGTTCTGCGCGCTGTTGCTGCTGGTGGCGCATATGCGCCGTGAGAAAGCCCTGGTGTGGGAGATGGCCGGGTATGGACTCGTCCTCGCCGGCGGCATCGGCAATGCGATCGACAGGTTCGTGAACGCCTATGTCGTCGACTTCATCGAGACGACCTTCATCGAATTCCCCGTGTTCAACGTTGCCGACATTGGGGTGACCTGCGGATTCGCACTCGTGGTAATCTGTTACTTCCTCTTCGAGGGCAAGACCGACGAAACGGGGGACTGATATGGCCCGTTCTTTGCTCCATACCGTGACGGCCGAAGAAGACGGGATGCGGGTCGATGCGGCCTTGGCCGCATCCGGTTGCTACCCGTCGCGCAGCGCCGCCGCCAAGCACATCGAGGCCGGCACGGTCTTCGTGAACGGCGAGGTGCCGCAAAAGCGCACCATCGTGAGCGCCGGCGACACGATCGTGTACGAAGAGCATCTGGAAGACGAGATCGTCGCGCTGTACGGGCAGGAGATTCCGCTTGATATCCGCTACGAGGACGACGAGCTCATCGTCATCTCGAAGCAGCGGGGGCTTATCTGCCATCCAAGCCATAACCATGCCGACCAGACGCTCGTCAATGCGCTCATACATAAATATGGTCATCAGAACCTCGCGCATGTGCAGGGCGAGGACCGTCCTGGCATCGTGCATCGCCTCGATGGCGACACGAGCGGCTTGATGATCTGCGCGAAGGATGACGAGGCCGGCGATGCGATGCAATTCGCGATTCGCATGAAGAACGTCGACCGCCGCTATATAGCGCTCGTGCACGGACTCATCGCCGCCGACACCGGCGAGATCGACGCCCCCATCGCGCGCAACCACAAGACCGGCTCGACGATGCGCGTCTCGGGTGATGCAAGCGCCCGCGAGGCGCTCACGAGCTTCCGCGTGCTCGAACGGTTCGAAGCCGGCAACCGCGACGATGGGTACACGCTCGTCGAATGCAAACTCTTCACGGGCCGAACGCATCAGATTCGCGTGCACATGCAATACATCCACCATTGCATCGTCGGCGACCCGCTGTACGGGAGCCACGGACCGCATGCCCAGCTGAAGCTCGACCGGCAGTTCCTGCATTCCTATCGCCTGGGTTTCGAGCATCCCTCGACCGGCGAATACCTGCTGTTCTGCGATTATCTGCCCGCCGACCTCGAAGCGGCCTTCGCGCGCATCGCCGATCGGAGCATCGGCCGCACGGCTGCGGGAGAAGAGGTGCTCGCCGCGCTGAGCGAAGCCAAGGCGCAGGGCGGCGTCTTGGAGCGGAGCTAGCCGCAGAGGGCGAAACACGCGGGCTTCCCGGCGTGATACCATAGCCGCGTACCGATAGTGGAAGGGGAAACCATGGAGCAGAAGACCGTCGTGCTCGGTGTGACCGGGTGCATCGCCGCCTACAAGTCGTGCGCGATCGTGCGCGAGTTCCAACGTGCCGGCTACCGCGTGAAGGTGGTCATGACTGAGCATGCCACGCACTTCGTGGACCCGACGACGTTTCGGGCGCTGACGCATGAGAAGGTTGCAATCGGGCTGTTCGACGATCCTTCCGACCCCATCCACCACATCAGCCTCGCCGAAGAGGCCGATTTGTTCCTCATCGCCCCGTGCACGGCCAATGTGATGGCGAAGATCGCGCATGGCATTGCTGACGACCTGCTTTCCACCGCGGCTCTTGCGACCACGGCGCCGCTGGCGCTTGCCCCGGCGATGAACGTGCACATGTACGAGGCCCAGGCCACGCAGGCGAACATGGCGTTGCTGCGGTCGCGGGGCGTGCATTTCATCGAGCCCGATTCGGGGTATCTGGCCTGCGGTTATGTCGGGCCGGGGCGCATGCCCGAGCCGGCCGACGTCGTCGCTTTCGCCATCGGGATACTCGAGGGGAAGAAAGACCTCGCAGGGCGCAAGGTGATGATCACCGCGGGTCCGACTCGCGAGCGCATCGACCCGGTAAGGTATATCTCGAACGATTCTTCCGGCAAGATGGGATTCGCACTCGCCGAGGCCGCCCGCGACCGCGGTGCCGAGGTGACGCTCGTTTCGGGTCCCGTTGCGCTCGAGAACCCTGCCGGTGTGCGCGTGCTGAAGATCGAGAGCGCCCGCGAGCTTCTCGAAGCATGCCGTGAGCCGTTCGCCGAGTCCGACGCGGCGATTTTCGCCGCAGCGGTAGCCGATAAGCGACCTGAGCGCATAGCCGACGCGAAACTCAAGAAGGGTCGCGACGACGATATGCTCGAGAACATCAAGCTGGTCGACAACCCCGATGTGTTGGCGACGCTGGCTTCTGTAAAGGGAAGCCGCGTGGTGGTCGGGTTCGCCGCCGAAACCAACGATGTGCTCGACAATGCGCGCCGCAAGCTCGAGAAGAAGGGCGCCGATTTCATCGTCGCGAACGAGGTGGGGCACGGAAAAGCCTTCGGCACTCCCGACAACGAGGTGTGGTTTGTGAGCGCCGACGGCGAAGAGCACGTACCCGCCGCCAGCAAGCGCCAGATTTCCGATGCCATCCTTGACCAGGTGGTTAAGCGCCTGTCGCAGCGATAGCGAGGAAAACGGCACGCATGGGTTGTGGCATACCTTTGCGGTCGGGAACCGCTTCGCTTCGGCCAGGGGACTTTAAGGCTGTTCCGCATTTTCTGCCAGGAAGCTGCCGATGCATCGTCGGGGACATACATGTGGCGACCGGGGACATACACCTTTAGCACGCTAGAGGGCCAAAGAAGTATGTCCCCGGTCGCCACATGTATGTCCCCGGTCGCCACATGTATGTCCCCAACTGTGCATCTGCGTACTTTTCGTGAATGCTTGAAAAGTTGCGGCAACGTCGCTAATATTACATGAGTTATCGGGTGATGGCGCAGTTTGGTAGCGCACTTGACTGGGGGTCAAGGGGTCGCAGGTTCAAATCCTGTTCACCCGACCAG
>SUUF01000180.1 GCA_015062635.1 Coriobacteriaceae bacterium | reverse complement strand
TCTGCCGACGAGACGCTCGCCCGCACCGTGGGCGACATCCGCGAGTATGCCGCAAACGTGGCGCGCCAAGCCGCCAAACTGCGCATCGAGGCCGACAACGTCGCCCACCTCGCCGAGGACCTCGCCCGCACCGACGCCCCCAGCCAGTCGTAAATCATGCCCGAATGAGTCGGAGGACGTTCCTTCGACTCATCGTGCGCGATGCATCGTTTCCTCGGAGCCTTCATAACATCGTGCAGTACGCTTCAGCCCACACGAAAACACGCCCCAGGTGTGGGACGTGCGGTGTAATGCGGGTTGTTGCAGCCGGTTACGACAGGCGGGCGCGCAGTTTTCGCAGGCACTCGATGCGCAGATCGTATTCCGCGATGAAAAACGCCAGCTCACGTTCCCAGATGCGCTCGTAGCGATCGCGCACCTCGGGGTCTTCCACGGTAAGGAACGACATCTCGGTTTCCAGGGCCCTCCGCGAATGAAGATCGCGCTGCCGCGAAAGCTCCTCGATGCCCCGGTCCAGGCAACGGAGCACCTCCTCGCTCGGCAGATGGCCCATGAACACGAGCCGCATGAAGAAACGGTCGGCACTCTCGCGCGTGTACTCGAACTCGAACGGCCGAAGCAGCCATTCCTCGGACGCGGCCACGCCGGCGTCCGTCACGCGATACAGCTTGAGGTCGGGCTTTCCTTCACGCGCCACCTCGGTGAACGTCACCAGCCCCGACTCGTTGAGCCGCTTCAGCGACGGGTAAATCTGGCTCAGGTGCGCCTTGTAGAGGAATCCCGTCGATTCTTGGATGAACGCGTGCAGCTGGTAGCCGCTCGCATCCTCGTGCATGCGTATCAGACATAGCAGCACGTAGTCCAATTCCGGCCGCTTAACCTTCCTTCCCTCACTTCGAACCATGCAGAAGCCCTCCCAGTATTCGATGGTCATTTCACTATCCCTGACCATTATACGCAGATTTCGCCGCATTATGCGAAATGGATACTCACCCAAATACGAAACCATCCCTGCTGTATGCAGCAAAAGGGATGGTTCCGATGGTTTTTTTGCAGTACGGTTGGCGTTTCAGGGCATCATGCCCGCCGGTGGACGCTATTTCCTTCCGCCGAAAATGCCACGCAGAATCTGCTTGCCCACCTCGCGGCCAATCTGGTTCACGGCGTTCGTGGCGGTGCGCATCATGGCATCCTGACGTTTCTGCTGCTCGCGGATGCGGCGCGCCTCTTCGGCCGCAGCGGCTTTCTCGGCCGCGATGCGCTGGCGTTCGGCTTCTTTCTCGGCGGCGATGCGGGCGCGCTCGGCGGCCTTTTCCTCGGCGATGCGGGCGCGTTCGGCTTCCTTCTCGGCGGCGATGCGCTGGCGCTCGGCCTCCTTCTCGGCCTTGGCCGCCTCGATGGCCTTCTGCTTCTCGAATTCCGCACGCTCGCGTTCGAGCTTGGCGCGCTCGAGCTCGAGGACGGCCTGCTGCGCCGAAATCTCGGCCTCCTCGCGGATCATCTCGTAGGCGCTCTCGCGGTCGACCGCCTCACCATACTTGTTCATCAGGCTAAACGCTTCGTCCATACACTTCTGGATGTTCGCGGGATCGGGCGCGCCCATCGAGCACTGAGGCGGCAGGATCTTCGCGCGCTGCACGATGCTCGGCATGCCGTCGGCATCCAGGAACGACACGAGTGCCTCGCCGGTGCCCAGCTCGGTGATGACGTCCACGGTCTTGAAAGCCGGGTTCTCGCGGAAGCTCGACGCGGCCGCGCGCACGGCCTTCTGCTCTGCCGGCGTGTAAGCGCGCAACGCGTGCTGCACCTTGTTGGACAGCTGCGCGAGCACCTCGTCGGGGATGTCGGACGGAGACTGCGTGATGAAGTAGACGCCCACGCCCTTGCTTCGGATGAGCTTCACCACCTGCACGATCTTGTCGCGCAGTTCCTTGGGCATGCCGTCGAACAGCAGGTGCGCCTCGTCGAAGAAGAAGACGAACTTGGGTTTGTCGGGGTCGCCCACTTCGGGCAGCGTGTCGAACAGGTGGCTGAGCATCCACAGCAGGAACATCGCGTAGATCTGCGGCATCGTGATGAGCTTGGCGGCGTTCAGCACGTTCACCACGCCGCGGCCATCGGCGGTGGTTTGGAACCAGTCGTTCAAATCGAGGTTCGGCTCGCCGAAGAAGATGTCGCCGCCCTGGTCTTCCACCGCGATGAGGGCGCGCTGGATGGCGCCGATGCTTTGCTTGGCGACGGCACCGTATTCGGTGGCGTATTCCGCGGAATGTTCGCCCACGTAGTTGAGCATTGCGCGCAGGTCCTTCAGGTCGATGAGCAGCATGCCGCGGTCGTCGGCGATGCGGAACACGATGTTGAGCACGCCTTCCTGCACGTCGGTGAGGCCGAGCAGGCGCGACAGCATAACCGGGCCCATGTCGGAAATGGTGAGGCGCACGGGAATGCCCGTGCCAGCCGTCATATCCCAGAAGCGCACCGGGCAATTCTTGAATTCCCAGTTCTCGATGCCGAATTTCGTAACGCGCTTCGTGACGTTCTCGTTTTCGGTGCCGGCCTCGCACATGCCCGCGACGTCGCCCTTGGCGTCGGCCATGAACACCGGCACGCCCGCATGGGAAAAGCCCTCGGCCATCACCTTGAGCGTGACGGTCTTGCCCGTGCCGGAAGCGCCCGTGATGAGCCCGTGCCGGTTCGCCTGGTTCAACAGCAGATAGCAGGATTCTTCGCCCTGCCCCATCCAAATCTTGTCGCCTTGCAGCATATGCGTGCCTTTCCGCTGGTTTTCGTATGCCCCGATTATACCGTGAGCCCACCATCCCGCACGCCCCGTGTCGCGTGGTCGCTCGGGGACATACATGTGGCGACCGGGGAC
>SUUF01000055.1 GCA_015062635.1 Coriobacteriaceae bacterium | reverse complement strand
ACCGGAATACGAGCAGATGCTCTTCGAATGCAAGATCCTCGCGACGAAAGCCTGGCGCGACGCGATTCTCGATTACCTGGAGCCCCGGACCATCTACACGCGCGAGCAGCTGAAAGCCGGGCTCATGTACCGCAACGACAAGACCGAGATGCACCCGACCGAGCGTGTGAACGAATTCATCCTCGAGGCGCTCGGCGGCGATTTGTAGCCAACCCCGTTCAAATGCGGCGACACGAAGGTTCACGCCGCCACGGAGAGCGGGCATGACCCCCGAGATTGCGGGACGAGCCGTTCTCGACCCGTCCCCCTTCCCCTGTCGCGCAGCTTACTGCTTGATGAGGCTCTCGAGCGTGGCGAAGAGGGCATCGGCCTCGACGGGTTTGCTCAGGTGGGCGTTCAGGCCGGCCTGCAGGCTGCGCTGCACGTCCTCGTCGAACGCGTTCGCGGTGAGCGCGATAATCGGAATCTTCTGCGCATCCGGACGGTCGAGCGCGCGGATGACGCGGGTGGCCTCGAGGCCATCCATCACCGGCATGCGCAGGTCCATCAGGATGGCATCGTAGTACCCCGCCGGCTGCTGCTCGAACATGTCGACGGCAACGCGGCCGTTCTCGGCCACATCCACGAGCATCTCGCGCATGCTCAGCACCATCACCATGATCTCGGCATTCACCGTCATGTCCTCGGCAAGCAGGATGCGCCGGCCCTTCAGCTCGACCTTGTTCTCCATCCGCGCCTCGTTCTTACGTTTGAACGCCTCGCGGAACTCGTCCATCACCGTGCTCGCGAACAGCGGCTTGGGCACGAAGCTGTCGACGCCGGCCACCTTCGCCTCTTCCTCGATGTCGTCCCAGTTGTACGACGTGAGGATGACGATGGCGGTGTCGTCGCCGATGAGCTGGCGGATGCGCCGCGTCGTCTCGAGGCCGTCCATCTCGGGCATCTTCCAGTCCACGAGGATGAGGTTGTACGACTTCATGCGCGCCTGGCGCATCTTCAGCATCTCGAGGCCCTCGGCACCGGAAAGCGCGGTATCGCAGCCGATTCCCACCTGCCCCAGCACGATTTGGGCGTGCTCGCAGGCAACCGGGTCGTCGTCGATGACCAGAATCGAAAGGTCGCGCGGGTCGAGCTCGCCGGCATCCATCCCGCTGTCCTTGCGGTTCGATTCCGCGAGCGTGACGGTCACGGTGAACGTCGAACCGACGCCCTTCTCGCTCTCGACCTCGATGTGCCCGTTCATCAGCTCGACGATGCTCTTCGTGATGGGAAGGCCCAGGCCGGTGCTGCCGAACTTGTTGGTGGACGAGGAATCCTCCTGGCTGAACGCGTCGAAGATGTGCGGCAGGTAATCGGCGCTCATGCCGATGCCCGTGTCTTGGAAGACGAAACGCAGCGTCGCCTTGTGGTCGAAGCGCGCGATCTCCTCGATGGTGAACAGGACGCTGCCGCCCTCGGGCGTGAACTTGACGGCGTTGCCCAGGATGTTGATCATCACCTGGCGCAGCTTCATGTCGTCGCCGATGTAGTAGTCGTCGATCGTGCCGTTGATGCGGCACTGGTAATCGAGCCGCTTGTCGCGGCATTGCCCGCTGATGATGGTGTTCACCTGCTCCAACGACTTCGAGAACGAGAACTCCTCGCTCTTGACGACCATCTTGCCGCTCTCGATGCGCGACATGTCGAGGATGTCGTTGATGATGCCGAGCAGATGCTTCGCCGATGCGCCCATCTTCTCGAGGTAGCCCCGCGTCTTCTCGGTGGTGTCGGGGTCGTTCATCGCGATGTTGTTCAGGCCGATGATGGCGTTCATCGGCGTGCGGATCTCGTGGCTCATGTTCGACAGGAACGCCGTCTTCGCGCTGTTCGCCTGTTCAGCCGACGCAAGGGCATCGCTTAACGCCTGGCTTTGCTGCAGCGAGCGCCGCATCTCGACATCGACGTCGATGAAGCATGCGCCCACACGGTGGACGATGTGGTCGTCGCGGTCTTCGGGATGCCGCACGCCGGCGAAGCGCACCTGCTCCCAGGAATCGCGGCCATGGCGGTGCACCATGTAGCGATACGAGATGACCCGCTGCTCGGCAAGCCCCGCACGGATGGCGTCGGGCTGCACGAAGCGTAGGAATTCGTCGCGGTATTGCTCGGCGACGTTCGTGTTCGCATAGGCCGTCACGGTTTCGAGATAGGGGAAATGCTGCCCCAGGCGCAAACCGTCCTCCACGTCGGCATGCTGCTGGAAGCAGATGCCGTGGTCGTCGTCGAGCTCCAGGTAGTAGACGCTCCAGTAGTCGCTTGCCAGCGCGGTGATGAGCTCGCGCTGCTGATGCCCGTGCCGCTCCTGCTCGAGCAGCTGCTCTTGCAGCTCCAGGCGTTCCTCGAGCTCGCGCTGCCGCGCGCGACTCTCCGCCTCGGCCGCCTGGATACGCATCATCTCGGATACGTCGACGCACATGCCGAGCGTGCACAGGCGCCCGGTCTCGTCGGTGAATTTCATCTTCGTCGTCTGGAACTGGCGCGGGTTGCCCACGGCGTCGGGCACGTCCTCGAAGAAGATGTACGGTTCGTCCATCCCGAGGGTCTTGCGGTCATCCTCGACGAAATGCTGCGCCGTCACCGTGTCGAAAATCTCGAAGTCGGTAAGGCCCACCACCCCTTCGGGGGTTTCCTTGTGCGCATATTCCGCGAACAGCTGGTTGCACGCCAGGTAGGTGCCGCTGCTCGCATCCTTCGAGAAGGTGAGGGCCGGCATGTTCATGAGCAACGCCGTCACCGATTCAGAGAACTTGGCGATGCGCGCCGCCGTCTCGGCTTCGGCAACAAGGCGGCGGTTCTCCTCTTCGGCGAGCTTTCCGTCGCGCAACGCCTGCTGCACTTCCATCTGCTCGCGCACCTCTTCGTCGACGTCCTTGAAGCCGCACACCACGCCCGTCTTCCCATCGGGCATGTTCACCTTGGCAAACTCGATGCGGAAATACCGTTCGCTGCCGTCATCCATCAAGCGAAGATAGTTGACGTTGAACAGGTTCTTTTCAGAAAGCACGCGCGAGAGGTTCTCGAGCGAAAGCTCTTGCTGCAGGCGTTCGCGGTCGACGGGAGCGACCGTGTTCTGAATGTAGAACTCCTTGGCCTGGGGATAGCGCATGCGCTCGAGCGCCGCGCGGATGGGCGCGCTGTGGATGGTCGCGCCTTGCGTGTCGCCGCGGTAGAGCGAAAACACCCCGGTCTCGATGTCGTTGATGAGCCACATCGTGTGATACGACTCGCTGAGGGCCTCGATGACCGCATTGCGCACGGCCATGTCGGTCTCCATGCGCTCGCGCTTCTCGGTTATGTCCGAGATGAACACGTAATAGACGCCGCCATATGCGCCGCTCTTCGAATAGTGGCCGTGATCGTCGACCCAGCGCACCGAGCCGTCCTTGCGCACGATGCGGTATTCGGCGAAATCCTGCATGCCTTCCCGCTCGCGCACCTGGTCCTCGATGGATGCGATGACGGCCTCGTAATCGTCGGGATGCACCATGCCCCTGAACGTGGAGCCGGTGAGCTCGTCGAACTCGCGCGCGTCGGCGCATCCGAAGATCTGCCGCACCGCCTGGTTCGCGAACAGCAATTCGCCATCGCCCTCGGCCTTGTAGATGAAGAAGCCGCCGGGTATATACCGCCCGATGCCCTCGACTGCCAGCAGGGTCTCCTCGTTCAACTCGAAATGATCGCTGCCCATGTTCGACGGCCCCCTTACCCGGTTCTGTCGCGCGCTACCAAGATGATGATAACGCATTGCGACGCCTCTTGAATACGGGCATTGTCAGCCGAAGGGCGTATTGGCGCGGCGCCGTGGCCGGGCGCATTCGCCGCGCATGCGGCGCCGTGGCCGGTGCGTTCGCCCTGCGGCGCCGTGGCCGGGTGCGCTCGCCGCGCGGGCACCTCCGGCCATCGGCGTCGCAATAGGGACACTGCTCACCTGTTTTTCCAACCGTCCGTCCCAGCAGTCTTTCCGGCGGCATGCAGTTGTCGTATACACGATACGAGGAAATTGCAGAACAGATGCCCGATTCAGGAGGAACCGCGGGATGATCACGATAGACCGGGACAGCCAAACGCCGTTCTACCAGCAGATTTACGACCAAATCGTGGAAAGCGTCGAAACCGGCGCCTATCGCATGTACGACCGGCTGCCCTCCATCCGCAAGTTCGCCACCGACCTGGGCGTTTCGCGCAACACCGTCGAGCAGGCCTATACGCTGCTCGCGCAGGAGGGCTATGCCGACGCGCGGCCGGGCAGCGGGTATTTCATCAACCCGGTCGAAACGTCGCGCCGCGCCACCCGCGTGTTCAGCGCAGACTACGATGCCGCCATGGCCGAGCTGTTGCGCGTCCAAGCCGTGTTGGAAGCAGAACCCGACTACGCGTACGACTTCGCCTACGACCGCATGGACGCCGACGCCTTCCCCTATTCGCGCTGGGCGCGCATCGCGCGCGACGTGCTGCTCGACCCCTGCCGCTTCGAGGTATGCCGCTATAGCAGCCGCCAAGGCCTGCGCGAGCTGCGCGAGCAAATCTCGGTCTACCTCGTCAAGGAGCAGGACATCGTCGCCCAACCCGAGCAAATCGTCATCCTGCCCACCACCCGCCGGTCGTTCTCGTCGATCCTCGGCCTGTTCGACCGCCGCAACACCATCGTGTATGTCGACAACCCGGGCTACCCCGAAGCCTACAACGCCGCGCGGGGCATGGGCTACGACGTGCTGCCCCACACCATCTACCCGAACTTCCGGTGGTCGAATCTTGCGGTGCCGCCCGAACACGCTGGCAAGACGAAGATCGTCTACACGACACCGGCTAACCAGTACCCGACGAACGCCCTGATGACGCTCGAGGAGCGCCAGGCGCTGCTGCGCTGGGCGCAGGAAAACGACGCCTACATCATCGAAGACGAGTACTGCCATGAATTCCGCTACGGAAGCCCGCACCTGCCGTCGTTGCATGCGCTCGACGGCACCGGCCGCGTCATCACGATGGGCACGTTCTCGAAATCGCTCGCCCCGTCGTTCTGCCTCACCTACACGGTGCTGCCGCCGGCCCTGATGCTGCGCTGGCTGCAACGCCCCGAGGGGCTCATGCACACGCAAGTGCCCTGGCACACGCAATACACGCTCGCGGAATTCATGCGCCAGGACCTCTGGTATGCGCACCTGCGCCGCCTGCAAACCGCCTACCGCCGCAAGCACGATGCGCTCGTTTCGGCCATCGAGCGGCATCTGGGCGACCGCGTGGAATACCTGCAGCAGGAAACCGGCCTGCATGTGCTCGTCCGCACCACGGACGGCCGCCCGGAAGCCGAACTCATCGAGCTCGCCGCGCAGGCGGGCGTGCGCGTCTATCCCACGAGCCAAGACTGGATCGCCGGCAAGCCCGACGGTTGGAATTACGTGCTCGTCGGCTATTCCGCCATCCCGCTCGACAAGATCGAGCCGGGCATCCAGGCGCTCGCGCAGGCTTGGTTCTCCTAGAACGTCAATCCCGATATCCGCACTGCGTTTGTTTTTGGTGTAGGATAATGTTCCTACAAGACAACCACGCGGAAGGACAAGGGGCATGGCGGCACAGTATCGGGCATTCGCAAAGCTCTATATCGGGCAGGCTGCCGAAGATAACGATTGCGCATTCGGGGCGGGCCTCATCGCGCTGCTGAACGGCATACAGGAAACCGGTTCGCTCAACCGCGCCGCGAAAGACATGCACATGGCCTACAGCAAGGCGTGGAAGCTCATGAACAGCGCCGAAGAGCAGTTCGGCGTGAAGCTGATCGAACGCGACGGCGCCCGCGGCTCGAACCTCACCGAAGAGGGGGTCCGCCTGGTGGCGGCTTTCAATGCCGTGAACCAGGAGCTCACCGAGTACGCCACCCGCCGCCTGCAGGAAGAGCTCTCGAAGCGGCAATAGCGCGGTTGCCCCGGCGCGCAATCGCCCTCACGGGAACCAGCCAATTCGCATGCACCGGGCCCATCGCGCGATGGCGCAGCGCCCGGAAAACCCAAAACAGCGGCTATTCGCCCGGGTCGTTCATGATGCGGAAAGAATCGGAATGCGCGCTGCAAAGCAGCGTCAGGCCATGCTCCTCGGCCATCTGCACGGCCAAATCGGTGGGCACCGCCTTCGACACCATGACGGGAATGCGCGCGCGGATGGCCTTCACCGCCATGTCGGTGGGCACGCGTCCGCTGGTGAACACGGTGCAGCGCGAGAGGTCGACGCCGTCGACGAGCGCGCAGCCCACCACCTTGTCGAAGGCGTTGTGGCGTCCCAGGTCCTCGCAGCAATAGAGCACCTGCGCGCCCTGTGCCAGGTAGCAGCTGTGCACGCCGTAGGTCTTGCGGTGCATGGGGGTATCGCGCTCGAACACCGATGCGAGCGCGAACACGTCTTCGGCATTCCACGGAATGGGCGTGACCTGGGGCAATTTCTCGTCACGCAGGAATAGCGAGCTCAGCGTGCGGTTGTCGGTGCAGCAGGTGCCCACATCCTGCACGATGCGCTCGCGCGCGGGTGCGGCGGGCAGCTGCCGGTCGCGCAGGAACACCATCACGCGCGTGGAGTGCTCGCATAGCCACACCTCGTCGATCTCGTCGATGCCGGCGACCATGCCCTCGGTGAACAGGCGGCCGACCACCAACTCGACGATATGGTCGGGCGAGCAGGTGAGGTTCATCGTGAGCTCGCCGTTCACGTATACACGAACGACGTGCTCGGCCTGCAGGCCATAGGCGTCGTCAACCGGGGCGGCACCTGGCTTCACCAGATGGCAGGCGTGTTCCACATGCCCGTCAATCGGCGTCGATTGGTCTACGATGCGCATCCATGCCCCTTTCGCTCGTCCGTATTATAGCGAAGGCCCCGCGCGGGCCCGCCGTGCCCCCGCCATCCATAGCCCGGCGGTAGGTATTGTCGATGGAGCGGCCCCGTGGCGCCCGCCCCCGAAAACACAGCGGCCGCACCGCTCGAAAGCGGCGCGGCCTGAAGCAAGGTATCGCGTGGGACGAATCCACGCTAAACCACCCCTTGCCCATCACGGCAAAGCCTCCCAAACCCGCCGCAACGGGCCCGGAGAAGGTTCACATCAATTCCGCTCCTTGCGGAACCGGGGGTCGAGCGCGACCTTGTCGAGCTTCGCCATCACGACGTCCTCGACTTCCATGCACAGCGGCCCGGGAATCTCGTCTTGGAAGACCACCCGTTGATACTGACCGCAGGCGTCGCAACTCTGGATGCGGTGGGCGTTGTCGCCCTCCAAATTGTAGTAGTGCAGTTTGGTCTGGTTGAACGTACCGCACACGCCGCAGCGAATGCGCTCGTAGGGCCATTGGGCCCCGCACATCGCGCAATACTGCATACGGCCACGACCGTCGGTGCCAGCCGACTCGCCCACGAACGACGCGGCGGCGGGAGATCCGCACACCGGGCAGTCGAGCGGGCAATCGTGGTTGATGCGGTCGTCGGGCGCCAAGGCCATCACCGCCTGTGCCGGCTCTTGCAGCCAGGCGCGCAACGCGAAGGCGAGCGTCATCGCGAACAGCGACGCGGGGACATCGGCTCCCACGCCGAACTCGTCGATCTTGCCCAAGCACGCTTCGACGAACGCCGCCGGGTCGCGCCCGGCCAGCTCGAGGTCGGCCTGCCGGCAAAACGCCTCCCAATCGCACCCGGAGAGCCCTCGCGCGGCATCATCGTCCAAGCCCGCCTTGTCAACCAGGTAACCGGCCATCGCGGCAAGGGTTTGGGCGAAACGCTCGGGATCGATGGGCACGGGGACGAACTGGAACACCGGGTCGGCATTCCAATACCACGCCTCCAGCTGCTCGGCGGCAGGCGCCGGGTAGCCGCCTTCGACGGCCACCCGGTGCGCCCACTCGTGTTGCAAGCGGTGCAGGCCGGCAAAGAATTCGAGGCGCGCGCGGTCGGCGTCGCCGCCCAAGGCGGCATATGCCGCAACCGCCCGTTCCATCGCCGTTATATCCATGCCAGCCACTTCCTACTTCTTGTCCTCGTAGACCCTGCCCTCTTCAATCTCCTGGCGGGCCCACTTGCCCCAGTGGTACAGGGCGTCGGACTCAGAGATCTTGCCGTCGCCCCACATGGTGCGCAGCGACCGCTTGTACGGCTGGAAGATGCCAGCGCCCAGGTAGATGTGGGCGATGACGAACACGACCAGCAGCAGGAAGAAGATGTCGTGCAGCAGGCGTGCGACGCTCAAGAAGGTCGCGCTGGCGCCGAACACGCCGCCGAGCCACAGCACCAGGCCGGAAATCATCATCATGAGGGCGCCGACCATGATGGCGCCGTCAGCGACGACCTGGCCCGACTTGACTTCCTTGGCGTCCGGCATATGGACGCGCTTGGGGCCGAGCATGTACGGGACGAACTTCTTCATCCATTCCTTGTCATCGGCATCCCACTTGTAGCCATACTTGCCCAGGAAGTGCTTGGCACCCGAGGGCGAGATGATGGCGCTGATGATGGGCGTGAGGATGAAGATGCAGCCCACGATACGGTGGGTGACGCGCATGAACTGGGCCACGTCGGCGCCCGCCGCCGCAGACAGCTGCGGGACGAACACGAACAGGCCGGAAATCATCAACCAGATGCAGCTGATCACGAAGATCGCATGCGTGACGCGGGTTTGCTTGTGGTGACGCTGAAGGTATCTCTGCTCTGCCATTACAACTCACCCGCCTCTCGGTCGATGTGCTTGATCACTTCGCCGGTCTCCGCATCCACGACGTCGTGGTTGGCCTCGTCGTAACGCATGGTCGGGCGCTTGTAGCCCACGCCGGTGGCGTAGGAAATGCCCAGGCCGGCAACCGTGGCCACGGCGGCCGCGGCGGTAAGCGGCTTGAGGATGCCGAACGCATCGACGAAACCGCTCGGCTGCGGATTCTCGGGCAGCTCGTACTGGGACAGCGGGTACTTCAGCACGTAGATGACGTGCGTTCCGCCGGCCTCGGTCTCGCCGTAGACCCGGGCATCCGCGAAGCCCTTGCCCTTCAGGTACTCGACGCGCTCCTTGGCCATGGCCAGCATCTCGTCGCGGTCGCCGAATTGCAGGGCGCCCGGCTGGCAGGTGGAGACGCATGCGGGCTTGCGGCCCTGCTTCACGCGGTCCACGCAGCCGGTGCACTTGTTGATCTTGATGTTGTCGCCGGTAAGGCCCACGTTGGTGTGGCGCGGGACGTCGAACGGGCAAGCGCTGCGGCAGTACTGGCAGCCGATGCACTTGCTGGAATCGTAGGTGACCAGGCCGGTCTCCTCGTCGACGTACAGCGCGCCCGACGGGCACACCGAGACGCATGCCGGGTTCGTGCAATGCATGCACGCACGACGGCCAAACGCCCAGTTCACGCCATACTTCTTGCCGTTATCGGCCTCGTTGAACGTGATGATGATGCGGGTGTTCGGCTGGAGGTCCGGCGGATTCTGAAGCGTGCCGGTGAAGGTGCCGGCGCTGTTCAGCTCATAGGGGGTGGGCAGGTTGTTCCAGCATTTGCAGGCCGCCTGGCAGCCCTTGCATGCCGTGCATTTCGACGAATCGAAGTAGATAGCTTTTTCGCTCATGTCAACCGCCTCCTTCCTATGCCTTCTCGATGTTCACGAGGAACGCCTTGTATTCGGGGATGAAGCTGTTCGGGTCGCCGACGTTCGGGGTCAGGTCGTTCGTCACGTCGTCCTGCTCGAAGCTGTGCGCCCAGCCCCAGTGATGGATCATGCCCACCTCGTGGACGGTCTCGCCGTTCACCGTGAGCGGCACCAGACGGTGCGTCACCATGGCCTTCATCTTGATGTCGCCGCGGTTGTTCCACACGCGCACCGTGTCGCCGTTGGCGATGCCCTTCTCGGCGGCCAGCTCGTTCGAGATCTCGATGAACTGCCCCGGCTGGGACTCGTTGAGCGACGGGCAGCTGTGGGTCTGCTGACCGGTCTGCCAATGCTCGGTGATGGAATAGGTGGTGGCGACGATCGGGTAGTCTTCCTTCGTGCCCTTCTTCACCGACGGGTCATCGGCGAACTGGATGAGCGGCGAATTCTGGCTGCCGTTCATCAGGTTCTCGACCGGGCTCTCCATGGGCTCGTAGTGCTCGGGCAGCGGCATGTCCTTCATGCCGTTCGTGCTGAACAGGCATGCGTTCTGCTCCCAGCGCATGAAGAAGGCCTTGTTGTTCGGCTCGATCGGCGTGTTGGTGCCGTCGGCGTTGGCCTTCTGGAATGCGAAGTCGGGAACGTCGTTGCGGATCCACTCCGTGCCGTTCCACTCCACGGCCACCTTGTCGGGGTTCCACGGCTTGCCCTTCATGTCGGCAGACGCGCGGTTGTAGATGATGCGGCGGTTCACCGGCCAGCTGAATGCCCAGTTCGGATACAGGCGGATGTTGCCCGGATCCTCGTGGCCACGGCGGGCGACGGGCTGCTCGGCGGGCTCCATCAGGGCTTCGGCGTTGTTGTAGTAGCCGGAGTAGATCCAGATGGCGCAGGCGGTCGAGCCGTCGGCGGCGAGTTCCGTGAAGTTGGTGAGCAGGTCGACCTTCTGCTTCGAGAAGTCGTTGTCCTTGACGCGATAGCCGTTGAGCTCCCATGCCACGGCGCGGAAGTCGACCTTGCCATCGATGTCGTAGTCCCACTTCTGGTTGAGGATGGGCTCGGGGCACACGCCGCCTTCTGTCTTGTACAGCTCGACGACCTTCTTGTGCAGCAAGTCCATGATCTCGAGGTCGGTCTTGGTGCCCTCGGCCGGCGGCACGGCTTCATAGCGCCACTGCAGCAGGCGGCCGGAGTTCAAGATCGTGCCCGGCTTCTCCATGATGGAGGCGACCGGCAGGAAGTAGCACTCGGTCTGGATGTCGGCGGCCTTGTCGCGCATGTCCGGGGCGTTCCAGAAGCTGGCCGTCTCGGTCATGTACAGGTCGGCGCACACGAGCCAATCCAGATGCGCGAGGCTCTCGCGGACGCTCTTGGTGTTGCCGGAGGAATGCGCGGGGTTCTGGCCCAGCGCGAAGTAGCCGTGCATCGTGCCTTCGGCCATGTGCTCGAAGGTGCGCATGCTCGTCCAGTTGCCCGGCTTGTACACCTTGGGCAGCCAGTCGTAGCCGTAGTCGTTCTTGAACGTGGCGTTCTCGCCGAACCACGACTTCAGGAAGCTCACCATGAACTTCGGCTTGTTGGTGTAGTAGCCGTCGGAATAGGTCTCATGCTCGCACCAGGCCTTCAGGCTCGGGGTGCCGTCAGACGTCGGCCAATGCAGGTAGCCGGGGAGGTCGGCGGGCATGATGCACATGTCGGTGCAGCCCTGGACGTTCGGCTCGCCGCGCAGCGCGTTCAGGCCGCCGCCGGGGACGCCGATGTTGCCCAGCAGCAGCTGGACGACCGACATGATGCGGGTGTTGTTCGCACCGTAGTGGTGCTGCGTCTGGCCGAGCGCATACAGGATGGTGCCGGCCTTGCCGGGCTCGCCGGACTGCGTGTACACGTCGTACACTTCCTCCAGCGTCTCGGCATCCATGCCGCAGATGTTGCACACCGCGTCGATGGTGTAACGCGAGTAGTGCTTCTTCATGATTTGGTAGACGCAGTTCGGATCCTGCAAGGTGGGATCCTTCTTCGGGGTCTTCAAGACCGGCGTGTCGAACTTGGGCACGCCCTCGCCCTTGACCCAGGCATACGTGGTTTCCGTATCCCACGGGGTCTCGGTGTCGGTTTGATAGCCCCAGGTGGACTGGTCGTACGACTTCGTCTCCTCGTTCCAGCCGCTGAACAGGCCGGTCTCCGGGTCGTACGAGAAATCCGGGTTGATGAGGTACGACAGGTTGGTGTAGTTCAGGCAATACTCATGCTGCCATCTATCGTTCTCGAAGATGTAGTTGATCATGCCGCCATAGAAGGCGATGTCGGTGCCTGAACGGATGGGACAGTAGATGTCCGCCAAAGCGGCGGTACGGGTGTAACGCGGGTCGACCACGATCCACTTCGCGCCCTTGTCGAGGGCACGGTTGACCCATTTCATCGAAACGGGGTGGTTTTCCGCGTTGTTGGAGCCACACGTGAGAATGAAATCGGCATTCTCCATGTCCTCCCAATGGCTCGTCATCGAGCCGCGACCGAATGAAGGTGCCAGACCGGCAACCGTGGAGCTGTGTCAAACTCGCGCCTGGTTGTCGACTGCGACTATACCCAGGCCGCGCATGAACTTCAGGATGAGATACTCTTCCTCGGAGTTCTGCTGCGAGCCACCCAGGTGGCCGATCGCTTCCAGGCGGTTGACGGTTACGCCGTCCTCGTCCTTCTCGATAAAGTATTTGTCACGTGTTTCCTTCACGTGACGCGCGATGCCGTCGATGGCATCTTCCCAGGAGATTTCCTCCCAGTCGCTTGCACCCGGACGGCGCACTAACGGGCTGTAGTGCCTGTTCGGGTTCTTGATAACCTCGCCAGTCGCCGGGTCGACGACCTTGACGAGCTGGAACATCGCGGCACCCTTCGGGCACAGGCCACCTTCGTTGATGACGTGGTCCGGGTCGCCTTCCACGCTGATGATCTCGCCATCGCGCACAGACACGACCGAGCCGCAACCACCGGAGCAGTAACAACAGATGTTGGTGTACTCTTCGGTGTTGACCAGCTTCCACTCTTCATTGGCTTCCATCGCGAACGCCTGCGACTGGGCCGACAGCTCGAATGCCATCGAACCGGCCAGCGCGAGCCCGGTTGCCTTGAAGAAGCTTCTACGCGTCAGTTCCATATCCCCACACTCCTTTCTCCATACCTTGCTCCGGTAATGCACAGGGCCCCTTGCATGCCCTGCGGAGCTTACACTCCATGTTCCAGTATGCAACGAAAGCGCAACACGCCACAATAGACAATCA
>SUUF01000179.1 GCA_015062635.1 Coriobacteriaceae bacterium | reverse complement strand
ATCCTCAGGCTTTCCTCGGTGCCCCGCCGGCGGTATGGCGCACAACCTCGAACCGCTCGAGCTGCACGTTCGCGTCGCCCGGCCGGATGCCGGCTTTCTGCTTGGCGATGGCCAGCTGGTATTCCACGGTGTCGACGCCGTCGAGGTTCGGCAGCAGCAACCCGCGTTTCCAGCCCTTCGTCACGATGACGCCGTAGCGCTTCGGGTCGAGCTGCGCCGGCGAATCGATGGGCTCCGCATCCCCCAGAACGTCCACCGAGTATTCCAGGAAGTCGAGCTCGTCGGGTTGCACCGGGTCGAACCGCGGGTCGCGGCTGCAGGCGCTTATGCCGTTCTGCAGGATCTCGCGTGCGATGTTGTCGCAGGTGGCCCCGATGGTCCCGATGCAGCCGCGCAGCTGCCCATGCTCGTGCAGCGACACGAAGACGCCGGCTTGCCGATTCAGCAGCTCGTCGGGCACGTCGGCCGGCAGCACGGCGGGTTTCCCGGTGCGCACGAAGGTCTCCACCGACAGCCGTGCGAGCGCGATGCAGGGGTCGATCTCGGCCGCCGTCTCGCCCCCGGCCGGCTCCTCGCGCATCCCCGCGCATTCCCGCGGAAGGCAGGTCGCCACGCCGTATCCCACGCCGAACGGCCCCTCGTTCGAGAGCATGCGGATGTCCAGGTCAAGCCCCTGAATGGCCCCGGCCATGATCTGGAACGAACGCAAGCCGCATTCGGCGGCGGCATCAACGAAGTCCTCGTCCATCGTGAACAGGCCGTCGAGGTCGCCCGAATCGAATATCTCGCCGATGCGCTCGTCGAACACCGGGCCTTCAGGCGCGAAGCCGTACGGCCCCTCGGCAAGCAGCTTGTGCGAGAGGTCGCCGCTCGCGATGAAGCCGACGCGCCGTCCCGTGGCCGCCACCGCCCGCGCGATGGCCTGGCCAAACGCGCGGTGCACGTCGGGCGTGAATCCAGAAAGCCCGATGCGCACGATGGGGCACGGAAGCTCGCCTGCGCCCGGATGCATCTCGTGCCACGCCTCGCGCACGAACCAAAGCGGCACGTACGTGGCGTGGTCCATGTTGTCGCGGTAGTAATCGCTGCCGATGGAAAGGATACCCGCGCTGTTCGCCTCGCGGATGATGGCCAGCGCGAGCTCGGTGTCGCAGCTGGCCGCCAGGCGCTCGTGCGGCGCGCGGAACTGCGACATCGACCCCTTCAGCGTGGCGTCGGTGGTGACGTGGAATGCGTCGCGAAACAGCGGCGCATGCGGCGAGGTCACCACCAGGCATTCCGGTTCAAGCGCCAGCAACTCACGTGTGGCCTGGCGATACGCGTCAATCGTGTCCTGGATGCGCCGTTCCTCGCCTCGCCCCACGGCGGGCACGATCAGCGGCGGGTGCGGCACGGCAATGGCTCCGACGATTCCCATGGCAACCTCCTAAAGGCCCAGGATATGCTGACTTCATTGTACGCCCTTGGGAAAAGCCGTTGCAGGCGTCGATGCCCGCAAATATGGAAAGCAATGGATTGTGGCCCACGCCGCAATGGTGCGCGAATGCGGCGATCCCGCCCAGCCATGATGCGCGAGGCAGGGGTGAGCGGCTATTTCTTCATCCAGTCGTTCGTGTCGCGCTTGGCGCGGGGCAAGCCGGCGCGCTCGCGCACGTCGGAGGCCAGCACGGGATGCCCTTCGGCCAACAGCTCTCTCCAGGCCTGCAGCCACACGACCATGCGGTCATTGCAGGCCTCGAACACGCCGGTGAGCCATTGCTCGTCGAGCAGCTGGAAATGCCCCGGCCCGACGGGCTGCTTGGCGCTCGCGTTCACGATATCGCTCGCCACCCGGATGCTGCGCATCACGTCTTCCTCCAGGATGCGGTAGGGCTTGAAGTCGTAAGCCGCGGCCAAAAGCTCGCTCGTCACGTGCACGTGGCTGTGAATGCCCAGGTAGTGGCCAAACAAGTCGAAATCGGCCTGCTTGCGGATGCGCTGCTCGTCGCCGCCCGGCACGTCGTGCGTCTGCCAGAACGTGCGGAAGTTCCCGTTGTAGAAGCGGTCGGCCAGCAGGTGCGCCCACGCGCCCAGCACCAGGCTGAGCCCCGTGGGGTGCTGCGGCGTGCGGTAGGCGATGTAGAGGTTCCAGAACAGGTCGGCGTCGGCCACGGGGATCAAGCTGATGCGCGCGAGGTGCGTGGTGCAGTAATCGATGCGAAACGACACATCGGGCACCATGAACCCCACGTAGATGTCGGGCGCGAAGTTCCCGAACAAAAACGTGTTCGCGTCCTCGATGCCCAAATCGGCGGGCTCGTGGTCGGCGAACAGGCGCTCGACATGCGCGGTATGTATGTTCCAGCTCGGCATGCTCACATCATACCGCAGCACGAACGGCTCGGGGGCGTTTCCTCGCTCAGCACCAAATGCACGAACGGCTTGGGCGCGTTTCCTCGTCCCGCACCAAATGCGCGAACGCCCCGGGGCGCTTCCTTGCGGCCGCGCGAAATGGGGTATCATCATGCACCGGAAACCATGAGGCAATTCGACGAACATACCGGCGCGCCCACCAATGCCATCTGGCTGCGGTTCTTGCTGCTGGTCCCGCTCATCATCGTGCTTGCCGTGACGGCGGGCGCGCACATCCGCGCGAATTGCGCGACGCTCGACGTCAAGACGCTGCCGGTGAACCTGACCGGGGAAACCAAGGGCTTCGGCGAATACGGGCTCGACGACATCACGTACGACACCCCGGGGGTGGTCGAGGCCACCGACATCGAATATGCCGCCGACGGTTCCGCGCGCATCACGTTCAGGGCCGTGCGCGACGGCGAGACCGGCGTGACCTTCGGCGACCAGAACCTCTCGACCTACTGGTTCATGCAGGTGAAGGATGGGGCCGTCGTG
>SUUF01000178.1 GCA_015062635.1 Coriobacteriaceae bacterium | reverse complement strand
GGGGCGCTCATCGGGGCTGAAGGTGAGCCGCTTGCCGGGATGGCGGAATGCGGGACGCCATCGAGAATACGAAAGCCGGGTGCACGATGTGGCACCCGGCTTGGCAGCAACGCAATCGATGCTTATCGCTACTCCCGTTTCTGGCTGCTGGAACGATGCAGCAGCTTTCCGGGCTCGTTGCCAATGCCCTCCTCAAGCGCCGCAGACGGACCGATGGCATCGACGGTCTCGCCGGTGGCAGCAAGCTGCGCACGGTACTCGCGGTCGATGGCGGCGGAACGGTGCACCGGAGAGATCTCGAAAGGCACGGCGGGCGTGACCAGCGAGATGAGCGGCGTCACCACAAGCGAGAGGATCATCGCCAGGGCGCCAGCGTTGATGGGGCTTGCGATCCACGGCGTGCCCACCATGCCGGCAATCATGTTGCCCGTGGTAAGGCCCACGCCGATGATGAAGCTCGCCCACACGGCAGCCTTCGACACGCGTTTCCAGTACAGGCCGAACAGGAACGGCCCCAGGAAGGCGCCGGCGATGGCGCCCCAGGAAATGCCCATGAGCTGTGCGATGAACGTGATGGACGAGTTGTATTGGATAAGCGCGATGCCCGCCGAAATGGCCACGAACACGACGAGCAGGGCGCGCATCCACACCAGCTGCTTCTTCTCGTCCATATCCTTCACGATATGGCCCTTGATGAGGTCGAGCGTGAGGGTCGACGAGCTGGTGAGGACCAGCGAGGACAGCGTGGACATCGAAGCGGAAAGCACGAGCACCACCACGAGGCCGATGAGCAGGTCGGGCAACACGGAAAGCATCGTCGGCACGATGGAGTCGTACACGGGCGTGACGCCGTCGGGCCCGAATACCACCTGATCGCCGAACAGCCGGCCGAAGCCGCCCAAGAAGTAGCTGCCACCAGCCACGACGACGGCGAACAGCGTGGAGATGATGGCGCCCTGCTTGATGGCCGGGCCGTCCTTGATGGCGTAGAACTTGGTGACCATCTGCGGAAGACCCCACGTACCCAAGCTTGTGAGGATAACGACGCCCATCAGGTTGAAGAAATCGGGACCTAAGAACGAGGTGAAGGGGCCGGCGAGGTCGCTGCCCGCAAGCTCGACATGCGACAGGCTGACGATGGCCTGCGAAATGCCGCCCTGGCTGGCCAACACGCCGACGATGACGGCGACGATGCCAACGAGCATGATGAGGCCTTGCACGAAGTCATTCACCACCGTGGCCATGTAGCCGCCAAGCACCACGTAGATGCAGGTGACGACGGCCATGCCGATGATGCACGCCTCGTAAGGCCAACCGAACGCCATGTCGAACAAGCGCGAAAGGCCGTTGTAGACGCCGGCAGTGTAGGGGATGAGGAAGACGAAGATGATGGCCGCGGCCGCCACGCGCAACGCCGTGGAGTTGTAGCGCGCGCCGAAGAACTGCGGCATCGTGGAGGCCTTCAGGCGCTGCGTCATCTCACGCGTGCGCGGGCCCAGCACCCACCAGGCTAACAAGCTTCCCACCAGGGCATTTCCCAGGCCGACCCACGTGGCCGACATGCCGTATTTCCAACCGAACTGGCCGGCGTAGCCGATGAAGATGACGGCCGAGAAGTAACTCGTGCCGAACGCGAAGGCCGACAGCCATGGGCCGACGTTGCGGCCTCCCAAGATGAAGCCGTCGACGGAGTTGGCGTGTCGGCGCGTGTAGAGGCCGATGCCCACCACAACGGCGGCAAACAGGACGATCATTCCCACTTTTGCAATCATGAGGATTCCCTCGATTCCTTTCCGTGCATGCCACGATGGCACAGCGGCGCAAACAAAAACACCCCAAGGGGCGTTAGGTGGAGGCGCACACGACCGCGGGGCGTTGCCTACCGGCAGGCCCGTACCCGTGTGCTACAGATAGAAATAGAAGTAAGAGAAAATTCCGGAAGGCGCTGGTGCCAACCCAGCGCTAGCGATGAAGCCCTTCTGTCTTCCGTTCGTGTTCATGGAGGATACTTTACCACACGCTAGCAATGTGGCAAGACGGCATTTTGCCGGCGGTCCGGCCGACCGCGCTTCCGCGAAGCAGCCCGCCAGGTCGCGGGCCGCTTGCGTCGCGGGCGCTATTTTTCGACGTCGACCCACATGGTGGCTGCCACCGGGTCGCCACGCAGCTCGCTGATCACCGGATTCGGTCCCATGCGGCTGAAGACGCCGGCGAACTTGCCGTTGAACAGGTACAACCCGTTCAAGTTGCCATAGGGCTTCTCCTCGAAGGGAGCCTCGTCGTCCTCGTACGCGCAAATGTCGCGCACGGGCACGAGTTGCTGGGTGCGATGCGGGTAGAGGTAGGTCTGCACGAGGAACGGCTCGCCAGCAGCGCTATTCGCGTAGCGGTCGACGATCTCGTTCCATTCCTCAGGCGAATGCATCAGGCCAGCGAACACGTCGGACGAACCGTAATGGTCGGTGGGCTTGATGATCCATTTGTCCTTGTTGGCACGCACTTCTTCGATGTCGATGAACTGGCTGTCGAGGAAACAGGTCTGCGGCACGCGCGCCTTCACGAACTCGACCTCCTCGGGCGTGAGGAATTCATGCGTCTTGGGATTGCGCAGCGCCTCGAAGATCTGCTTGTCATGCACGATATGCCCGGCAAAGCTGCCGATGAGGGCGACATTGCCGTCGCGCACGGCATCGAGATAGGCCTGCGATTCATCCCAATGGTTCAGCAGGTCGTTGCTCACGGTACGCCGCCAAATGGCATCGATGCGCACGCCATCGGGGCCGCGCAGCACCGACCCGTCGTACACGAGCTCGCGCGCATCGTACACGCGGCACTCCACGCCATGCTCGGCGAAGCAGCGGCAATACTCGTGGAACTCGCCCATCGTGGCCAT
>SUUF01000054.1:10060-13287 GCA_015062635.1 Coriobacteriaceae bacterium | reverse complement strand
CAAATCCGTTCCGCCGCCTGTGCGAAAACATGTTAGGATTACCTAATTAGGGATACCTAATTCTGGGGGAATGGATGGCGTATTTACAGATACACGACCTGAAAAAGGGCTTTGGCGAAGGCGAGGCACACGTCGAGGTGCTGCGCGGGCTCGATGTCTCGCTTGAAAAGGGCGAGATCTGCGTATTGCTGGGCCCGTCGGGCTCGGGCAAGTCGACGTTTCTCGACCTGGTGGGCGGCCTCGAACCAGCCGATTCGGGCAGCATCGTCGTGAACGGGACCGAGCTCACCGAGCTCAACGCGAAGCAGTTGGGCGAATACCGCCGCCGCGAGCTGGGCTTCGTGTTCCAGTTCTACAACCTCGTGCCCGACCTCACCATCCGCGAGAACATCGAGGTCACGGAATACCTTTCGAAAAATCCCCTTCCCATCGACGACCTGTTGCGGGGCCTGGGGCTTTGGGACCAACGGGCGAAGTTTCCCCGTCAGGTTTCGGGTGGCCAGCAGCAGCGGTGCGCCATCGGGCGCGCGCTGGTGAAGAACCCCGGCCTGCTGCTGTGCGACGAGCCCACCGGCGCGCTTGATTACGAGACGTCGAAGGAGATCCTCGCGCTTATCGAGCAGGTGAACCGCATGTATGGGTGCACGGTCATCATCGTCACGCATAACGATGCCATCGGGAAAATGGCGCATCGTATCCTGCGCCTGCGTGATGGCGTGATTGCCGAAAACACCGTGAACGAACAGGTCGTGCCCGCGTTGCAGCTGGAATGGTAGAAATCGATGGCATGCCCCTTGAACAAGCGATTCCTGCGTGAGCTACGGAATAACCTGGGCCGGTACATCGGGCTTTTCGCCCTGATGGCCGCAAGCATCGCGATGGTCGCGGGCTATCTTGCCGGCGCGAGCAGCATCGAGAAAGTGTTCAACGCCATTCCCGAGACGTACCTCACCGAAAACGGCCACTTTGTGACGAACGACAAGATCGGCCGCAGCGCGCAAGACGCCTTGGGCGACCTGGGTGTGAGCGTGCGCGAGAATTTCAGCCGCGACATTCCGGCGACCATCGACGATCGCGAGACGAACATCCGCGTGTTTGCGAATCGCGACGGGTTCAACCTTCCCGCCGTGTGCGCGGGGCGCCTTCCCGAGAATGCCGGGGAAATCGCGCTCGACGACACGTTCCTCGCCAAGCATAGCGTGGGCATCGGCGATACGATTCGCCTGGAAGGCAAGGATTTCACCATCGTGGGTGACGTCGTGCTTTCCGATTACACCGCGCTGTTCGAGCGCAACGAGGATTTCGTCATGAACACGCTCACTTTTACCGTGGGATTGGTGACGCAGGATTCCTGGAACGCCCTGAAAGGCGATTCCACCGCATACAACTACGCGTACTTCGTCGAGGGGTACGACAACCTGACCACGGCCGAGCGCGTGGACAAGCAGGTCGATATCGCGAAGGCGCTTACCGAGCAGGGCGCACGGGTGACCGACATCGTCGATATGTGGTCGAACCAGGCATTTTTCTATGCCGGCGAAGACGTGTCACATGACCAGGGCATGTTCCGCGTGCTGTTCTACCTCATCATCATCGTGATGGCGTTCATCTTCGTGGTGCTCACGTCGGCGACCATCGAGGAGGAAAGCGCCGTCATCGGCACGATGCTTGCAAGCGGATACCGCAAGGGGGAGCTGTTGCGGCATTACCTGTTCCTGCCGGCGGCGGTGGGCCTTGTGGCATGCGTCGTGGGCAATGCGGTGGGATACGGCGTGCTCATCACACCCTTCACCAGCCTGTATTACAACTCGTACAGCTTCCCGCCGCTGCAGGTACGCTTCGATGTGTCGGCGTTTTTGCTCACCACCGTCGTGCCGTACCTCATCTTGCTGCTGGTGAACGGGGTGGGCCTTGCCCTGAAGCTTCGCTGCACGCCCATCCAATTTTTGCGGCACGACACGCGACGGCACCGGCGGGCGAGCGCGGGCTTGCACCTGCCCGAGCGCTGGGGCTATATCGCGCGCTTCCGCATCCGCGTGTTCACGCGCAACATCTCGCATTTTGCGACGCTGTTTGCGGGCATCCTCATCGCGAGCTTGCTGTTGATATTCGGGCTCGGCATGCAGATGGTCATCGAGGACTACGTCGAGGACATGGAAAACGACCTTCCTGCCGAGCATGTCTATTCGTTGAAGGCTCCGCTCGAGATTAACGCCTCAGCCGACAAGCAGGCGGAATACCGGCTGCTGGGTATGCTCGACGAGGGCGACGCCGGTCATACCGACGAGCAGATGAACATCATTACCTCGAACTTGCTTGGCGATGTCGACGACGTGCATCCGGCGAACACCGGCGAGATACCCGATGACGTGAAGGCGCAGGCCGAGAAAATCGCGATGGGCCAGGTCGAGCTCGCCCATAAGTGGGGCGAGCTTACCGAGACCATCACGGTGTATGGCATCCAGGAGGATTCGCGGTATTGGCCCGATTTCGACGTGAGCGATGGTGCGGTGCTGGCGGGGCAGGGCTTGCAGGCAAAATGCAACGCCACCGCCGGTGAAACCTATGGGTTTTTCGACAAATATGCGGGCGAAACCTACGACCTGACCGTGACCGGCCTGGTGGGCGAGCCGGCGAACACGAACCTCTACATGAGTCTCGACACCTTCAACGAGGTGTTCGACAACGACCCCGATTATTTCGACGGATATGTTTCGGATGCCGAGCTGAACCTCGACGCTGATTACGTGGCGAGCGTGCTCACGCCCGACGACATGCGCAAGATCGCCAACCAGATGGACGATTCGATGGGCGAGATGATGGACACGGTGGTGTATATGGCGGTCGTCATCTACTTCATCATGATGTACCTGCTGACGAAGACCGTCATCGACCGCAGCGCACGCTCCATCTCGTATATGAAGGTGTTCGGCTATCGTGACCGCGAGATCAACAGACTCTATGTGCGCTCCATCACCATCACGGTGGCGGTTTCGCTGGTGGTGAGCCTGCCCATCGTCATCTGGGCGGTATGCCTGTTTGCCGAGGTCGTGTTCATGAATTATTCGGGCAACTTCGCCATCGACATCCCGTTGTGGCTGATGGCCGAATCGGTTGCCATCGGATTTGCGACCTATTTGGTAGTGGCGCTGTTCCATATTCGTGCCATCAAGCGCGTACGGCTCGAGGAGGCCCTGAAGGTGCAGGAGTAGAATGGCGTCACGACC
>SUUF01000054.1:5900-9960 GCA_015062635.1 Coriobacteriaceae bacterium | reverse complement strand
TGTGGCGCGCGGTACGCGCGGGCTGCTATTTCTCGGTGAACGCCCGCATGCTCGCCACGCGGCGCGGACGCGAGTATGCGCGCATCCTTCCCGGCGAGCGCCTGCTGTTGGAGACCGATTTGCCACCCGAGTCTGACCCGGCGTTTTCGCTTGACGCATGGGAAGCCGACCTGAAGACGGCGCTTCGTGAACTCGAGGCAGTACGTGGCGAGACGCTTGAGACGGTAGTGCGCGAGAACTCCGAGCGTTGCTTGCTGTGAGGCAGGCCGTCTGTGAAGGATCGATGTACGTTCCCGATAGGGCAATAATAGTTTTCGCGCGTTATGCGCGCCCAAACGGTGCATGAAAAACAGTCTGCTCCACCAGGCCTTTGAGGTTTTGCTTGAGCATTTGCCTGAGGTTTATCTGAGGTATTCCTGAGGTTTACTTGAGCTTTCTCGGAACTTTTTTTGAGCATGCCGGGCGTAGGGTGATTCGTGCGGGGCGGAAACGCGAACCGACCCGCTTCGATATGCGGCATCTGGGTTGGCTGTGCATTCTTCGTCCCCCATCGTGCGGCAAAAAGCCCAGATGCCATCTGATTTGTGGGTTCGACGTGGAAGTGGGCGGGGTGTTCCTTGCACGGGCTGGCTTAGGCCGCTAGAATAGCCGAGCTATCCTGCTTCGGGGAGGGCCCGAAGCCGTTGAGTCCAGAGGAGGTGAGCTGATGAAGGCTTACGAAATGTTGTTTTTTGTGAATCCCGCAATCGATGAAGAATCCCGTCTCGCTGCCAACAAGCGCATCGAGAACGTCATCACCGCTGACGGTGGTACGATCGACAAGGCCGATAACTGGGGCAAGCGCAAGCTGGCCTACGAAATCAACGGTCTTACCGATGGTGATTACACCCTCGTCGACTTCCATGCAGATCCGGCGAACATCGCCGAGCTCGACCGCGTGCTGCGCATTACTGACGCCATCGAGCGTCACATGATCGTCTGCCGCGAGGATCGCGACTAATCTGTGGGAGCCCGCAATGTGCGGGCAAGTTCTGAAAGAGGGAGTGAAATGAGCATCAATCGAGTTATCATCAGCGGAAATCTAACCCGTGATGCCGAGCTGCGCCAGACGGCCAGCGGCACGTCGGTGCTGGGTTTCGGCGTGGCCGTGAACGACCGTCGCCGCAACAACCAGACCGGCGAGTGGGAGGATTACGCGAACTTCGTCGACTGCACGATGTTCGGCCAGCGCGCCCAGGCTATCGCCCAATACCTGCGCAAAGGCCTGAAGGTGGCCATCGAGGGCAAGCTCCGTTATTCCTCGTGGGAGCGTGACGGCCAGAAACGCTCGAAGCTCGAAGTCATCGTCGACGACCTGGAGTTCATGAGTAGCCGCAACGATAACCAGGGTGCTGGTTACGGCTTCAATTCCGGCAACAACTTCAACAACAATGCCGGCGGCAACAACTATGGCAACCAGGGCTACAACTACGGCAACCAGGGGTATTCGCAACCCCAGCCGCAGCAGGCCCCCGCGCCGGTGCCGCAGGCTCAGCCGGACGTGAGCGCGTCGGTCTATGACGACGACATCCCGTTCTAAGTGCAAACGAAAAGAGGTATAGGCACATGGCCGATTACATGAAGCAGCCTCGTCGTAAGTACTGCCAGTTCTGCAAGGAGGGAACGGAGTACATCGACTACAAAGACACTCAAGTGCTGCGCAAGTATGTTACCGACCGCGGTAAGATCAAGCCCCGTCACGTCACCGGTTGCTGCGTGCAGCACCAGCGCGACGTCGCGAACGCTGTCAAGCGCGCTCGCGTGATGGCGCTCATGCCGTATGCGGTCCCCTCCATCAGCGGTCGCGGCGACCGTAGGAACAGGGGGTAAATGATGAAGGTTATCCTGCTTTCCGAGCTGAAGGGCAAGGGCGGCGAAGGCGACGTCGTCGAGGTTGCCCGCGGCTTTGCGAACAACTACCTGCTTCCCCAGGGCATCGCCATCAAGGCGACCCCGGGCAACCTGAAGCAGCTCGAGATGCGCCGTAAGAACATCGCCAAGCGCGAAGAGGTGCGTCTCGCCGACGCTGCGGCGCTGAAGGCGCAGCTCGACACCATGAAGGTGAAGGTCGACGCGAAGGTCGGCGAAGAGGGCGTGCTGTTCGGCTCCGTCACCCCGGCGATGATCGCCGACGCGGTGAAGGCCCAGTTCGACATCGAGCTCGACCGCAAGCGCATCGACCTGCGCAACCCCATCAAGGTTGCTGGTGAGCACCAGGTCGCCGTCTCGCTGTACCGCGAGATCAAGGCCACCCTCACGGTGTTCGTCGGTGCCGAGGGCGAGGCTATCCCGACCGATGAGCCCGAGGCCGAGGTCGAGGAAGTCGTCGAAGAGACCGTCGAGGCCGCCGAGGAAGCTGAAGAGGCTACCGAGGAGTAACGCCTGGCTTGTGAATAACATGCGGTGCTTTATCCGCATGTTTTCCCCAGCATGAAATGGGGAAAAGCCGAATTGCATCCCCCTGTCGCAGATGGCGGCGGGGGGATTTTCCGTATTTATCCCAACAGTCCCATGTTTTGGACGCAAGAGCTCGCCTCGGGCTGCGATAGTATGGGCGAGTTACGCAGCGATTGACGGAGGGCGCAATGCCGCAGAACACCCAAGACGCATCCAACCCGGCGAACCGGGGCTGGCCGAACAACATCGAGGCCGAGAAATCGGTGCTCGCCGCATGCATGCTGAATCAAGAGGCCATCGAAGACGTGGCGACGAAGCTCACGCCCGAGAACTTCTTCCGGCCGGCGCACACGCATATCTTCACCTCGATGATGGACATGTACAAGCGCCATATCGATATCGACCCCATCTCGCTTGCGGAAAACCTGCGCGCCATGGGGACGCTCGAAACCGCCGGCGGGCGTGCCTACCTCCTCGAGCTCGCCGACAATACGTTCGCCCTCACCAACTGGCGCACGCATACCGACATCGTGAAGCGCATGGCCGTGCTGCGCGATCTTATCCGCGCGTCCAACGACATCAGCGCGCTGGCATATAACCCGCCCGACGATTTGAACGTCGTGGTGGAAGAGGCCGAGAAGACCCTGTTCGCGGCCACGGAAAAGCGCATCTCGTCGACGTTTCGCAAGGCCGATGAGCTGCTTACCGAGACGTTCGAGGAGATAACCAAGCTCGCCGACCAGCAATCGCATATGGCGGGCGTCCCGTCGGGCTTCCGCGACGTCGACGCGCTGTTCGGCGGATTCCGCGGCGGCGACCTGGTGATTCTTGCCGCTCGCCCCGGCGTGGGCAAGACCTCGTTCGCCCTGAACCTTGCCGTGAATGCGGCGAAATCGGGTGCGACCACAGCGTTCTTTTCGCTCGAGATGAGCGCGGTGCAGTTGATGCAGCGTATTCTGTGCTCGGAAGCGCGCGTGAGCCTCTCGAAAGTGCGCGGCGGATACCTGGACGCGAACGACTGGAGCCTCATCACCGAATCGTTGAACGGCCTTTCGAACCTCGACTTGTACGTCGACGACACGCCGGCGCTTTCCATCTTGGAGCTGCGCGCGAAGGCGCGTCGAGAGCTGCGCGATAAGGAAAAGGGAATCATCATCGTCGACTACCTGCAGCTGATGCAGCCGGCCACGCATCGACCCGACAACCGCCAGGTCGAAGTCGCCGAGATCTCGCGCGGCCTGAAGGTGCTTGCGAAGGAAATGAACATGCCGGTGATTGCGCTCTCGCAGTTGTCGCGCGCCATCGAGATGCGCGGCGGCCGCAAGCGCCCGCAGCTTTCCGACCTGCGTGAATCGGGTTCCATCGAGCAGGACGCCGATATCGTCATGTTCATCGACCGCTCGATGAACGAAGCCGAGGCCGAAAGCGATTCGCGCCCCGACCTGGGCGTTGCCGAGCTCATCGTGGCGAAGCACCGCAACGGTCCCACGCGTGATATCACGCTCGCCTACACCGCCGAGAACACGAGCTTCCACGACTATTTCGACGAGTCCCGTATTTAAGTTGAACCGCTGAAAACCGCCCAGATGCCCCGCCTTGCCGCTCCAAGCCTCGCTCACGTAGC
>SUUF01000054.1:0-5800 GCA_015062635.1 Coriobacteriaceae bacterium | reverse complement strand
CGCATTTGGCAGGGAATGGCTGCAACAGCCAGGATTCGCGGTACACTGTAGCCATGGGTAAGCAGGTTCGTTTCATACACACGGCCGACCTTCACTTGGGGGCGCCGTTCAAGGGGTTGCGCACCGCATCGGGTGCGTGGGGCAGGCGTATGGTCGAGGCCATACCGGAGGCATATGCCCGCGTAATCGACGCGGCCATCGATAATGCGGTCGACTTCGTCGTCATCGCCGGCGACATCTTCGACGTCGCGCATCCCTCGTTTGCCGACTACTCCTGTTTCCGCGACGGCTTGGAACGCCTGGCCGCGGCAAACATTCCCGTGTATTTCTGCACGGGGAACCACGACCCCTACACCAGCTGGCAAGGGGCATACGGCAAGCTGCCCGATTCCGTTTTCATGTTCCCGCCGGGCGATGAGGCGGGCTACTACGTGTACGAGCGCGACGGCGAGCCGCTCGCGCTGCTCGTGGGACGCGGGTATTACAACCAGACCTGGCCGTATGGGCAGGATATCGCCGAAGGTATTACGCGGAAGGCCGCCGAGGACGACCTGGGCTACTCCGTTCCGTTTGCCATCGGCGTGCTGCACACCGGCTTGGACGTCGACCCCACGAAGGCTCCCACCGACCCAGCCGAGCTCCTTTCGGCAGGCATGGATTATTGGGCGCTCGGCCACATCCACACGCCGAAGGTGTATGGCGACGACAATCCGCGCATCGCGTTTTCCGGGTGCATCCAGGGGCGCGCGATGAAGGACACAGGTGCGCGCGGCGTGAATCTCGTCACGCTGACCGAAGGCAAGCCCAACCAGCTGGAGTTCATTCCCACGGCAAGCGTGGTGTGGGAACGCGTGAAGGTGGACGTTTCGTCGTGCGCCACGCTGGCCGACATGGTGACGCTGGTGAAAGACGAGCTGTTCCGCCTGAACGGGGACGCTTCGTGCGACGAGATGATCGAGCGCATCACGCTTTCGGGCACGACGCCGCTGCATGCGGTGCTGCGCCAGCCGGGTGTGCTCGAAGACCTGCGCCAACGCATCAACGAGAGCTACGACCGCTTCTACTGCGATGCGCTCATCGATGCCACCGCGATGCCCATCGACCGCGAGAAGCTGCTGGCCGAAGGGCTGTTCCCCGCGGTGCTGCTCGAAGTGAGCGAATCGCATGCGCAAAACCGTGCGCACGAGATTGCCTATCTGCAGCAGGAATTCATCGACCGCGGCATCGGCATCTCGAATATCTCGGAAAAGGCGCTGCGCAAGATGGAGCGGCGCGCCGAAGCCCTGGTGATGGACCTGCTCGGTGAGGGGCGTGATGCCCGATGAGAATCCGCCGCCTTTCCCCTTGGCATCTGGAGCGCATGAGCATCGACAGCTTCGGGAAGATGACCGATGCCTCGGTGGGCCCGTTCGCCCCCGGCATGAACGTCGTGTTCGGCAAGAACGAGAGCGGTAAGACCACGCTCAACTCGTTCGCAACGGGCGTGATGTTCGGGTGGCCTGATGGCCGCTCGCATGCGAACACCTACAAACCCGAAAACGCCGAACGCAGCGGCAAGCTGTTGTTCGCGACCGACGATGGCCGTCAGGCCGTGCTTGCGCGCACGCGAAACGCCGATGGCGTGACCGATGATCAGGGCTTGCTCGACGACATCGACGTGAGCACCTACCAGACCGTGTTCGCCCTCGACAGCGATGAGTTGCTTTCGCTCGACGATGCAGGCGCGGTTACCTCGCGCCTGCTGACGGCGGGCGCTGGGACGGCGGTCTCGCCCGTGCTCGCGCTGCGCGAAATCGATGCGCGCATCGCGAGTTACACCTCGAAGGCGGCGGGCGTCGAGCATTCCATCACGAACCTGACCACGCGCCTGTCGGCCGTGGAGGCGCAAATCGACGAGGCCCAACGCGAGGCGGCGGGGCTTATCGCCGAGCGCCGCGAATACGAGGCGCTCGAGCCGGCACGCGCAGAGCTTGCCCGCGAGCATGATGAGCTCAATGCGCTCATCGAGGGGCGTTCGGCCGATTTGTCGCTCGTCCAGAAGCTTGAGCATCAGATTGCCGAGCTCGAGGAACAGCGGCTCGAGCTCGATGCGAAACTGGACGACATCGATGCCGAAGAGCAGCGCATCGCCGCGCTTGGCGAGGCGATTACCGATGACCAGGCGGCATTGCGCGACCTGAGCGCGGCCGAAGAGCGGGCCATCCGCGATACGCTCGAAGACTTCCAGGTGGAGCGCGACCGGCTGATGAACGCCGTGGATTACGCGAAGCGCGACGTGAAGGATTCCACGGCCGCCTACGAGGTGCTCGCCGAATCGGCGGCGCAGGGCGTGCCGACGGCCACGCGCACGAAAACGGCAGGTCAGATGGCGCTTTCAATCATCCTGCCGGCAATCGCGCTGGTCGCGGGCATTCCCACGACCATCTACGGTGCGTCCATAGCAAGCCTTTCCATCACGGCGTTCGGCATATTCCTCGTGCTTGCCGCCTTGGTGATGGGCGCTGCCGCCCTGGTGGTGGCGCTGCGTCCCGATACGTCGGGGCCGACGGTTGAGCAGCGGCTCGAGGATGCCCGGTGGGTGATGCTGCAAGATCAGAAGAAGCTCGATGCCTGCGAGGCCGAGCTTTCGGAAATGGGCGAGCGCATCGCGTCGTATTTCCATTTCAACCACCTGTCGAGTGCGGGCCGCAGCCTGCGCCGGGCGCGGAGCCTGCTCGATGACGCCCGCGAGCTGCGGGCGGGAAGCGCCCTGTTCAATCAGCAGCGGCAGGGCGTGCAAGCGCAGATCGCCGTCGTCGACGAGAACATCGCGCGCACGCACGCTCAGCGCGATGAGCTGCTGGAAGATGCCGGCGTGGCCGATGTCACCGCATTCGAGGCGCTGGTGGCCGATGCCATCGAGCGGCGCCGCCAGATGATGGCCGAGGCCGAGCGCATGGACACCCGTTCCGGCGAACTCGCCCAGCGCCTGGCGCAAGCGCGCGAATCGAGTTCATTCGCCGAGCTGAAGCAGGAGCGGGCGGCCGTGCGGTGCCGCCTGGCCGAATCGAAGCGCGACTACGCGAGCCTGCTGCTTGCGCGGCGCAACCTTTCCGCCGCCATCGCGCAGTGGGAATCGCAGAGCCAGCCCGAGGTGTATCGCCTGGCCAGCCGCTTGTTCGAGGATATGACCGACGGCATGTGGGTGCAGGTGAGGCTTTCTGCCTCGAACGAGGTGCAGGTGGTGAACGGCCGCGGCGACGTGCGCGACCCGATGCTGCTCTCGCTCGGGACACGTCAGCAGCTGTACCTGTGCTTGCGCATCGCCTTGCTGATGAGCGTGGGGGATGTCGGCCGTGCCGTTCCGGTGCTTGCCGACGATATCCTCGTGAATTTCGATGCCGAACGCCGTCGCGCCGCTGCGCGTGCGCTCATCGAGCTTTCGACGATGCGCCAAGTGCTGCTCTTCACCTGCCACGAGGAAGTGGTCGAGCTCATCTGCGAGCTGGATACCGGCGTGAACGTGGTGAGCTTGTCGTAACAACGCGCTGGTCGCGTGGGAGAACACTTGCGGTCACCGTTTCATTTGTGCGAAAGCCGTTATCTTCCGTTTGCCGCGGTCAGGTGGCGTACAATACCGCAATGGAGCACGCCGGTGCATGGCGTGTGGCCACAAGGGCCCGCCAGGTGCGGGGGAAGCTGAAAGGACACCGAACATGCCGTCTACGGTACTCGTCGGCGCCCAGTGGGGCGACGAAGGCAAGGGTAAGATTACGGACCTCATCTCGAGCGATTACGACTATGTCGTGCGCTACCAGGGAGGTAACAACGCAGGACACACGGTTATTCACGGCGACACGAAGCTCGCGCTTCACCTCATGCCGTCGGGCGTGCTGTACGATTCGTGCGTTCCCGTTATCGGCAATGGCGTGGTAGTTGACCCGAGCGTGCTCGTGCAAGAGATGGAGATGCTCCATGCAGGCGGCATCTCGACCGAGCGCCTGGCCATCAGCTGCGATGCCCATGTCATCATGCCGTACCACATCGACCTCGACGGCGCTGCCGAAAAGCGCCTGGGCAAGAACGAGATCGGCACGACGAAGCGCGGCATCGGCCCCTGCTATCAGGACAAGGCCGAGCGCATCGGCATCCGCATCCAAGACCTGCTCGACGAGCACATCCTCGAGAAGAAGCTCGAGACCGCGCTCGCTTCGAAGAACCACATCCTCGAGCACTATGGCCTCGATACCTACACGGTCGAGCAGCTGCTCGATTGGTGCCGCCCGTATGCCGAGGTCATTCGCCCGCATGTTGCCGAGACCGCCCAGCTGCTGAACCAGGCGCTGCGCGAGGGCAAGAACATCCTGTTCGAGGGCGCGCAGGGCACCCTGCTCGACCTCGACCATGGCACGTATCCGTTCGTCACGTCTTCGAGCTGCTGCGCTGGCGGTGCCTGCACCGGTACCGGCGTCGGCCCGAAGGCCATCACGAAGGTCATCGGCATCGAGAAAGCCTACATCACGCGTGTGGGCTCCGGCCCGTTCCCGACCGAACTCGACGACGAGATCGGCGACCTCATCGGCGAAGTGGGCGGCGAGTATGGCGTGACCACTGGCCGCAAGCGTCGCTGCGGTTGGTTCGACGCGGTTATCGCGCGGTACGCTGCCGACTGCAACAGCCTCACCGACGTGGCCCTCACCAAGCTCGACGTGCTTTCGTGCGTTGACACCATCAAGGTGTGCGTGGCGTACGAGGCCGATGGCAAGACCTACGATTACTTCCCGATGCAGCACAGCGTGATGTACCCGAAGCACGTGACCCCGGTGTACGAGGAGCTTCCGGGCTGGAAGGGCGAGGACCTCACCGGATGCCGCACCTTCGAGGAGCTGCCCGAGAACGCGCGCAATTACGTGCTGTACCTCGAGAACCTTATCGGTGTGCCCATCAGCATCATCGCCGTCGGCCCCGATCGCGACCAGACCATCTACCGCGGCTGGTCGAGCCGCTAAGGCTGAAGCAGCAACATCGCCGCATTTCAGAGCGGGCCAAAAGGGATACCCCTTTTGGCCCGCTTTCCGTTGCGGTCAGAGCGAGGGTGCCCGCTCAGGTATCAGGAGAGCGGGTTGGTGCGGTTATCCTCATCGCGCCAGAGAACTCCAAGAGGAGTATCCTTTTTGGATGAGAAACCGTTTGGCCGGCTATGCCGAACGCATTTCGAGAGATAGTGGGAACCCGACCATAAGGGGGTAGTGATGAACTTCGAGAACCTAACGCCCGAGCAGCAGGAAAAGGCCAAAGCCTGCAAGACGCCCGAGGATATGATTGCGCTTGCCAAGGAGGAGGGGTACGACCTGAGCGACGAGGAGCTTGAGGCGGTATCCGGCGGTGCGAGCTGGGACTGCATATCCGATTGCCCCGACCATATGCCGTGCCCTTCGGACCGTTAATCACGTGGGCTTCGGAAGGATTCCGCGCAGCAGAATCCTTCCGCTTGTTACGCCCATGCAAACTTTTTCAACTTATGGGACATCGCGATGTGAAAACCATGGGTTGAGGCGGCTAAAAGGGCCCCGGATGCAAACTTTTTCAACTTACGGGACATGATTATCGGTTTTCATGTCCCGTAAGTTGAAAAAGTTTGCATCCGGGGCCTTTGACGCTCGAGAGACAGCCCAAAATGATGCTCGGATGTCCCGTAAGTTGAAAAAGTTTGCAAACCCAAAAGTACGAGCCAGGGCGAAGCCCTTCGACTCATTCTGCAAGCTCGGCTTTCGTGAGCAAGATCTGTGAACTCAGCCCCTTCGCCCGAAACGCACGGGGC
>SUUF01000053.1:2268-13300 GCA_015062635.1 Coriobacteriaceae bacterium | reverse complement strand
AAATATTGCAGGTATGCACTATGTTCTCTGGGGGTCGCGCCAAATATTTGCAAGTATGAACTCTCACCTGGGCTTGAAACGCCAATTAATTGCAGGTATGAATTCATACCTGCAATTAATTGGCGTTTCGGCCCTGCACAGAGTTCATACCTGCAGTATTTTGGCGAAATGTTCCGCAAAGCTGCACGGCGGGTTTGATTGCGGTTTAGATACGTACGCCGTCATAATTGGGGCAGGAAATCGCCCATACGTCATCCCGAACGAAGTGAGGGATCTCCAGCGTCCCGACTACGGTTGATGCAGGGGAGATTTATCCTCGCTGCGCTCGTCGAAATGACGCATCGGGATGCGAGCGCAAGTCTCGTAATGACGGAGGATGCGAGCCCAAGTCTCGTAATGGCGAAGGATGCGGGCCCATGATTGCTAAATGCCTCTCGTGAACGTAGACACGCTCATGCAATGCTCGAGAACGCTCGTAAGGCAGCACAACACATTGTTCCCAAACAAAAACGAGCCGGCGTCTTGCACCGGCTCGTTTCCATTCATAAGGCCCAGCAGCGCGGGCTAGAGCTCCTTCACGATCTCGTAGGTGTCCTTCGCGATCATGTATTCCTCGTCGGTGGGAATGACCATCACGGTGACGCGCGACTTGTCATGCGAGATGATGCGCTCGAACGAACCCTGGATCTTGTTCTTCTTGTCGTCGATGCGGATGCCCAGACGCTGCATGCCGGCGAAAATCAGGCGGCGCATCTTGGCGCTGTTCTCGCCCACGCCCGCCGTCAGCACGATGGCGTCGACGCCGGCCATCAGGTAGGTGTAGGAACCGATGTAGCGTTTCACGGAATGCGCGAACATCTCGTAGGCCATCGCCGCACGCGGGTCGCCCTTGTCGGCCGCCTCGTCGATGGAGCGCAGGTCGTTGCTCGTGCCGGAAATGCCCAAGAGCCCCGATTTCTTGTTCAGCACCTCGTTGATCTCAGCGGTAGAAAGATGCTCGTGGTCCATCAGGAACGGCACGATCGCCGGGTCGATGATGCCGCAGCGCGTGCCCATCATCAATCCGTCGAGCGGCGTGAAGCCCATCGAGGTGTCGATGGCCTGGCCGTGGTCGATGGCCGTCATCGAGCAGCCGCTGCCCAGGTGGCAGGTGATGATCTTCAGGTCGTCGAGCGACTCGCCGAGCATGTTCGCGGCGCGGTAGGCGACATAGCGATGCGAGGTGCCGTGTGCGCCGTATTTGCGGATGCCGTACTTCTCGTAATACTCGTACGGAATGGGATACAGGTAGGCCGCCGGCGGCAATGTTTGGAAGAACGAGGTGTCGAACACGGCCACCATCGGCGTGTTCGGCATCATGCCCTGACATGCGCGGATAGCCGAGATGGCCGGGCGATTATGCAGCGGCGCAAGCTCGGCGAGCTCGTCGATCTTGGCGATGACGTCCTCATCGATGATGACCGACTTGTCGAAATACGCTCCGCCGTGCACGATGCGAAAACCCAAGGCGTTGATGTCGTCGAGCGACGCGATTGCCGGGTTATCGCCACCGACGAGCGCGTCGATGACGGCATGCACCGATGCCACATGGTCGGGCAGCGGAAGCTCGGTGACGGTCTTCTCGTCGTTGCGCTCGTGCTTGATGAACGATTCGGGCGAACCAACGCGCTCGCAAATTCCCTTTGCGATGACGCGCCCGGTCTCGACATGAACGAGTTGGTACTTCAAGGAGGAAGAACCTGCGTTGATTACTAGGACATGCATCCAAAAACTCCTATCCTTACCTACACTCATATTTTAGGGACAAATGGATGCGAATGTGCAATCAAACCATGCGTTTCGGCAAGCGGTGGAAGGGGTAAATGAGCAGGCGAACGGGTAATTGCGCCATTTGGACGGAACCGGGTAAATGGCTAGGCCTTGTTCAGGTTGGTGTCGATCTCCTCATCGGTCGCGGTCTGCTCGAGCTCGCCCATCAACACATCGACGCGCTGCTGGGCGCCATCGAGGCGCGCGCGCAGCATGCGGAGCAAGGCGATGCCCTCCTCATAGCGCTTGAGGCTTTCCTCGAGCTCGAGGGTGTTCGACTCGAGCGCATTTACGATCTTGCCCAGCTCATCCATCCCCTCGCGGAAGGTGAGCTCCTCGATCGGCTTCTTCGCGGATTCCTCCATGGTTCCTCCTATCAGTCGACATGGCAGGCGATGCTGCCATCGGAAACGGCGATGTCGATGCGTTCGCCCGACGTCACCTGATGCGTGCTCTTCACGACATGCCCTTCCGAATCGCGCGCGATGGCATAGCCACGCCCGAGCACCGCAAGCGGCGAGAGGTCGTTCAACCGCGCGGCCGCCAGGGCGAGCTCCTGCTCTGCGTTCGCGCACAAACCGGCGCCCACATGGGAAAGGCGCGCCTGCATCGCAGCCGTTTCGGCCAGCTGGCGGCTTACGAGCGAAGGCGCCAGCCGGGCGAGCAGCGAATACGCGTGCGCCAATTCACGTTCGTCTTTCGCGATTCCCTGCGGAATGGCCCGTTGCATGCGCATCGCGAGGTTGTCGAGCTCGAACGAATCCTGCGAGAACAGCAGGCCCGGGTCGCGCAACACAGGTCGCGACGCCAAGGCGTCAAGCGACGATTCGAGCCCCTCGACCGTTCGCCCGCATGCGCTCGCGATGCGCGCGGCGGCATTCTTGAATCCCTGCTGCAGGTTTTCCTGTCGCGGCGACACCGCTTCGGCAGCCCCCGTCGGCGTGGAGGCGCGGAAGTCGGCCACCATGTCGGCTATCGACGTGTCGGGCTCGTGCCCGATGCCCGTTACCACCGGAATCGGGCAGGCGACGATGGCGCGTGCCAGCCCCTCGTCGTTGAAGGGCATCAGGTCTTCGAACGAGCCGCCGCCGCGCACGAGCAGCAGCACCTCGGCGTCGCTTTCGGCCACGGCCGCTATGGCGTTGGCCAGGTACCGTGGCGCATCCTTGCCCTCCACCGGAACGCCGGCAAGGCGAACGGTCGCCAGCGGATACCGCCTGCGCAGCGTCCGCAACACGTCATGCACCGCGGCGCCGCGGGGCGAGGTCACAAGGCCGATGCTCTCGGGATATTTGGGAATCGGGCGCTTGCGCGCGGGGTTCATCAGGCCTTCCGCCTCGAGCTTCCGCGCGAGATTCGCAGCCTGCATGCGCAGGTTCCCCTCGCCGGCGAGCTTCAGGCCATGGACATCGAAATTCATGCGGCCCTTCGCCGCATACAGCGTGAACCGCCCGGTCAACTCCACCAGCGAGCCGATGCTCAGCACGACGCCGGAAGACCGGTAGCGGTTCATCCACATCATGCAGGGCAGGCTCGCCTTGTCGTCTTTCACCGTGAAATACACGGCCTTGTACCCCGCCTTGTCGGATAGTTCCGAAACCTCGCCGACAAGCGTGACGTAGCACTGTTCGAGCGACGCCTTGGCCAGCGCCATCGCGCCGGAAACGGTCAGCGCCTGCTTAGCAGGGGCCTCGCCGTCTCGCAGCGCATCCTGCGGCGCGTAGTCGTCAAACATCATGAAACCGGGTTTCGATTACTCGCGCACGTACTGGATCCAGTACATAAGCTCGATGACCGAGATGAGCGCGGCGGCCACATACGTGAGCGCGCATGCGCGCAGCACCTTCTGGGCGCCGGCCAAGTCGCCTTGCAAGGCGCCGGTTTCCTGCATGTAGGCCAAGCCGCGGCGGCTCGCGTCGAATTCGACCGGCAGCGTCACGACGTGGAACAGCACCGCCACCGCATAGAACGCGATGCCGAGCCAGGCCAGGCCCGTCATGCCGAGGAACACGCCCGCGAGCACGAGGATGATCCAGGTACGCTGGGTGAAATTCACCGCGGGCACGAGCAGCGCGCGCACCTTCATCATCGTGTAGCCTTCCGCAAATTGGCAGGCATGGCCCACTTCGTGGCAAGCCGTTGCCACCGAGGTAACCGAGTCCTCGCCATAGGCATGCGGGTCGAGCGTGATGGAATTGGTCGTCGGGTCGAAATGGTCTTCGTTCTCGCGGCCGCGGTGCACCGGAAGCTGGCCGATGCCATAGCGCGCCATCATGGCGTTGGCCGCCTGCACGCCGCTCCAGCCCGAACACGAGGGCACGCTCGAGTATTGGCGCAGCGTCTTCGTGACATACCATTGCGAAGCGCCGCCGATGAAGAAGGTTATCAAGAATACCAGTAGATACGATGTTTCCATGCTTGCTCCTTACTCTTTTGGGGAAAGTATACGGCAAGCGCGGCGCCGCCCGAGCCGTGTCGGACCGCTGCAAAGTAATTGCAAACTCAGAGCTCGTCGTCCTCGATGCGCTTGGCCTTGATATGCCGGCCATCGACCACCAGGGCGATATTCCCCTGCAGCAGTTCGAGCAGCTCGCCGCCGATCATGTCGTAGCGCCATCCCTCGAGCAGCTCCACATCCTCGTAGTGCCCCCGGGCGATGGCCTGGAGGGCATCGTGGTTCGCGAGCGTCTGGAATGCGATGTCGTTTTCCCTCGCGCGCAAGCGCACGAGGGCCGTCATCAGGTCGACGATGTCATCGACGTTGCGCTCGTTCTTGCTCTTGCGCGGCGCCTCCGGCCACTCCTCTTTCGGCGCGTCCAGGGCCTTGTTCATCATCTTGACGATCGTGCGCGCCTCATCGGTCGAGAGTTTCTCGCGCATGCCGCGCACGAGCATGAGCTGGTCTATCGTGCGCGTCTCGCGTTTGCAGGCCTCGACGATCTGCTCGTCGGTCAGCACCCACTTGCGCGGCAGGTCGAGCGATTCGGCCTTCAGCTCGCGCCATGCGGCCAGTTCCCGCGCTGCGTTCATCTGGCGCCGGTTGAGCTGGCTTCCCTTCTTCAACCGTTTGTAGCGCTCGTAGGGGTTGGGCTCATACCGTTTCGGGTTCACCAAATCGCGGAAGTCGCCGTCGAGCCACCGCAGGCGGCCCTTCTCTTCCAGGCGCTGTCGCAGGTTGCGATAGGTTTGCGGCAGGTAGATCACGTCATCGGCGGCATATCGAAGCTGGCTTGCGGCAAGGGGACGGTGCGCCCAATCGCTGAAGGAATCGAGCTTGTCGAGCGTCACCCCGCATTCCGCATGGACGAGCGGCCCGTAGCCGATCTGCTGCGAATAGCCCAAGACGGCTGCCGCGATTTGCGTGTCGAACAGCGGCCAGGGCATCACGCCCACCTCGTGATACAAGATCTCGATGTCCTGCCGCCCGGAATGCACGATCTTCATCATGTTTCCGTCGAGGAACAGCTCCGAGATACCCGAGAGGTCGTACACCTCGAAGGGGTCGACGAGCACGATCTCGTTCTCGGTCGCCATCTGCAGCAGGCACAGGCGCGGCCGATAGGTCTTCTCGCGCAAGAACTCGGTGTCGATTGCGAGTATCTTGCAGCCCATGCTGCGCTCGATGAACGCGTCGAGCTCATCTTGACTGTTTATATATACGGTCATATGCCATTCCCATTGCCAGCACTCCTGGCGCAAAGCAAGGGAAGTCATGCGGAAGGCGCGCTTCCGCCCCATGTCATGCCCGCGTAGCACGCGAAGTGCGCGCAGTCGAAGGATTCGCCACGCGGTTTCCTCGCTGGAATCCGCCGACTGCGCGGTCTTCAGTCGCTTCGCATCACAATGACATCATGTCGACACCTTGCAACACGCTGAGTGCACGTATAATGGCCACAATCATAGCAACTTTAGGGGGCCATGTGAAAATCCTCATATTACACAACCAATCTTCAGGGTATGGCGACGGCGCGATCTACGATTTCATGCGGAGCATCTCGAAGCCGCAGAACGACATAACGTTGCGCTGCTTCGACAAGGACCATCCCCGCCCCGACAAACTCGCCGACGCGCAGGAATACGACGTCGTCGTTGCGAGCGGCGGAGACGGCACCATCGCCCGCGTGGGATACGAGCTGCGCAACACGGGAATTCCGCTGCTCCCCTTCCCCTCGGGCACCTCGAACGCCCTGGCGACGAACCTGTTCTCGCCGGACGAACCCCACGCCATCGCGAAGCTGCTCGACGACATGCGCACGCTCGATTTCGACATGGGCGAGATCACGTTCGCCGGGCAAACGCATGGATTCTTCCTCGTGGCCGGCTGCGGCTATGATGCGACCATCATGAAGGCCGCCGAAGAGAACAAGCAGCTGCTGGGCCCGATGGCCTATTTCCAGGCGGCCTTCCTGAACCCCAACCCCCAGAAATCGCATTTCACGCTCGAGGTCGATGGCGAGCCGCGCGAGGCCGATGGCCTCTCGGTGATGGTGGCGAATTTCTCGAAGATGCAATACGACATCGCGCTGACGCACGACAACCAGCCGCGCGATGGGATGCTCGACCTCATCATCTTGAAGACCGATAACGCGTTCGGCCTGATTCCGACCTTCATGGCGACGATCCTCGACCGCAATGGCGGTTACCCCGACCGCGGCGACACCGTCGAGATCCTCAGCTGCAAGAGCCTGAAGGTCTCAGCCGAACCCCCGCTGCAGTTGCAGTATGACGGCGAGCCCGGCAACGCCGCCACGCCGTTCGAGGCGCGGCTCCTTCCCTTGGCCGCGCGATTCGTCGTGTCGGAGGCATGCGTCGAGCATTACGAAGAGTAACGTTTCTGCGAACCTGATAAGCCCCTACAGGTTAATGACGCGCAATATGCGATGAGCGAACGTGCGCAACGTTCCCTCGAAGCCTTCGTAACATTGGCTCCTATCGACCTGACAAACCCCTCCGGTGCCTTTGTCAGGTGCCTCGGGGGCTATCCATAAAGAAGGGCCGGAAGACAGCTTCCGGCCCTTTCTACTTATGCGCCCGTTTCGTCAGCGTTTCTTGATGCCGCGTTTCTCGTCCTCGTCGTCGGACAGGTCGTCGTCAACCGCATTCGACGGGTCGGCGGGATACCCCATCACGACGCGCTTGAGCTGCTCGACGTGCTGCTCCTGCACGAACTCGCGGTGACGGGTGTTGTACGCCATCTGGAACAGCTCGATGCCCAGGCAGAACACCATCGCGAAGTACACCATGAGCTTCTCCATGTGCATGTCGAGCACCTCGATGCCCGAATTGATGCCGATGCCATCGAGCACGAGCAGGATGCCGATCGCGCTGATGAAGAACAGCGCGAGGATCTTCATCTCGACATGCTCATTGATGAAGTCGGAAATTGCGTCGATGAACACCATCATGATGATGACCGCGGTTATGACCGCGATGATCATGATGATGAGGTGGTTTGCGAGTCCGACGGCGGTGATGACGGAATCGATGGAGAACACGATGTCCATCACCATGATCGTGCCGATGGCGACCGGAAGCGATATCAGATGCGAATGCTTGCGTTCGCCGGTTTCCGCCTCGGCCTTCTCGGTCGAAAGCGAGTAGACGCTGCGCAACTCGGCGATGCCCTTGTATATAAGATACAGGCCGCCGCAGAACAGCACGAGCCCGCGCACCGTCACATCGAGCTGGTACCCGCCGATGTCGAGGGTGAAAAGCGGGTGGGTCATCGATACGAGCCACGCGGCGAAGCATAGGAACAGGCAGCGCATGATCATCGCGCCGGCAAGGCCGAGCTTGCGGCCGAGCTTCTGCTGCTCGGCGGGAAGACGGTCGGTGGTGATGGCGATGAACACGATGTTGTCAACGCCAAGTACTATTTCAAGGAAAATGAGCGTTCCGAGGCTTATCCATGCTTCAGCCGTCGTGAATATAGATAGGTCCATTGGTAGTTCCTCCAATCAGCGATTCAAGATAGCACACATGGTTGCTTACCTGAGCCATGCGGTATAATCGCCATAATGTGAACGACAGGAGTGATGATGCCCACCCAGGCGAACCGCGATCAAAACACACAAGCGCCTGCGTTTCTCGGCAAGCAAGCCGGGAATATTTCCATGCGCAATGAAGGCCCGGTGCGCTATCTGGATGCGAGCGAGATCGGCTCGACCATCGAGTTCCCGCGTTCCGAGCGCAAGAAGCTCTTGCCCATCCTCGCCATCGCCATCATCATCTCGGCCGCGCTCATCTTCGCGTACAACGCAACGGTCTCGCAGGATGTGGCGCGCACGCAGGCGCTGGTCGAGGAAGCGCTCGATCGCGATGTGAGCCTCGATTTGCCGGTGATGCGCGAATTCGCCGGGAAGTCGAACGAGGACATGATGAAGGCCTTCCACGAATCGGGCTACAACATATATGACAACTCGAACGAGGAAGACCGCAACGTCGACGGCTTCGACGTGTTCAAGATCGCATCAGACCTCGACCCGGATGTCGCGGCTGCGGCATATGCGGATGGCCTCGAGAACATGGGGCCGGTCGATCAGGCGCGCTACCTGCTGGGTTCGTGGCGTTTCATCGTGAGCCGCGTGAACGATGCGGAGCTTCGCCTGCGCTACGCCGACTTCGATTCGACCGATGCGAAGGAAGCCATCGCGGCGGCGATCGAATCGCAGGGGTTCGAAGATGCGGACATCGCCGACATCGCCGAGGACACGATGGGAAACAAGAACCTGTCGGGCACCTTCGAGAAGGGTAAGAAGAAATACGAGTACACGATTTCGGCATGCGACCTTTCGCAGGTCTACGAAATCGAGGGTGCTCCCGAAAACGCCCAGTTCGTTGGCATTCGCGTGAACGTCGCGAACTAGGCGGCACCTGAAAGGGGCAAGACGATATGGAAAGCAGGACATGGCTCATAACCGGCGCGAGCCGCGGCATGGGCTTGGAGTTCGCCCGCATTGCGCTTCAAAACGGGCAAAACGTCGTCGCGACGGCACGCAAGCCGCAGGCGGTCGTCGACGCGCTCGGAGAAGATGAGCATCTGCTGGCGGTTTCGCTCGACGTGACCGACCTCGATTCGATCCAGGCGGCGGTCGATGCCGCGGTCGAGCGTTTCGGCGGTCTGGACATCCTCGTGAACAATGCCGGATACGGCATCTTCGGGGCGCTCGAGGAAACCACCGATGCCGAGACGCGCGCCATCTACGAGACAAACGTCTTCGGACCGATGAACGTGACCCGCGCAGCGCTCCCCCACCTTAGGGCGAGCGATTTCGCGCGTATCGTGAACATCGCGTCGATGGGCGGGTACGCGACCGATCCCGGCGGGTCGCTCTACGACACGACCAAGTTCGCGATCGTCGGCCTCACCGAGGTGCTTTCCGACGAGCTCGCCGAATTCGGCATCCAGTGCATGGCGGTGTGCCCCGGGATGATCCGCACGAACTTCTTCGACGGCAGCTCGCTCAAGCGCGCGTCGCGCACATTGCCCGAATACGAGGGCTCGGCGGCGCATGCGGCGCTCGATTACTGCCTGTCGCATAACTATCGCCAACATGGCGATCCGGTGAAGGTCGCAAAGCTCGTCTTCGACGTCACGATGTCCGACAAGATGCCGCTGTGGCTTCCGGTCGGCAAAGAGGCGATGAAGAAGCTCGCGCAGAAATGCGAGCGCATGCTCGCCGAGACGCAACCTTACTACGACGCGTCGTGCGATACCTCGTATCCACGGCCGCCCCGGACATAGGTTTCACGGCGGAACAACCGCCATTTCATCAGAAGATGCACCAAAACGAAGGAGGATGACAATGCAATCTAGTACCAAGACAGTCGCGGGATCGCGCAGCTGGCAGGTGTTCCTGGCAGCGGCGATTGCGGTGTGCCTGTCGTTCGGCCTGCTCGGGCTTTCGACTGGCGCCGCCTTTGCCGCTCCCGACTCCAGCTCGTCGGCTGCGAGCGAATCGTCCAAGGCCTCGGACGATTCCTCCAAGGCCTCCGAGAAGGATAACGACGCTGTCGAGCATGCCGCCAAAGACGCCGCCGAGCAGACGACCTCTTTCTCGGGCCTCCTCGGCAACGACCTCATGATCGCCAATGACGACGTCAGCTCGTCCGGCGACAAGGTGGTCGCGAACCTGTTCGCATTCGGCAACGGCGTCACGTTGAACGATCAGACCGTCGGCGCAGACGCGTTCGTTTCCGGCACCACCATCAACATTTCCGGTATGAAGACTGCAAGCAACCTGTTCATCGCCGGTAACAACATCACGGTTTCCGGAACCACCGGCCAAGAGCTTTTCGCCGCCGGCAACAACCTCGACCTGTCGGTCGACGTAACCAACGCCAACGTGGCTGGCCGCACGGTCTACCTGAAGGGCACCTTCGAGGGCAATGTGAACGTCACCGCTCAGTCTGTCGTCATCGACCCGTACATCGTGGTCAAGGGCGCGCTGAACGTCACCGCCGAGCAGGAGCCGTCCATCGCCTCGACCGCCAAGATCGGAAGCTTCAACTTCACGCAGGCCCAATATGACGACAAGCTGAATGTCGGCGACAGCTTCGCGAGCATCGGCAGCCAGTCGTGGATCGAGGGTCTCGTCAAGACGCTCATCAGCATGCTGCTCATCGGCATCTTCATGCTACTCGTCCTGCGTACCGAGGTCGTCGACTCCACCGGACGCCTGGTCCGCAATCGTCCGGTCGCCATCCTCATCACCGGCATCCTCGGCCTCATCCTGCTGCCGGTTCTCGGCATTGGCCTGCTGTTCACGCTGGTGTGCTGGCCCATCTCGTTCGCTCTGTTCGCGCTGTGCCTGTGCATCACCGTCCTGTGCATCGTCTACACGGCGGTCGCGCTTTCACGCGCTGCATTCCCGCGCCTGAACAAGTGGGTCTCCTCCATCATCTTCATCATCGTGTTCGCCCTGCTGATGAGCATCCCGGTTGTCATGTTCATCCTCGCCGTGCTCTGCCTCATCTTCACCACCGGCAGCGTTATCCAGGGTTGGTGGGTCTGGCGCCGCGGCAAGTCGCTCGACCCCGAGTCCGACGGCGGCTTCGATGACTTCTCGGTGCCGCGCGGCTCCCATTATGTTCCCGACCAGTCTGCCCAGGTGACGGCCTCTGGCATGCCTTACAGCCCGAGCACCATCCAGCCGCCCGTGACTCCCGGTCAGACGGGGCGAATCGGCGAATAGCCAATAGCCATCGCACATCGCGATAACGA
>SUUF01000053.1:0-2168 GCA_015062635.1 Coriobacteriaceae bacterium | reverse complement strand
GCAACGACGGCTTCGAGCTTTCCGAAAAAGCGCTCGAAATGATTACCGGTGGTGCATTGCTCGACGATGACGCGAAAGCATTCCTGCTCAAGGACATGAAAGCCAAAAAGGAAGCCGGCGTCACGAAGGAAGAATACCTGGCATCCTGGCGCGAGGCGCTGGCGAGCGGCAGCCCGCGCAACGTTGAGTTGCTCGCGGATACCTGTCAGTGGATTCCCGATGAATGGGATACCGTTTAAACCCAGATACGCATTGTCCTTCCGCAAGGCATGGTGAACCGGTGAAAGCCAAGCGCGCATTCAGGGTCGCTTTAACGGCACTGGCTGTTGCTGCCGTAGGCGTGTTGTTCGCCGCCTACGGAACGTTCTTGCCGTCGTCGCCCTTCGCGAAGTCTCGCTCGACCGGCCGACGAGCGCTGACTCGAACGGCAAAGTCACCGCGATCATCGACACGGAATCGTGCCGTGCGCTTATATTGGACGCCAACAACGACCCGACCGGCTTGGCTGTCACCACCACGATCGAATAGCCCTTCGACGCCATGACCGACATCGGCGTAGACGGCGATACCGTGTATCTTTCCGGCGTGAAGCTTTCAGACGTCACCGACCCCGCCAGGCTGCTTGCTCTGACGCGCCGGGCGCTCGCCGAGGCGGTGCAGCCCAAGGTCTCCTACGAAGTGGACGTTGCGGCCCTCGATGCCGACGACGCCGGGCTCGGCGACACGGTGGCGGTCATCGACACGAGCAGGGACCCCGAATGGCGGCTGAAGGCCCGCATCGTGCGCAGGATGCGCACGTTCGGGGACTCGGTGGTCGCGCGCGTGACGATCGGGACGGTGCAGCCGGTCGACTACGTATCCGTGTCTTCGCTTGCTGCCGACGTTGCAGCTCTGCAGAGCGACGTCACCGGTATCGACGGCAACCTGACCACGGCGGCTTCCGTGACCGTGGTCGAAAACACCGTGACCACGGCGATCGACGACTTGGACGAGCTCGCAGAGGTGGAGTTCTAGACAGCGCCGCTCCCTAGATGATCCTGTTTTGATACGCCGGGTCGACCCTGCCGTAATCGTCAGGCGGCTGCGACGAGATCGGGTCTCCGCAGTAGGGGCACGTGCCGCTCGTGACGCCTTCTTCCGCTGCCACGGGCATGCCGCATGTCGGGCAGGTGGCCATCTGTACGTCTCTCTTTTCTACCGCGCTGGGTCTGAAGCACATGGTTCCCACCTTGCCTCTCTGGGCTCGCACCTCGCCGTAATCGGCCTCACGTTAATTATACGTTATGTGCCCGTAAATCATCCCGGCGCGTTTATGACCGCGCTTTAACATTGGGCGAAAAGACAAAAGGGATTATTCGCGATGCTCGACTCCTACGGACTGCACGAACTGGTATGGGACGCCTGCGACGAGCGTTTCAGCGACATCCTTGTGGCTTCGCCCGCCGACGCGGGCGGGCGCGGGATATCGCTGGCCGTGCGCGAGGGCGGCGCCGCTGCCGACATGACGGGAGCTACGCTCTACCTGGCCTTGAAAAACAAGGTGACCGGCGCGCGCGGCACGGAGCCGTTCCAGGCCGTGGATGCATCGGCCGGCACCTTCACGGTGTTCTACCCGGCTGCCATGTGCGAGGCGGCGGGGGCCGTGCAGGCGCAGGTCGTCGTCTCGCGAGGGGACGACACTTACATCAGCTCGCGCGCGTTCACCATCAAGGTCGAGCCCGTGGTTATCAAAAGGCAAAGGCCTGCAAGACGCCCGAGGAAGTGCTTTCGCTGGCCAAGGAGGAGGGCATCGAGCTCACGGACGAGCAGCTTGAGTCCGTTTCCGGCGGCGCCGATTGGTGGAAGTGCGAAGAATACCACGGGCACGGACGGTAAGGTGACCAAGGAGCCCAAACTGGTCACATAGCTGTGCGACTTCCGCGATGTGCGGCGCACCGCCCGCTGCGCATCGCGCCGCGCTCGGTCTGAATAATGGAAGCTTCTCCGCCGGACGCAAGCTTACTTGCCTACACGATTGAGCCGGTGGGTAACATTTACGAACGTCAGTTGTATCCGATGACGAGGCAGCCAACTCGGCTCGCCGCCGTGCGCGCCCGCGCCTCAGGCCACGGCTGGCCGCTCAGTGCATAACGGTGCGCGGCTTTATCGTGGCTCCCTCTCGCTACGAA
>SUUF01000177.1:1656-2992 GCA_015062635.1 Coriobacteriaceae bacterium | reverse complement strand
CTCGCCGCCATGGTTGGGGCGGGAAACCGCCCCATACGTCATCCCGAACGAAGTGAGGGATCTCCAGCGTCCCAACCACGGTTGATGCGGAGGAGATTTCTCGTCGCTTCGCTCCTCGAAATAACACTGCGGGCCGGCGCATCAGGTCCTTCAGAATGTGCGCCGGATTCCATACGCCGCGATTTCGGGACAACGCGGGCCGGCGCATCGAGGCTCCGAACAGCACGGATCCGGTGCGTCAGGAGCCCCCGGAATGACAGCGCGGGCCGGCGCATCGGGGGCTCCCGCTAAAGAAGGGAACCCCGCGCATGCGCCCTGCGCCCTAATCCTCCTCGGAAACGGTCTCGAAGGCGGCGGGGTCTTTCCGCGCCTTCGCCTGACGCACGTTGACCTCGGTCTTCAGCGTCACGCGCGCGTTCTTGGGAACGCTGCTCGTGACGAACGCGGAACCGGCGATGACGCTGCCCTCGCCCACCACGGTCTCGCCGCCGAGCACGCTCGCGTTCGAGTAGATCGTGACGTTGTCCTCGATTGTGGGATGGCGCTTCACGCCGCGCAGGCCCTGGCCGGCGCGGGTCGAGAGCGCGCCGAGCGTGACGCCCTGGTAGATCTTCACGTGATTGCCGATGGTCGTGGTCTCGCCGATGACGACGCCGGTGGCGTGGTCGATGAAGAAGTATTCGCCGATGGTCGCACCGGCGTTGATGTCGACGCCGGAATGGTCGTGCGCGTACTCGCTCATGATGCGCGGGATGAGCGGCACGTCCTGCACGTACAGCTCGTGCGCGATGCGGTGTACGAAGATCGCGAAGAAGCCCGGGTAGCAGAAGATGATCTCTTCTTTCGATTGCGCGGCCGGGTCGCCGTCGAAGCCGGCCTGCACGTCCTTCAGCAGCATCTGCTGGATCCACGGCACGCGGCGCAGGAAGGTCACGACGATGGTCTCGGCGCGCTCGGAAAGCTCGGGCTCGGCAAGGTCGGGCTCGCGGAACAGGAGCGCCTCACGCACCTGCCTGCGCAGGTTCGCCTCGATGCGCACCAGCGCCTCGCCGATGAAGTAATCGGGACGCGCGGTGGTGGCGCCCTCCTCGCCGAAGTAGCGCGGGAACATCACCCGGCGGAGGTCCTTGATGATCTCGATGATGGCGCCGCGGCTGGGAAAATGCCGGTCGACGCTGTTGTAGCAAATCTCGCGCGCCTGGTAGTTTTCCGCGATGCCCGCGACGATTTCATCGAATTGCTCGGTTTTCATAGTGTTCCAACCTGTCTCCATGACGCTAAATCCCAGCGTCTTCGTAAGAATTTGCTCTATGGTACCAAAACCAGGGGCGCGGCC
>SUUF01000177.1:0-1556 GCA_015062635.1 Coriobacteriaceae bacterium | reverse complement strand
ACGGTCTCGTTCGAGCGGTCACGCACGGAGATGTTGCCGGCTTCCTTTTCCTTCTCGCCCAGGATGAGCATGTACGGCACGCGGTCGACGCCGCGGGCCTCGCGGATCTTGTAGCCGATCTTCTCGTCGCGCTCGTCGACCTTCACGCGGATGCCGGCGGCCTTCAGCGCGGCGCCCACCTCGATCGCGTAGTCGCGCGTCTTCTCGGACACGGGCAGCACCTTCACCTGGCACGGCGCGAGCCACGTCGGGAACTTGCCGGCGTACTGCTCAACCAGCATGCCGATGAAGCGCTCGAAGCTGCCGAAGCCGGCGCGGTGGATCATGATGGGGCGATGCTTCTCGCCGTCGGCGCCCATGTACTCGAGCTCGAAGTTCTGCGGCAGCTGGAAGTCGAGCTGGATGGTGCCGCACTGCCAGGTGCGGCCCAGGCAATCCTGCAGGTGGAAGTCGATCTTCGGGCCGTAGAACGCGCCGTCGCCCTCGTTCACGATGTACTCGAGGCCCATCGTCTCGAGCGCCGCGCGCAGGCCGTCTTCCGCCTGCTGCCAGTCTTCGTCAGAGCCCATCGAATCGTCGGGGCGGGTGGAAAGCTCGACCTTGTACTCGAAGCCGAACTGGTTGTAGTACTCGTCGAACAGGCGCGTGGTCTCGAGCACCATCTCGGAGATCTGCTCGGGCGTCACGAAGATGTGCGCATCGTCCTGCGTGAAGGCGCGCACGCGGAACAGGCCGTGCAGGGCGCCCTTCAGCTCGTGGCGATGGTCGTGGCCGGCCTCGGCGAGCTTCAGCGGCAGCTCACGGTAGCTGCGCGGCTTGCTCTTGTACACGAGGCATGCGCCGGGGCAGTTCATCGGCTTGATGGCGAAGTCCTCTTCGTCGATGAGCGTCGTGTACATGTTGTCCTTGTAATGGTCCCAGTGGCCCGACGTCTCCCACAACGTGCGCGAAAGCACCTGCGGCGTCTCGATTTCCTCGTAGTTGTAGGCGGCCATCATGTCGTGCCAGTAGTTGATGAGGGCGTTCTTGAGCTTCGTGCCGTTGGGCAGCCAGAACGGGAAGCCCGGGCCCTCCTCGGCGAACATGAACAGCTCCATCTCCTGGCCGATCTTGCGGTGGTCGCGCTTGGCGGCCTCGGCCAGCAGGCGCTCGTGCTCGGCGAGCTCTTCCTTGGTCTTGAAGGCGGTGCCGTTGATGCGCGTGAGCATCTTGTTGGCTTTGTCGCCCTTCCAGTAGGCGCCCGAGACGGCCGTCAGCTTGAAGGCCTTCAGGCCCTTCGTGTACATGATGTGCGGGCCGACGCACATGTCGATGTACTCGCCCTGCTGGTAGAACGTGATGCGGGCGTCTTCGGGCAGGTCGTCGATGTGCTCCGACTTATAGAACTCGCCGCGCTCCTCCATGAGCTTCTTCGCCTCGTCGCGCGGGAGCTCGAAGGTCTCGACCTTCAGGTTCTCCTTCACGATCTTCTTCATCTCTGCCTCGATGGCGGCGAAGTCGTCTTCCGACACCTTCGCGTCGCCGAGGTCGATGTCATAGTAGAAACCGTTTTCGGT
>SUUF01000176.1 GCA_015062635.1 Coriobacteriaceae bacterium | reverse complement strand
ATTCGAGGTCGTTCAGCAGGCAAAACCCGCGTCGCCGCCTACTGCCGTGTGTCGACGCTCATGGCTTCCCAGGAAACATCGATCGAGGGGCAGCAGCGCCATTTCGAGCGGCTGTTCAGCCAAGACCCGGAATGGGAATGCGCGGGAATCTTCCTGGAGACGGGCGTGACGGGCACGAAGGCCGAAGTGCGCCCGGAATTGCAGCGCCTGCTCGCGCAATGCCGCGCCGGGCGCATCGACCTCGTGCTCACGAAATCCATCAGCCGGTTCGCGCGCAACACGCAGGATTGCCTGGCGCTGGTGCGCGAGCTCAACGGCCTGGGCGTGCACCTGTTCTTCGAGAAGGAGAACATCCACACCGGGCGCATGGAGTCGGAATTGATGCTCTCGATTCTGGCATGCCTGGCGGCCGACGAGAGCCGATCGATTTCCGACAACATGAAGTGGGGAGCGCGAAAGCGGTTCCAGGCTGGCACCTACCGTGGCGGGCGCGTGCCGTTCGGGTATGCGCGCGAGGGGAACGAGCTTAGCGTCGTGCCTGATGAGGCGTGTGTCGTGCGTCGTGTGTTTGTCGCTGCGGCGCTTGGGGACGGCGCGACCGCCATCGCTGACAGCCTGAACGCGCAGCGCATTCCCGCGCCTCGAGGGGGGAGGTGGTGGCCTTCGACCGTTCGCAAGATGTTGGGAAACCCCGTATACGCCGGCGATTTGCTGTGTCAGAAGACGTTCGTGGACGAAGAGTACACCCAGCGCGTGAACCGTGGGGAGCTCGACCGGTTCGTGGTGCGCGACCATCATCCCGCAATCGTGTCTCGTGACCTGTTCGCTGCCGTGAACGGGAAGGATGGCGCGTGACGCGACCGGGCCCATGCGGGTCTGGGGCGGGGGAGATTCCTCGCTTCGCTCGGAATGACGGATGGGAGGGCGACCCTGTCAGCGTCATCTCGAACGAAGTGAGGGATCTCCGGCGTCCCAACCGTGGGTGGGGCGGGGGAGATTCCTCGCCTTCGGCTCGGAATGACATGTAGGGCATGCCGCGAACAGGGAACCACCAACCTACAACAAAGTAACCACCACGGGGATAGCGCAACCAAAGGATTAGCTATGACTGTTCAGATAATCAAGGCAGACAAGCCAAACGCGCTCGCCGGTGCAGACGGCGGGCGGCCGACTTTGCAGCGCGTGGCGGCGTATTGCCGCGTCTCGACCGATTCCGAGGAGCAGGACAGCTCGTACGAGGCGCAATGCAGCCACTACGAGACCTACATCCGCGAGCGCGACGATTGGGAACTCGTGGGCATTTACGCAGATGAGGGTATCAGCGGCACCTCCACGAAGCGGCGCGAGGAATTCAAGCGGCTCGTGCGCGACTGCGAAGCGGGCAAGATCGACCTCGTCATCACGAAATCCATCAGCCGGTTCTCGCGCAACACGCTCGACTGCCTGCAGTACATCCGCAAGCTCAAGGCGCTCGGCATCGCGGTGTACTTCGAGAAAGAGGCCATCAACACGCTCGATGCGAAGGGCGAGGTGCTCATCACCATCATGGCGTCCATCGCGCAGCAGGAATCGCAGAGCATCTCGCAGAACGTGCGCATGGGCATCCAGTACCGCATGCAAGAAGGGAAGGGGCGCCTGAACACGGCGTTCTTCATGGGCTTCACGAAGGACCACGAGAACGACCGGCTGGCTATCGTGCCCGAGGAAGCCAAGGTGGTGCGGCGCATCTTCCGCGAATACCTGGAAGGGTTCAGCCCCATGGCCATCGCGCGGCGGCTGCAGGACGACGGCATTCCCACGCCCGCGGGCAAGACGCGCTGGTACCAAAGCACGGTGGCATCGATGCTCGAGAACGAGAAATACTGCGGCGACCTGCTGCTTCAGAAGTACTACACGGCCGATTTCCTGACGCACAAGATTGTGCGCAACGAGGGGCGCTTCCCGCAATACTACGTGCGAGACGCGCATGAGCCCATCGTGCCGCGCGACGTGTATTTCCAGGTGCAGGGCGAGTTGATGCGCCGCGCGTCGTTGAAGGGGCAGCCGTCGCGCATACGCATGGGGTCGCGCGAGGGGCTGATGGGGCGCCTCATGTGCGGCGAGTGCGGGCGCACGCTGAAGCGCTACGACAAGCCCGACGGGCTGGCGCCCGATTGGCGTTGCCGCAGCCGCGCCTACGAGAAGCGCACGAGCCAGCGTGAGATTGCCGGTGCATGTCCGTGTCGCATCGTGCCAGATGGGGAAGCCAAGCGGGCGATCGTGGCGGCGTTCAACGAGCTGCCGCGGCATCGTGACGAGCTGCTGCGCATGCAGGAGCGCATTCGCGCGAACCAGTTGGAGCGGCTTGACGGGCTGCTCGACGGCCTGAAGCGCGAGCGCGCGGCGGTGGAGGACGAGATGAAGCGGCGCGAAGGGGCGGCTGATGCGCAGGATGGCGCGCTTGACGAGCTGGCCGCGCAGGCGGTTTCCCTGAACGCGCAGCGCGATGTGCTGGCGCTTGAGCGTGCCGAGCATGCGAACCGCGAGCTGCGGGTGCGGTTTCTGCTGGAGCTCATCGAGACCATGGCGCGTGCGTGGAGCTTGACCTGGCGCGATGGGGAAGCCGATCGGGAGACGGAGCCGCGACAGCCCCCGGCCGCCTGCGCCGATTACGAACAATTCTTCCGCATGACGCGCTACGTTCCTCCCGTGGGCGTGCTCGATGCCGCCGGCCGCGTCGCGCGCTACGACGACGACCTGGTCGTGCGCTTCGTGGAATGCGTGGTCGTGGAAGATGGCGCCTACCAGGTGCGTTTCAAGGCCGGCATTCACGTGAACGTGCCATGCTAGCAGCATGATTTTGCATTCCCCCTACGTCATTCCTCGCCTTTGGCTCGGAATGACGCTTTACCACGGTAGCTGCTGGAAAGATTCCTCGCTTCGCTTGGAATGACGGAGTGTTCCCGCGGCGGCGACTACGCCACGTCCCTTCCGCCGTGCATTCACACTGTGGGGGTAGGGAAATGTGGCGGCAAGCGGTAGGTTGGCGTTTGGGAGCCGCGC
>SUUF01000052.1 GCA_015062635.1 Coriobacteriaceae bacterium | reverse complement strand
TCGAGCGCTTCGCCCGTGTAGCTGCAGAACGCCGTGGGGATGCACAGCACCTCGTCCTTGATGAACGCGTAGCTCGTGGGGTCCCACGCCGTGTAGCCGCGGGCCTCGAACGTGGCGCGCAGGCCGCCATTCGGGAAGCTCGAAGCGTCGGGCTCGCCCTGGATGAGGTTGTTGCCCGAGAACTTCGTGATGGCCGTGCCGTCGGATTGCGGATCGAGGAAGCTGTCGTGCTTTTCGGACGTGATGCCCGAAAGCGGCTGGAACCAATGCGTGAAGTGCGTGGCGCCCTTTTCGATCGCCCATTCCTTCATCGCATGCGCCACGACGTTCGCGATGTCGATGTCGATGGGCTTGCCCTGCTTGATGGTCTGGGAAAGCTTCTTGTAAACGTCGGACGGGAGTTTCTCCCGCATCGTGTGGTCGTTGAATACCAGCTCGCCGTAGATCTTCGAGATATCCGACATAGGTGCTCCTAACGTGAAACGGTTGCCCACATGATACTGGTTCCACTGGAAACACGATTCGCAAACCGCGGTTTTCTTGGGATACTCCACTGTAATGGGTTAGAGCGCCTTCGGCATGCCGGCCTCGGGCAGAACGGCACGGCGGGTGGGAAGCGGGTGGAATCCGGCATGCATCCATACGCAAAAGGCCCGGCATTGCTGCCGGGCCTTCGAGATGCCGTAGCTTGGTAAGCTTAGCGCTTGCTGAACTGCGGACGCTTGCGGGCCTTCTTCAGGCCGTACTTCTTGCGCTCGACCATACGCGGGTCACGCGTGAGGTAGCCGGCCTTCTTCAGCTCGGCGCGGTACTCGCCGGCCTGAAGCAGGGCGCGGGAGATGCCGTGGCGCAGGGCGCCAGCCTGGCCGGAGATGCCGCCGCCATTCAGGCGGGCGATGACGTCGAACTCGCCCTCGGTGTCAGTCACCTTGAAGGGAGCCATGGCGTTCTCGAGAAGCTGCTTGCGGCCGAAATACTCTTCGCCGTCGCGGCCGTTGACGGTGACCTTGCCGGTGCCGGGAACGATGCGCACGCGCGCAATGGCGTTCTTGCGGCGGCCGGTGCCGTAGTAAACTGCTTCGCCTGCCATTACAACATCACCTCGTCAATCTTGATCTCGCGGGGCTTCTGGGCCGCATGCGGATGCTCGGGACCAGCGTACACCTTCAGCTTCTTGCCCATGGCGCGGCCGAGGGTGTTCTTGGGAAGCATGCCCTTCACAGCGTGCTCGATCACGCGCTCGGGATGCTTGGCCATGGCCTCGGTGAACGTCTCGGACTTGAGACCTCCGACGTAACCGCTGTGGCGATAGTAGACCTTGTCGGCAGCCTTGGCGCCGGTGACCTTGATCTTGTCGGCGTTGATGACCACGACGAAGTCGCCCGTGTCAACATGCGGGGTGTATTGCGGCTTGTGCTTGCCCTTCAGAATCTGAGCGGCGACACTCGCGACGCGGCCGAGCACCTGGTCGGTAGCGTCGATGAGAACCCATTCGCGCTCGACCTCGAGAGGCTTTGCGTAATACGTTTTCACAGTCTTCCTCCATTTACCTGCATAATGCAACGTTCAATTGAAAAGTTGTAGGGCTCTTGGAAGCCGGGTTCCTACGCCGACCGACGCCGCTCGGGTTCCCGCTGCCGGCTTCTGGACTAGCCTGCCGCGACTCCTTCGCAAACGCTCCAAGCTTTCCGCTACTGCACGGGGCTTTTCAAAGCGAACTTGGCAATTGTATGGTTGCCGCCTTGGGCGGTCAACGGGAAACAGGGTGTTTCCTGGGGTTTTATACCGCAAAAACCACGCGTTCTCCACGAGTGCAAACCACGCTTGTAGGTGTGCCCGGCACACCCACAAGATGTGGCCGACGCACACCCAGCAGCGCCCTATTCCGCGTCGTCGTTTTCCTGCGCGCCGGCGTCGTTTTCCCGCCCGTCATCCTCGTGCAATGCATCGAACATCGCCTTCACGGTCGGGTTCTTGCGCGTGAGCTTCTTCACCGTCAGGTCGTCGAGCTTGTTGTTCGCCGCCGTCAGGTGCCGCTCCGACTTCGTGAGGTTGTCACGGATGCGCTCGAGCAGCTTGATTGTGCGGTCGATGTCAACGATGGCATCTTCGAAACGCTTCGAGGCGTTTTCGTAATTGCGGAAGAACCCGGTTTTGAAGGCCTCGATTTCAGCCTCGAAGTTCGTGATGTCCAGATTCTGCTGGCGCATGAGCGCGGCTTCTTCGCGATACTCCAGCGAATTCAGCGCAGCATTGCGCAGCAGCGAGATAAGTGGGATGAAGAACTGCGGGCGGATGACGTACATCTTCGGGTACCGGTACGAAACATCGACGATGCCCTGGTTGTACAGCTCGCTTTCCGGCTCGAGCAGGCTCACGAGCACCGCATACTCGCAGTTCTTCTTCGTGCGGTCCTTGTCGAGCTTCGCCAGATGGTCCTCGTTGCGCTTCTTGCGGCCGTCGGTGTCGCCCTCGTTTTTCATCTCGAACATAATCGAGATGAACTCGGTTCCTTCCTCCGATTCCTCGCGGAAGATGAAGTCGCCCTTGGTTCCGCCGACGACGTCGTTGTCCTTTTCGAAATATGCCCGCGGAAACGCCGTTGCACGGATGCGGTTGAACTCGTCTTGGCAATGCTGCTCGAGGCTCTCGCCGAGCATCTTGGTCGACAGCCGCGAACGCATGTCCTTCAACCGCTCGATTTCCTCCTCGCGGTACTTGATGACCTCATCACGGGCCTTCAACTGCTCGGACATCTTCTCGTTCATCTGCGCCTCGAGCGCAACGCGCTCGAGCTCCTTCGCATCGACAGCCGCCCGCAGCTTATCGCGTTCCTTCTCGACTTCCGCCACCGCTTGCGCGACCGCCAATTGCTTTTCCGAGTCGAAGCTTTCGGCTTGGGCCTTCAGCTTCTCTTCGAGCGCGGCGCCTTGCGCGCGCGCCTCGGCGAGCTGTTCGCGGGCATGCGCCTGGACCTGTGCGAGGTTCGATTCAGCTTGGGCTTTCACCTGGGCAACCTTCGCGTCGCCCTCGGCTTTCGTCCGGGTCAGCTCCGTTTCAGCTTGGGTCTTCACCCGCAACAGCTCTGCGTCCGCCTTGGTCAAAAGCTCGGTTTCAAGCGCTTCCATCCGGGCTTTCAACTCAGCGATTTGAGCCTCGCGGGCGGCGAGCTGGTCTTTGGCGGCGTTTTGCGATTCGACGCGGGCGAGTTTCACCGCCTGCTCTTTCTCGGCCTCGAACGATGCCGTGCGTTCGGCCAAATCACGCGCGAACTCCTCGTCTCGCACCTGTTGCACGATCGAGTCGAGGTCAGATTGCTCCAACGATATGCTGGTCCCGCAATTCGGACACGTGATTTTTGCCATCGCCTGCTCCTGTCATCCGCACCGCATGGTGGCCGCCACTCCCTGTTGCCGGCCCCCGATTTCACGTCATTTCGCCCCGCGGCCGTACACCGGCCCGCTTTCCTTCGCATCATCCGGCATTTCAGCTTCATGCTCGTCCAATATATCGGACTGCCAGCAATACACCTCGCGAAACAACCTCTTTCGCGGCTCGGTCGCACCGCACTGCCCCTTCTGCAACCGTTTCCCCAGCTTCTTGGCGACGCGCTTTGCAATAATGTCAAACGCATCGAGGTCACATGCTTGTTCCTTGGTTATTTCGACAACCTCAAAACCCATCTCCTCAATCGCCAATGTGCGGCTTCGGTCAGCCAGCATGTTTTGCCGGCCTTCGTGCGAGCCTTCGCCCAGGTACTCCAAGTCAAGATGATCGTCGGGCCAGCATAGATCACCATAGCACCACGATTTTCCAGCAAGTTTCGCAGCGTCTTCATCGAGATCGATACGATGATTCAACTTCGGACGCGGCAATGCATAGCCCCCACGCTTCACCGGCAAGCATAACAGCAGATAAATCGCCGATTCCATGGGAGAAGCCGACCCATCCTCGATGTATTGCAGCGCCACTTCTGCCGCGCGCCTGCCGCGCGCGCCTTCGTTGTTTGCCAGAAAGGCGCGCAAGCGCGCGGTGCTCGTCAACGGCACCGTCCTCTCGCCGATTCCTTCCGCTTCATCAGGGTCGATGCAATACAGCCCGCACAGCTCCATTCCAAGCAGCGCCAGCTCGACGAACGACAACTCCGAAGCCATTTGCAAGAAGCAAAACTCCGGCGACGAGACAAACGATTTCTCACCCGCCGGCGAAAACGCATCACGCGGCGCGCGGCGCCACAAGTGTTGCCTGCAATCACCGCGAGCTGAACGACGGGCATCATGAAATACCAACTGGTCTATTCCACCGGCATAACGCACGAGCCGAGCATCCAGCCATTTGGGGCGCTGCGCATATTCTTGGACCGAGGTGAAGGCATAGGTTCCCCGTTCCAACATCCTGGAAATGTGCCGTGGCGCGCGATTCCGCGGCGCCACTATCCGCCAATACCAAACGGCGGTTGAGTATCCGTAATAGCTATCCATATTTCCATTCTACTGATAGATTCGGCCCACCGTCTGCGAGTCCGAGGAAACGACGCGTTGTCGTCACACCACCCGCATCGTCGTCGCAGGTCTGCAATCAGCCCGGCGCATTCGCGTATCCCCCGATTCCCAGCACCGCACCCCGAGCATACCCGACAAGCTAAATCGGGCCTTGCAAACTTTTTCAACTTACGGGACATCGCAGGGGTGAAAAGCACGCACATGGAGCCGTGAAGCCCTCGGTTTGCAAACTTTTTCAACTTACGGGACATGATTTCAGCGAATCGTGTCCCGTAAGTTGAAAAAGTTTGCAAAACGACTTGCTTTAGGGGGCAAACCACCTTACTTTCGCGCTTCGATGTCCCGTAAGTTGAAAAAGTTTGCACGCGCCAAAGTACCCTAGCTCCCGCCAAGCGTGCAACCCGGGGTAAAAAGTGGGGCCCGGCAGAGCCGGGCCCCACTTTCGTTGCGAGAAAGGATGCTACACCGTCGCCAGCGCCTGGTCGAGGTCGGCGATGATGTCCTCGGCCGCCTCGAGACCGCAGCTCAGACGGATGAGGTCGGGGCCGACGCCAGCGGCAAGCAGCTCCTCGTCATTCATCTGGCGGTGCGTCGAATTCGCGGGATGCAGCACGCACGTACGCGAATCGGCCACATGCGTCTCGATTGAGCACAGCTTCAACTCGGCCATGAACGCCTCGGCAGCCGCGCGACCGCCAGCCACGCCGAAGCTGATGACGCCGCACGAGCCGTTGGGCAGGTACTTCTTCGCGACCTCGTGGTATTCGTCGCCAGGCAATCCGCAATAGCGAACCCAGGCAACCTTCGGGTGCGCCGCCAGGTGCTCGGCCACCGCCTGGGCATTCGCACAATGCTGGCGAACGCGCAGGGCCAGGCTCTCGAGGCCGAGGTTCACGTAGTAGGCGTTCTGGGGGCTCTGGATGCTGCCCAAATCGCGCATCAGCTGGGCCGTCGCCTTCGTGATGAACGCGCCTTCCTTGCCGAAGCGCTCGGCGTACACGATGCCGTGATAGCTCTCGTCGGGCGTGCACAGGCCGGGGTACTTGTCGGCGTGCGCCATCCAGTCGAAGGTGCCGGCGTCGACGATGGCGCCGCCCACGCTGCTCGCATGGCCGTCCATGTACTTGGTGGTGGAGTGCACGACGATGTTCGCGCCCCACTCGAAGGGGCGGCAGTTCACCGGCGTGGGGAAGGTGTTGTCGACGATGAGCGGCACGCCGTGCTCGTGCGCGACCTTCGCGAACAGCTCGATGTCGAGCACGGTCAGCGCCGGGTTCGCGATGGTTTCACCGAACAGGCATTTCGTATTGGGCTGGAATGCTGCGTTGAGCTCCTCCTCGGAGGCGTTGGGATCCACGAAGGTGCAATCGATGCCCATGCGGCGCATCGTGTGCTGGAACAGGTTGAACGTGCCTCCGTAGATAGCCGAGCTCGACACGAAGTGATCGCCCGCGCTGCACAGGTTGAAGATGGCGAAGAACGTCGCCGCCATGCCCGAGCTCGTGAGCATGGCCGCCGTGCCCCCCTCGAGTTCGGCGATGCGCGCTGCCACGAGGTCGTTCGTGGGGTTCTGAAGGCGCGTGTAGAAATAGCCGTCCGCCTCGAGGTCGAACAGCTTGCCCATATCCTGGCTCGTGGCATAGCGCCACGTGGTGGACTGGTAAATGGGAATCTGTCGCGGCTCGCCATTTCCCGGCTGATAGCCGCCCTGAACGCACGTGGTTTCAATCTTGGGCATAGTAGAATCCTCTTCCGAAAGCCGAATAACGCCTACCCATATTACGCTAATACGCCAGTTGTGCAGGCCAAAGATTTGTCGGCGTAACCCGGGTGAAGTAGGATGGAGCGCATGGAAACCACCGCATCCGCATACGACGCCGTCAGCCGCGAGCCCTCGGGTTGGGGCAAGCTATGGGGCGGCGTCGCGCTGGCCGCCATCTCGTATGCCACGCTCATCGCGCTGCAGGTGGTCGGCGTAATCGCGTCGCGCTCGGTTGCCATCGACGCCAACATCGTGCTCGCCGCAAGCGAGCTGACCGCGGGCTGCCTGGCCTTGGCGTTCTTGGCGGCGCTCGGCGGAAAGGGCATCGCGAAACCAAGCTTGAAGGGCATGGGCACGGCGTGGAAAGCCGCTGCCTGGCTGTTTATCGCCGACGGAACGCTCGTCGCGGTCGAATTAACCCAAATCGCCCTTGGCATCGAGCCCTTCGACTTGGCGTCCAATTGGCCGGCGCGCCTGGGCTTGCTGGCGCTGCTGTGCCTGGGCGTGGGCATGCTCGAAGAGACCGCCGTGCGCGGCCTCTTGCTAAACGGCCTGCTCGCACGCATGGGACGAACGCGCGCGGGCGTCTATGGAGCGGCGATCATCGCGTCCCTCGCCTTCGGCATGATGCATTTCGATTTCCTCATCGACTTCACCGACCCCCTGCAGGTCGCGCAAAACTGCCTCAAGGTGCTGCAAGCGGGCATGTGCGGTTTCCTCTTCGCGGCCATCTTCGTGCGCACGCGCAACATCTGGACCGTCATCACGATTCACGCCGCGAACGACTTCATGCTCCTGTTCCTCTCGAACGGGTTGGTCGAAGCGCCGGTGACCACCGATTACGTCCAAACGGGCGACGTCGGCAGCGCGGTCTTGCTCACCTATGTCATCATCTGCGTTATATATGTGCCATTCCTGTTCGTCGGAAAGCGCTGCATCGACGAGGCAAGCCCCTGGCGCGGCGGGCTGTACCGGCCGGCCAACCAGCCAGCGCCCCAAGCACCCATCGCCCAGCCGGTCGCCTCGGCCCCGGCCCCGGCCCCCTTCGCCCAGCCGGTCGAACAGGCCGAACGGCCCCGCGGCAAGCACGCGCGCATCCCTTCCGACCTCGCCGGACCGTCCGGCTCTACCGCCCCCGACCATAAGGAGCTCACATGACCAGCCAATTCACCCTCGAAGGCACCCGCGGCCTCATCTTCGACTGCGACGGCACGTTGCTCGACACGATGCCCGTATGGAACGAACTGGAAGCCGACCTCGCCCGCAAGGCGGGGGTCGTGCTGAACGACGAACAGCTCGAAGAGCTGCGCGCCGCGCCCATAGATGAATGCGCTGCGATTTTCCACGCCCGCTATGGCCTGGGCGAAAGTGCCGAAGACGTGCTCTCGATGATGGACGATGCCCTCATGGGCTTTTACGCGAACACCGCCGAGGCGCTGCCCGGCGTTATCGCGCTGCTCGAGCGAGCACGCGAGCTGGGCATTCCCTGCGTGGTGCTCACCTCGAGTCCCGAGCGCTACGTGGTCGCCGGCTTGAAACATGCGGGCATCGCGGGATATTTCACGCGGCTCATAACCACCGACGGCGTGGGACTCTCGAAGCAAGACGAGCGCATCTGGCGGCTCGCGCTTGACGTCATGGGTTCAACACCGGAAACGACCTGGGGTTTCGAGGACTCGGTGTATGCCGTGAAGGTGATGGCGCGCGTGGGCATCCGCACGGTGGGCGCATGGGATTGCGACGAGACCGGCACCTACGAGCAGCTCGCGGAAGCCGCCGACATCGCCGTGCGCTCTTTGGAGGAGCTCCTGTAGCACAAATGGAGCGGGCGAACCCCGCTCCAGGCACCCGCCGGTTACAGGAAGAACGTGAGATAGACCGACAACGCGACCACGGCTGCGAACACGATGGCGGCGATGATGGCGGCGATGATCTGCTTGCGGCGCACGTTCGCGTGCCACAGGGCCGAACGCCTGCCCAGTTTCTCGGTCTCGGAAATGACGGCGCGCGAGGAATCCCTGCCGCTCCCCTTACGGTATTTGTTCAGGCGCTTCTCGAGCGGGATATCGTATTCCGAGCTGAACCCGTTCACGTCGAGGAACCGTTCCTTGTTCACGCCGCACCTCCAATCTGGTGGCATCACTATACCGCAGATGCACCCGATGCGCCCGTAAGCGGCGCGCGACGACACCGTGCGCACACGAACGCCAGCCCACCGTATCCCGGCAGGTGAATGGGTGTATGGGCATTGCGGGAGTTTTTCGCCCACGCCGGGCGCAGGCGCTATAATCCCGTCTCACAGAACCTAACCGCTAGGGAGCACACATGGAATTAACGCAATACGCTGCTTGGTTGAACGATGTGTTCGGCCTGTTCGACACGTTCTTCTTGGGGCTGCATCACGAGCTGGCCGTCAGCTACGCCGACATCCTCACGCCCATCGCGAACGCATTGGGCGCCGCCGGGCATTACGGCGTGATATTCGGGGTCTTGGGCGTCATCCTGCTCATCTTCCGCAAAACGCGCATGACAGGCGTCGCCATCTTGCTGTCGGTGTTCATCGCCGGCGCGCTCAGCGAATTCGTCATCAAGGACATCGTCGACCGCCCGCGCCCCTTCGAATTCTCGGAAACCTTTGCCGCCTGGTGGCAATTCGTGGGGTCGCCCGACGCCCATAGCAGCTCGTTCCCCAGTGGGCACGTCGCCGCCGCAACGGCCGCGATGGTCGCCTTGGCCTATGGCGCCCGCCGCTGGTGGGTGAGCCTGCTCGGCGTGCTCTTCACCATCGCGATGTGCATGGACCGCATGTACCTGCAGGTCCACTACCCCTCGGACGTGCTCGCCGGCTTCATCATCGGTTTCTTCAGCGGCATCATCGGCTATGCCATCATCCAGGGGGTCTGGCGCCTGTTCGGCGAGCATCCCGACCAGATAGCCGCACGCAAATACGCCGCCTCGCGCCATGCCGATGTCGTGATTCCACGCGGGGCAGACATGCAATATGCCGCCGTGAACATGCCCGCGCAGCAGGCGCCGCAGCAGTACCAGCCGCAGTACCGGCAGCCATACCAGCAGCCGTACCAGCAGCAGGCGCCGCAACCGTACCAGCAACAAGCCGCCGCCCCCACGCGCCCGGCGCCAGCTCCCGCGCGCTACGCCAGCCATGCAGCCACCCAAACGCTGCAGACGGCTGCCGGGTCGACGGTCGCCGTGCCCGGTGTGCCCGTCGAGCGGGCATCCGCCGACACGACGCAGCTCATCAACCTCGATACCGCCACGGGCGAAGCCCCGCATTCCACCGCACAGTCGGGCTTCGAGATGGCCGAGGAATACTACCGCGAATAACACCCGGCGCGTAAAGCCAATCGGCCCGCCTGAAAGGGCAACCGCCGTACGCATGCAACGAGGCCACCGAAACCGGTGGCCTCGTCTCGTCTTCGCTGGCAATGCGGCGTTTCGCCGGAAGGCCGCCTACGAGAGCAGCCCTTCGTTCTCGAGACGACGCTCGAGCGCCTCCTCGTGGATGCTGAAGCGCAATGCGGTCTCGGCCGTGATGCGGCCGGCCTTCGCAAGGTTGAACAGGCTCTGGTCCATCGTGCGCATCCCGTCCTTGCCGCTCGACGCGATAACCGAATCGATCTGGTAGGTCTTCTCCTCGCGGATGAGGTTGCGGATGGCCGGGTTCGAGATCATGATCTCGAACGCAGGCGTCATCTTGCCGTCGACCGTGGGCACGAGCTGCTGGCAGACGATGGCTTGCAGCACGAGCGAAAGCTGGATGCGAATCTGGCGCTGCTGCTCGGCGGGGAACGTGTCGACGATGCGGTCGATCGTGCCCGAGGCGCTCGTGGTGTGCAGGGTCGAGAACAGCAGCTGCGACATCTCGGCGGCGGTCATCGCGGTTGCCACGGTTTCAGGGTCGCGCATCTCGCCGAGCAGGATGACGTCAGGCGACTCGCGCAGCGCCGAACGCAGGGCCTCGGCGAAGGTCGCGACGTCGGTGGGAATCTCGCGCTGCGTGACGATAGACTTGCCGTGGCGGTGCACATACTCGATGGGGTCTTCCATCGTGATGATATGCCCCGAACGCTCGTGGTTCAGGCGGTCGATGATGCAGGTGAGCGTCGTCGACTTGCCCGATCCGGCCGGGCCGGTCACAAGCACCATGCCCTTCTGCAGCTTTGCGAGGCGCAGCACGTCCTCGCCGATTCCGAAGTCCTCGGGGTTCGGCAAGCCGAAGGGAATGACGCGGATGACGGCGGAAAGCGAGCCGCGCTGGCGGAACACGTTCGCGCGGAAACGGCCGAGCCCGCCGATGGCGAAGCTGAAGTCCTCGTCGTGGTTCACGTTCTCCTTCATGCGCGCGATGTCGCGGTGCGCGAGCTCGTAGATGGCCTCGATCACCTCGGTCGTGTCGCCCGGCATCAGCACGTCGTCGTTCAGGCGCGTGATCTGCCCGCTCGACGAATAGGTCAGCGGCAAACCGGCGACGACGAAGATATCGGATGCCTTCGCGTCAATCATTTCTTTCAGCAGCGGTTCGAGTTCCATTGCGTCTCCTTGCTCGATCAAGCGCCAGTCCAAAGGCTGCCCTCGGGCTGCGCTTCGTTCTGCACGGCGGACATTTTCCATGTGTCGATACGGTACGTTGCGTCGGACAGTATCGTTATGGCCACGTAAAGGGTGCGCCCGTTCTGGCATTCGAAACGGGCAGTGACGGTCGAATCGGATATGCCGGCTGCGACCTCGACTTGGCCGGCAACGGCATCTTGGGCGGCATCGCGCAGTTTGACGAGCGCATCGGAAACCGCCTTCACGCCGGCGGTACCCGAGCCTTTCGACGCACGCACGGCCGACAGCTCGGCGTCGATTCCCGCGACGAATTCCTGCGCGGCAACTTCATCGAGATACAACTCGGTCGTGGCGGTTGCCTGGCGTTCGGCCATCACGAGCGATGCATGGGCGGTGGAAAACGCCAACACGGCGAGCACTGCCATGCACAGCACGATGATGAGGGTGAACAACGAGATGGGGCCGATACGCACGTTGTCGGCGCGGCCAGTGCGCTGCTGTGCCATCAGTCCACCCCGCTTACATATCGCGAGGTCGTCACCGTATACACGGGTTCCGCATCGTTGGCCCCGTACACGGAAATCGTCGCATGGTACAGGGTGCCGCCCGCGCTTTCCTCGTGCGTCACATCGCTCACGACGCGCAAATCGCCTTCGTGCTCTACGGGCGCGATAGATGCGGGGTCGGCCGCGAAACGTTCGGCGGTGTTGCCGGCCATGGCAACCGCCGCGGAAAGCCGGCCCGCTTCGTTCGCCTGTTCAGCCGAAGCCGCGAACATCTGCGTGAACACGGCAAGCGACCCGACGAGGAACACCAGCAGCAGCAGCGACTCCACGATGAAGGCCGCGCTCGCCCATCCGGGACGCTCAGACGTGGCGGGGCGATGCTTGGGCAGGGTGAAGCTCATCGCGATGCACCCCCTTGCTCGCTACGCAAGGCCACGTTGAATGAACCCTGGTCGGTGGTCACGGTAAGGAGGTTGCCATCGAGCGTGAAGTCGAAATTCGCCGAAGGCGCGAGCACTTGGGCCCGCTCGGGCACATAATCGCGCCCTGCGATGGCGTATTCCTGCACGATGTTGCCCTGATACCGGTAGATGCGCGTCTCGTACGTGCCGCTGCTCAGGCGCTCGAGCAACACGAGTGCCTTGCCCTCGGGGCCTTCGCCCACTTCGACGGCGTCGGCCTCGTCGGCCACATGCACGCTGTTTGCAAGCAGGCCCGACTCGAGGCGAATGTCGTTTGCGGATTGCTGCACCTGGGCTACCGACCGGTAGATGTTCACGCCGGCCGCCAAGCCCGCCATCAGCGCCACGAAGAAGACCGCCATCAGCGTGATCGTGAACGCCCGTGACGAGGCCTCCTTGCGCGTGGTGCGCTTGGAGCGCTCGAATGCCGAGACGACGGCGTAGTTGATATCCATCGACTTCATCGCAGCGTCACCACCACGCTCGGAAGCACGTTGTCGCCGAGCCATTCGTAGCGCACATCGTACGCATTCCTGTTGACCACCAGGCCGTAGCGCTGCTCGAGATGCGAGAGCATCGAGGGATACGAGCCCTCGACCGCGCAGCATTGCTTTGCGGCGTCAAGCACCGATTCGCGCAGCGTCACGGCGCCCTGCTCGCGTCCGATATCGGAAGCGACCTGCGTGGCGAAGGCAAGCGCCGCCAACAACAGCACGGCGATGACCGCCGCGATGATGCGGTTGCGCCGGCTGCGTGCGATTTCCCGATATGTCTGCTCGTGGTACACGTGCCTGCCTTATCCGATAGATCCCATGATGCCGACGAGCGGCAGCATGACCGCGATGAGCGTGGCGCCCACCGCCACGGTGAGGAACGCCGCAAGCAGGGGCTCGACGTAATCGAGCGCGTGCTCGATTTGCACGACGGCATCGTCGAAGAAGGTGGAGGAGAGTTGCGCGAGCGTCTCGTCGGAGCTGCCCGAGCGCATGCCGACGTTCAGCATGCGGGCATAGAGCGGCTCGAAGACGCCATGCTCGCTGATGGCCTGCGCCAAGCTGCGGGGGTTGTCGAGGTCGACCATCGAATCGCGCGCGGCAACCAGGCGTGCCTTCAGCTTCTCGTGATCGACGGTCTGAATGGCTTGCGACATTGCCTCTTCATGCGTGATGCCCGACGAGACGAAGGTCGCGAGCGCCGCGGTGAAGCGCGAGAGCGCCAGCTGGTACATGGCACCGGCGGTAAGCGGAATGCGCTCGAACAGGCGCATCACGCCGGCGCGGCCCGTCTCGGTGCGCGTGCGTGAGACCAGCCAGACTGCGGCCACCGCGAACACCACCGTGATGGCCAGCGCCACCCAGCCGATGACGGTTGATGCCCCGACGCTGCCAAACGACGCCGAGGCGAGCGAGCCCGCCATGTTCTCGTATACGTTGGCGAACACGGGCAAGATGACGAGCACGGTGAACGCCAAGATTACGGCCATGATGCACAGCAGCGCCGCCGGGTAGCCCACCGAGCTCTTGAGCTTGGTGAACATGCGGTCTTCTTCGTCGTAATACATCTCGAGGTTACGCAGGACCTCTTCCAGGTGACCCGATTTCTCGCCGGTGGCCACCATGTCGATGGCGTACCGCGGGAAGCCACCGCTCCCGTCCATGCCCTCGGCGAGCGAGCCGCCCTCCACCAGGCTGCGGTACACGCTGTTGCATACCTCTTGGAACCGCGACTCCTCACGGTTCTCGGACAGCATCAGCACGGCTTCCTCGGTCTGGATGCCCGCCTGCAACATCGTGGCGATGCTGCCGCAGAAAGCGCTGAGCGCGCTGCTTTCCAGCAAGTTCTGTGCCATGTTCCCTCTCCTCATCGGTGT
>SUUF01000175.1 GCA_015062635.1 Coriobacteriaceae bacterium | reverse complement strand
GTGGTGGGACCAGAGGGATTCGAACCCCCAACCAAAGGATTATGAGTCCCCTGCTCCGCCATTGAGCTATGGTCCCAACGGGTGTGAATGATAGCACAGTTGTCGTGGCTTGCGGCCGTTGCTCCGGCAAGACTTGCCTCGACGAGCCTCGTCTCGCCCCCCTGCGCCAGCTCCTTCCGCCTATATTCCGCCATATCAAAGCGCGAACCTCCAACCACAGGATCATGAGTCCTTTGGTCGCGCCCTCATTCAACTTGGTCACCCGAGTTTCCAACGCGCATGGTGCTATGCTGAACGCGGCGCAAAATGTATGGGATCCAAGACAAGGAGGACATGCCATGAAGCCATTCAAACGCATGCTGCTCGCCTTCGTTATCGCCACCCTGGTGGGCGCGCTGGCCGCCGCGCCGGCACTCGCAAAGCCATTCACCTGCACGCTCACGCCCGACTTCGGAAGCATCACGGTAACATGGAAGAAGGTTCCGGATGCGGCCGTGTACAAGGTGTACCGCGCCGACGCCACAAAATGCGCGAAACAAGACGCCGCCTTCCCCGCGATGAAGAAGTACCAGAAAATCGCGACCATCAAGAAGGCATCCAAATGCAAATACACGGATAGCTCGTGCAAGAAGAACCGCTATTACTGCTATGTCGTCAAGGCATATTCGAAGAAGGGAAAGCTCCTCGCCTCGACCTATAACGACGATTGGGCGTCGTACGCGCTTCCGGGATTCGGCCGCCCCGACATCTTCAACAACGGCTATGGCGAGAATTACCTGAACTCTAAGAAGGCGCTGCACATCGCCGTGCAAGAGGATTACGCAGGAGTCGCCGCCAAGGGAGCGACCTGGAAGATCTACCGCAAGACCAGCACGCAGAAGAAGTTCACGCTGTGGAAGACCTTCAAATCGAAGGAGGAATTCTGCGAGATCGCCGACAAATCGGTGAAGGCGGGCAAGACGTACCAGTACCGGGCGAAACTCGTGGTGAAGAAGCATGGGAAGACCTACGCCTCGCCCTATTCGCAAACCCTGACGATACCGGCGGTCGCGTTCCAGGCCACATACAAGGTGAAGGCGGTCACGCCCGCAGCAACGAACGAAGACGGATCGCCCCTCGAAGTGGTGATCAAGCTCGTCAATGCATCCAATGACAACGGCGTGACCCGCGTGCTCCCCCGTACGTCCACGTATTTCCACGCCGCCGGCAAAAGCGCAGACGCCGACATGGAGGAAATCTCATTCACCGCATACAGCACCGACAACAAGACGTGGAAGCCCATCCCCGACAAGGGCGCGAAACTCCCCGCTAAGGGCAAGGGCGCGTTGTTCCTGAAGGGAACCCTTAAGGACGACGAGGGTGCGGCGACGGTCTGGCTCGGCAACGATTCGACGGCGGCCACGTCGCTCATTTCCCTCGAGGGCGACATGCTCGAATATGCCGGACCAGGAGCAGGCGAGACATATGGCGGTCTCGATTTGCTCGACGGGACCGGCTCGGCCTATCAGGAGTGGGACTAGCCTCGCACTCACAGGAGTCGGGGCTTCAACGCCCCACCTGCGGTTTCATCAATACAGCAACCCCAGCTTGCGCGCCTCGAATTCCAGCTCGTCTCGGAAATCGGGGTGCGCAATCGCGATGAGGCGCTTGCAGCGCTCGGGGATGTCGCAATAGCGCAGCTCGGCAACGCCATATTCCGTCACGATGCAGCCGACTTCGTTGCGCGGAGTCGTGATGGCGCTGCCCTGGGCGAGCATCGGCACGATCTTCGAGACGTCGCCCTTCTTGGTGTGCGCCACGCTCGTCACGCAGATGTACGACTCGCCGCCATTCGAATACTTGGCGCCCTGCACGTAATTCATCTGCCCGCCGCTCGCGGAATACTGACGCGGGCCGATGCTCTCGGCGCATACCTGCCCCGTGAGGTCGATCGAGATGGCCGTGTTGATGGAGATGAGGTTGTCGTTCAGCGCGATGCGGGCCGGGTTGCACACCTCATTGTAGCTCGCGAACACCACGTCGGGGTTATGGTCGAGGAAGTCGTACAGGTGCTTCGCGCCCGTTGCATACCCTCCGATCGAGACGCCGGGGCGGTAGTTCTTGCGCGAGTTGTCGATGACGCCCGCTTCTTGAAGCCGCGCGAACACGTCGGAATACATCTCGGTGTAGGCGCCCAGGTGCTTCTTGCAGAACAGGCCCTCGCCGATGGCATCGGAAATGCCGCCGATGCCGAGCTGCACGGTGTCGCCGTCGTTCACGCGCTCGACCACGAACTCGGCCGCTTTGCGTTCCTCGGCACTCGGCTGCTTCAACGCGAGGTCCTCAAGCGCCTCGTCATGCTCGACGAATGCCGAGATGCGCGACACGGGCAGCGTGTGGCAATCGCCCGACACGAACGGCAGGTTCTTGTTCACCTGCGCGATGACCGTCGCGCATTGCGGTACGAAATCGGCCGTGAAGCCCAGGGGGCCGATGTTGCACAGGCCTTCCTCGTTCGGCGGCGTCACCGAGATGATCGCGACATCGGGCTTCACCGCCTTGGCCAGGCCCAAAACGTCGCTGAAGTGCACGGGAATGTGCGCAACGCAGTGCCCGAAACCGCCGCGCTCATTCGGCCCGGCGAAATAGGTATGGTAGCGGAACACCTCGGCGGGAACATCGAGCTCCGAGAACGGGAAACGTCCGTTCATCCAGTTGCCCCACATATCGATGCCGGAAAGACGCCCGTCGCGTACCCGGGCGATGAGCTCGTTCACCAATACCGTCGCCACGTGAAGCCCGCTCGTGTACAGCTTGCTTCCCGACGGGACGAAGCGCTCGATGGCCTCCGATGCCGTCATCACCTTTGCGTGGTATTCGCCTTCCCAGCCCATTCGTGCTCCTTAATCGCACCTGCAAACACAAGTGCGCATTATAGCAGGCGAAACCACGGCATGCGACGCCATCACCGGGCTCCTGCGAATGAATACGGCTCCCATATCTCGGGAAGGCGACGGCAAAGAAAAAGCCAGGAGAAAACCTCCTGGCCAGACAATTCGTGGTGGGCGTTACAGGGTTTGAACCTGTGACCCCTACCGTGTGAAGGTAGTGCTCTCCCGCTGAGCTAAACGCCCGATT
>SUUF01000051.1 GCA_015062635.1 Coriobacteriaceae bacterium | reverse complement strand
GAATTCACGTTCGGCGAGTACGGCTTCGAGGATGACGGCCTGAACGCCACCGGCGGATTGATGCTCTCGTTCACCGCCCTCGGCTAAACCGCGCATCGCATAACCGCATGTTGGAAAGGGCGTCCCTCGGGGCGTCCTTTCGCGTTTGCGCGCAACGCGGTGAAAACCATAATGACCAGCTATCGGGGAAAAATCCGCTTGCATCCATGCTGACAAAACGGGAAAATTGTATGTATAAAGTTATACATATGGGCGCGGCTGGGTCTGCATGCTCCCGTTGCGTCCGTTCGAATGGTGCATGGGGCGAAAGAGTATGCGCGACGGGCAGACATCGCCGATGCCGTATCTGGAACGGCGGTTCGGGGAAACGGGAATCATCGATGCCATCGAGGAGATTTCCCAGGCCGAAAACCCGACGGTCGAGCTTGCGGAATGCGCCTATCACATGGGATACCCCGAAGAGGCGGCCATCGCGGCGGATGCCATCGCGCGCGACGGCGACGAGCTCGAGCGCATCGTGGCGCAGTGTTTGCGCGTCGTCACCCGCGTGGCCTTGAACGAGCCGGCCGCCGCTTACGATTGCATTCTCGAAGCCGAGAGCCTCTACCGTGGCCCCTTCGCCGACGTCGATGACGTCAACCGTTTCGGCGCGGCGTATGTTTGCGCGCGCATAATAGAAGACTGTACCCTCGTTCCCTTTGCGGGTCTGCCGAATGCGGCGGTGGAACTCGCGGAAGCGCCCTTGGGCCTGCAAGCCTACTGCGGATTCCAAATCGCGCTCCGGGCGCTGCAAGGGCACGAACCCGAACAGGCAATTGGCATCGCGCGGAGTTTCCTGGCGATAATCGGCGATAGGTATCCGGTGTCGGCGACGAAGCTGCGCTTGGTGATGGCAGCAGCGTCGTTGCGTTTGGGTGCAGCGGAGCGGGCGGTGGATGTCTTCGAAAAGGCGTGGAACTTCGCGAAGCCCCTAGGTATCGTGATGCCGTTCGTGGAGCTCAGCGCGTTCATGCCCGGGCTCATCCGCCATTGCCTGCACGGCAAAGACGAGGCATCGTACCTCGAGCTGCGCTCGATGATCCGCGCGCAGCGCGCAGGCTGGCACGCCCTGCGCGAGCGGTTGCACTTGCCGGTTTTGGGCGCCAAGCTCTCCATCTTGGAGTATTGCTCGGTCGCGTTGGTCATCTGGGGTTGGAGCAATCGCGAGACGGCCCGGTTCTTGGGCGTGGCCGAAAACACGGTGAAGCACTACCTGACCAACGCATATCAGAAGCTCGGCGTGAAGAACCGCGGCGAGCTGTCGCGCGCGCTGGCATGGGATGTCATGGCGAAGGCCCAGAACGTGAGAGGCGTGCCAGAAACTAGCACCATTTCGCGGTAGAAGGTGCCTACTTTCGAAAACCCACAATAGGCAGAATCAAATATGGCTAGGTATGTCCCGCGGCATTGCCATGCACAAAACCGGGGGTTCCTAGCGTGAACGGTGTTTCGAGCAACGGGGGCCGGGGGTTCTATGAGCAACTGCATCGCGGGCCATCGCTTACATGGTTTGAAGTCGTTCCTGAAGGTTTTGCTGTGCGTCGTGCTGGTGGTGTCGCTGTGCCCGCCGTTCACCGGCGCGTTTGCGGAAGAGTCCGGGAGCGCGGCCGAGTCGACGCAGTTCGGGGACGATGCCCAATTGCTGGCAGTTGAACAGGATGAAGATGACGCCGACGACGCTGGCGTGGGGATAGCCCAAGATAGCGGGAGCGCGGACGCTGACGAAGCGTCCGTCGAAGCCGCCGAAGCCGCCGAAGGGCCGGGAACCGAAGAATCGGGCGCTGAGGAAGGCGGCGACCCCGAGCCGTCGAACGACGGGGCGCCGGCTGCTTCCGATGGCGAAGGTACTGACGCGGTTGCCGATGACGGTGCCGAGGAGGGCGCCGATGAGGGCGCCGACGAAAGCACCGAGAGCGATTCTGCCAGCGCCGATGCCGCCGACGATGCCGATGAAGGCGCGCAAGACACCGAGCTCGTATATGTCGATGCGGCGTTGCGTGCTACGGTCACGGCAAGCGACGAGGTGCTCAACGGGGGCGTCTCGCTGGTCGTCGAGGAGATTCATCCCGTGACCCCCGAGAAGGCGGATGCCTACGGCGAGGCCCTGACGAGCCTGTCCGACATGCTGCACGAAGACGACAAGGTCTACACCGCCGCGAAGGTGTATGACATCCGCATCCTCGACGCCAATGGCAACGAGGTCGAGCCGAACGGCGCGGTGAAGGTGTCGATAGACTACAAGCGCGCCCAGCCGATGGGCGAGGCGAGCGACCCCGTGGAAGTGGCGCACCTCACCACCGACGGCGAGCTCGAGGTGCTCGACGCCGCCGTCGACACGACGAAGGCCGGCAAACTGAATTCCGCGGAATTCGAGGCCACATCGTTCTCGTACTACCTGGTGTTTTCGAGCGACGGCAACAACACCGGCGGCACGACGGAGGCATCGGTGGGCGATGGCGTTGGCTGGCTGAGGATGAACACGCCCGCCGGCGGCACCTGGGCCGACGCGGGAGGCACCGTGCACGACTACGACCGCTGGGGCATCGGTACGAGCGTGGACACCCTGGTTTCCGACAGCGGCCGCTCGACCGAGGAGATTAATCAGGTCGGCAGCAACGAGAGCCGCCGTATCGTGCAGATTCGCCTGCTCAACGAAGACGGCACCGAGTACACCCCCGGCAAGACCACCTATTTCTGGACGTGGGAGCAAAGCATCCGCGTCGAGGATTTCAACCTGCCGGGACTCGAGGTAACCAAGACCGTCTTGCATACCGCCCATGCCTACGAAACCGACGCCGAGGGCAACCTCGTGTGGTACGACTACGACGCGTCCGATCCTTCTCTCGTGCCGTTCGGCGGCGAAGGCAAGTACCTGAAGCCCGTCACCAGCGAGCTCGACAGCCTCATCGGGTCGTATACCGTGCGCGGCTATACCGGCCGCGGCAACACCCCCGACGAGGTGAGCACGCTCGATATCTACGTGAAGCCCGAGCATGTCGAGAAAGACACCCTGCGCTACATCATCCGCTACGTGCATGCCGACGGGTCGATAACCGATGGCAACGTGAAATACATCAACAAGACCGATTCCCAGCGGTCGGTGACCTACACGCTCGACGACCCGAACATCCGCCGCGATGGCGAGACATATTCCGGCGTGTCGGTGGTGGCCGGATCGCCTGCCGTGAGCTTCAATTCCGGCAAGACCGAGGTGACGTTCACCTACAGCGACGACGTGAACCTCGCGAAGGTCTACGTGTACTTCGAGGCTGCGCAAGAGCAAAACGCGACCCAGACCAAGGGCCGCTACGACAAGGAAGACGGCAAGTACTACAACAAGGAAGTGGGCCTGTATACCGACAAGAGCGCCCAGCGGGTGCGTGACCGTGAGTTTCTGGTGAACCTGGAGGCATGGTATGTGGACACCGCCGCCAGCGTGGGCGTGGTGCTTGATTCTTCGGGATCCATGGCATGGACGGCGGGCGAGCCGACGCCATTGCTATTAGACGAGTTGACGGATATCAACGGAAACAGAGTTTTTACGGCGGCTGAGTTGCAAGATTTGGCCAACAATTATTACGACCTTAATCATGCGATTAACCGCACGAATAATGCAGCCGCGTATACGATCCTCGACAGGATGCTGGACAAGACCGAGACCGACAACAGCAACCTCAACTACAACAGCTATAAATACTACGTATATACGCATACCGCGACGAGCACCAATCCTATCAACGAGTATGTGGCGCTTGGCTACACCGATGGCAACTGCAGCGGCAGTGGCACGGGCGCGGCAAGTGATGGCGGGGCGTACACCGAGCTTGGCAATGATGGCAATTATATTGGCAAAGCGCTGATTACACATTGGACTTCTGCGCAAAGCGGCAACGCCAACAATGTCGGCTGGTATTACGTAAACAGTGGTACCCATACCACAAACGTCAATAATTACGGCGGCAAGGTATATGAGGGCTTGCAACACGATGGATTGACGGGCCCCTGCCGTTTCTGGGTTACCACTGACGGTACCCACTACTACCTGAACTGCAGGTTCAATAAGGGAAACGTGAATAGCCCCACCACGCCGATTAACCCCGAAGGAGAGGGCAACATTGGCCCCGGTACTGAAAGCAGTCTCGTTTACGTCAAGCGAGATCAGATGCTTACCAAGGCGGAGACGCTGCAGGATTCTATTGCGCAGTTCGGCTCCATCCTTAATGCGGCATCCCCTAACAGCGAGGTTTCTATTGCGCGATATAGCCATACCCGCTTCACCGGCAATCAGTTGGTGCTTATGGGATGGAGCTCGGAATCTGAGGACATGGCAGCGGCGCTAGACCAGCATGGCACTGGTGGCAGCACCAAGACGGGTGACGGAGCCAATAACGGACATTACCAATATGTCATAACGGGTGGCACCTATGCACGTATGGGCTTGAACGCTTACAACGATTATCTCAAGGGCGGCGCGCAGACCGATAATGACAAGTACCTGATCATCTTCACCGACGGCTTGGACCAGGGCACTGGCGCTAATGCCACAACAGATGCTTACCTTCAAAACACGTTTGGTAAAGGACAGGAGAATGGGTATACCGTCATAACGGTGTTCATGCAGTCTTCAGGCATGAGTACCACGAGCATTAATAGGGCCACCAACAATCTGACCGAATGGGCCTCTACCGATGAAAACGGCAACAAGCTGTTCTTTGTGGCGGGTTCTGGTAGCTCGTATGATGTGGTTCAGAAATTCCGCGAGATCGCCGAGTACATCACCACGGGCTTACATAACTACAGCATCCGCGACTACATCGACCCGCGCTTCGACGTGATAAACGAGAACCGCCAGGTGCTCACGGTGCTTGACGAAAACGGCAACTTCACTAGCACCGATACGATGAACGTCGACGCGAATGGGCATGTGGGCTTCACCACGCCGGATGGCAGGTACGCCCAGCTTGGCTACGACGCGAACAAGAAGATGTTCTACGTGTTGTGGCAAAACCAGGACATCCAGGGTTCCTCGGTAAACGGCGACACCGTGTTCCCGTGGAAGAGCCAGATCCGCCTGCAGGCGAAGCAGGACTTCCTGGGCGGCAACGACGTTTTGACGAACGGAAACGAGCCCGACGAGAACCTGGTATACAAGCCGCAGGTGCAAACCGGCGCCGACGGCAAGGCCGTCCTGGATGCGAACGGCGACCCGGTCCCGGTATACGGGCAAAACGGCCTCGAGGTGCAAGACACCACGAAGACCAGCAAGACCTTCCCGTTTGCGACGGTGAACCCGGGGCTGCTCGACGTTGCGCTTGGCAACTACGAGGACACTATCTTCCTGGGCGAGGAAATCACGCCGGGCGAGCTGCTAAGCCTGATGATGGGCACCGACAACAAGGTCGGCGAGCGCACGGACGCCGCGCATCGCGTGGCCGACACGGTGTACAACGAGGATGCCATCGGCGAGGCCGACCCCGACCTGTCGAGCAAATACTATGTGGAGTACCTCGAGCGCTTGAGCGCCGAGCTGCATCCGGGGTCAGACCCCGACAACCCGAACAAGGATTTCTATTACACCCTGTTGCAGCATGTGAACCTGAAGGATGACGCCGGCACGGGCGTGGAGGACCTGATCGCGGCGCTGAAGGCCGACGGGAACTACACCGTCACGGAATCGCCGGGCTCGGTGGTCATCGAGGGCAAGGACAACACCAAGGCCGCATCCGAGAAGATAACCATCACGAAGAGCGGGGGCAGCGCCTCCATCAAGCTCGAGCTTCCGTATTACTACCTGGAAAGCCCGACCGATGGGTCATCGTATGCGGGGCCGAGCACCAGTGGCGTCGACCCGAAGGAAGACAAGGTCGGCATGCTCACCTACGAGTGGAAGTGCGTCGACTTCGCCGAAAACACCGAGGTAAACGACACCAAGAACGAAGCCAACCGCTTCGTGGAATTCGACACCTATGTGAACCAGAGCACCCATATGAACACCGCGACGCCGGTGCAGTACCAGTTCTCCATTAGCTACGAGCCGCTGGCGCTGACCTCGGATGCCACGACTGATAGCTCTTCGAACGCCTCTGAAGGCGACGGATCCGAGCGCACGCGTGCCTTGACGGGCCTGATGAACCGCGATGACGCGCTCATTCGCAACACGGTTGGGCCCGAGCAACAGGCCACGGCCGGCGAGCAGAACACGACCGACGAGATGGGCTGGGCGGTGATCCACGCCGTCGACGGCCGCATCCTCGTCGAGAAGAAGATGCTGACGGAAGACTGGGAGAAGGCCAAGCAGGACATGTCCGATGCGAGCATGGACTTCACGCTGACGGGCGCGGACATAACCTCGGAGCCGGCCGATGAAACCGTGTGGTCGAAGACCTTGCCGCTTCCCACGACGGCGTTGCGCGAAGAGGGCGACTATGTGTACTTGCTGAGCGAATGGGTGACGGGCTTGCCGCTCGGCGAATACACCCTTGCCGAAACCGCGAGCGGCGGCTTGAAGCTCGCGAGCATCACCCCGCGCGATGACGTGGAATTCTGGACGGATGACGACCCTGCGAAACCCTATGACGGCACGGCGGGGAACTGGGAGGCCATGGCAAGCGGGGCCACGTGGAGCATCGGCATCACGCCTGCGGTGACGCACGTGAATTACGCGAGCACGACCTTCGCGTATGGAACCGCCGATGATTACGACAGCTCGGTGAAATATGACCTGACGGTCGCCGGTTACCAGACGCCCAAGAACGTCGATGCGACGCAGAACCCCACCCCGGCGGGCGCGTACGCCAAGGATTACCTGAACGCGCAGATCGGCCGCGCCGAAGTGGAGAACACCCTTCAGAAGACGAGCATCGAGGTCGTGAAGAGCTGGACGCCGACGGCGCCGAGCGCACCCATCGTCGTGGAGCTTTCCGGCACCGACGGCACGAAGCGCTATGCGGAGCTCAATGCCGCTAATGGCTGGTCGTACACGTTCGAGGGGCTCGACATCAACCAGACGGTCTATAGCGTCGCCGAGGGCACGGGAACCGTGGGCGAGAACGAGACCTGCGAAGGCTTCAGCGCGTTCGACGAGAAGTTCGAGCATAGCGGCAAGAAGTACCAGCGCGTGTCGACCACGTATGCGGGGGCGGCCGAAGGCGGCAGCAACGCGTCGGATGCCGGCATTACAGGCAGCGTGCCCGAGAAATCGGGCACGGCGACCATCGCCAACCAGGAGCTCACCCAGGTCACGGTGCAGAAGGCGTGGGAGGGAGTCACGCCTGCGGCACCCATCGTCATCCAGCTGAACAGCACCGGCGAAGACCCGCGGTATGTCGAGCTCGGCCCCGATGCCTGGACCTACACGTTCGAGGACCTGCCGGTTGCGACCGGTCGCGAATACAGCATCGTCGAGGGCACGGGCACGGTGGCGAACGATGGCACGTGCGGTGACTTCGCGGCATTCGCCACGAGCGGCACCTTTACCTTCGACGGCAAGACCTACCAGCAGAAGTCGCTCGAATACACGCCGTCAGGCGGTGCGGCGAGCGCCGACCCGCTGGCCAGCGTGTCGCCCGATTCGGGCACGGCGGCGGTGACCAACGAGGCCTTGACGAAAATCGAGGTCGAGAAGGTGTGGGATGGCGTCGATCCCGGAGCCGAGACCATCGTGGTGCAGCTCGAGGGAAGCGACGGGTCGAAGAAATACGCGACGTTCAGCGCATCCGATACGAGCTGCGCCTTCGAGAACCTGAAGGTGGTCGAGGGCCTGACCTACACCGTGACCGAGGGCACGGGCACCGTGGCTGCCGATGGCACCTGCGCCGACTTCAGCGCTTACGGCGAGACCTTCGAGCTTAACGGCCAGACGATGGCGCTCTCGAGCGTGAAGTACTATGAAGATGCCGACAAGACGACCGAGAAGGCGCAGGATGCGCAGCTGCTTTCGTGCGAGGTGAGCCCCTATGGCGGCAAGGCCGTGCTGACGAACGGCCCGGCCGGGGCCGATGTCGTGCTCTCGAAGGTCGACAAGGCAAAGCCCGAGATCGTTGTCGAGGGCGTGACGTTCGCGTTGTCGAAGGGCGCCGATTTCGCCACGGCGACTGCCGTGGGCACGTACACGACCTCGGCTGGAGGCGCAATCGATTTCGGCAAGCTCGTGCCGGGAACCTATTGGCTCGTGGAATCGGCGGTTCCCGCCGGGTGGGTGAAACGCCCCGCCGACAAGCCCCTGACGTTCACGGTGAGCACCCAGGGCGAGGTGACCCTGACTCCCGATGAATATGCGGAGGCTCCCGCGCGGCTCGACGGGCCGGATGCCGACGGCGCATACACGCTGGTGGTACCGAACGTGCACACCTACCTGCTGCCCGCGGCGGGCGGAATCGGCGTCTTCGAGTTCCTGTTCATCGGGGCCTTCATCATGGCGTTGGCAGCGGGTTATGCGCTGTTGCGAAGGAAAGACCAGTTCGGCGGGCCTTCCATGGCCGCCCCGGCTCGCAGGAGGCGGTGATGCATGGAGGTGATGAGACGGACGTGAGAAACACGGTAACTATGTGCGGCACGATATAGGAAAGGGGAAACGAGTAATGAAACTGACACTGAGCAGAAAGTTCGCCGGTTTCGCCGCGGCGGGCGCGTTGGCGCTTGCGATGGCCCCGGCGGCCGCCTTCGGCGTGGGCGCGTCGGTGCTCGACACGACGGCGACCAGCGCCGACCCTGCCGGCCCGGGTTACAGCCTGACCGTGGGCGGGCTCGAGAATGGCGATACCGCGGTGTACTACCAGGTGATCGCCCAAAACGCCACCTCGCAGCAGTGGGAGCTCACGACAGCCGTCGATGCCGATCGAGATGGCATCGTCGACGGCACCGAAACCGACACCTCGTTCGGACATAAGGATGCCGACGGGCAGACCGTCGGCGGCCTGTGGGTCGACGAGATGGTGATCTCGAGCTACACGGTAGACGACGATGACAACCCCACCGAGGTGACGTCTGACACCCGCCAGCTGACGCCTGCCATGGTGAACGCGCTTTCCACGGCGGTGGCGAACAACAAGGCCAAGGGAAAGGCGACGGCATCGTCGACGCAGACGGCAAACGGCGACGGGCAGATCACGGTCGCGAATGCGGCGTCGGGCCTGTACATGTTCGTGGCGACGCCTGCGAGCGGCGATACCGATTACGTTTACAAGCCCATCTTCGTGGCGGCCGACTACTACAACAGCATCAGCCTGCCCGAAGACGGCACGCATGCCATTGAAATCGAGGAGGGCGTGACCGATTATCCCGCGGCTTCCGGTGAGACCGGCAACGCAGGCGTCTTCAAGCGCTCGCCGCTTTCCATCGACAAGAAATCGGGCGGCCTCGATGCCGATGGCGACGTCGAGACCGACGCGAGCGGCAACTACGACACGAAGCAGGATGTGGCGGTCGGCGACGAGATCGAGTTCTCCATCAAGGTGCCGGTTCCCACTTACACCACGAACTACCTCGCCCCGCAGTTCTACATCACCGACGTGCTGACTTCCGGCCTGAAGCTCAACCCGGGCAGCATCGCGGTGAAGGTGGTGAATGGCGACGACGAGGTGACGACGGCCGCCGATAAGGATTACTACATCTTCTACAAGGGCAGCGCGGCCAAGGATGGCGTTTCCTATGGTGACTTCAAGGGCATGGAAAGCGAGCCTGACCAGGGCTTCGTCGTGCAGTTCCTGGCTGACGACCCAACCAGTTCCGCGAAAGCGCACGATGGCTTCCTGTACCACGTGCTCGGCGCGCCCACGGCCATCATCACCTACACGGCGACGGTGACCACCGAGGAGGGCGCCACGTTCGCCCAGCAGGTGAACCAGATGGACAACACCGCCAAGCTTAACTTCTCGCAAGACCCGAACTTCGTGCCCGATGGTTACTTCGATGACGACGGCAACCCCGACGATTCGTTCAACCCGAACGAGCCGAACGACGACGAGGATACCGGCGAGCTGCAGGATAAGACCCGCCACTACACCTTCGACATCGATGCCGATGTCCTGGGCGCCGACCAGAGCGGTTCCGTCGGCCCCGGCGGCGAGCCCCTCGACGAGTCCGACCACAACAAGACCTCCGAGATCCGCAAGATCTGGGTTGACGCCAACGGCGATGTCATCCAGACGAGGACCACGGGCGACGTCGTGAAGGGCGGAACCGAAGAAAACGGCAGCACCGGCGAGTACGGTTGGCTCGAGGGTGCGGAATTCACGCTGACGAAGACCGCCGACCATGTGACGATGGGCGCGGGCACCGAGAAATTCGTGAACATCGCCGCGGCCGACCAGCAGCAGCTGAAGTTCGATGCCGCGACGCATGTGCTCGTCGCGACGGGCGGCGCAAACCCGAAGTCGGACGCCAAGGGCTACATCGCCATGAAGGGCCTGGATGCGGGCAAGTACGTGCTGAAAGAGATCAGCGCGCCGCTCGGCTATGCCTTCAACCCGAACATCCAGTACGAGATCACCATCACGCCGACCTATGTGACCGAGCCGGCGACGCCGGCCACGCCTGAGGACGGCAAGGGCGCCGCCGATGACCTGATCCTCGACTCGTACACGATAACCATCGTGACGCAGAAGCTCGATTCCCAGATGAATATCATCGAGCCGATGGAAGACGTCACGACCATCTCGACCTACAACATCAAGAAGACCGACGGCGTGCCCGATTCGCTGCTGAACGAAGACGGCACCCAGAATGTGAACACGACGATCGATGCGGCGAGCATCGTCTCGAACCAAACCGCGATGGTCGTGAACAAGAAGCTCGGCCTGCTGCCGGCGACCGGCGGCTCGGGCATCCTGTTCTACGTGTTTATCGGCGCGGCCATCATGGCGTTGGCGGTTATCATGGCGCGCCGCACCCGCAAGGCGCCGGCAGGCATGGCGGCTGCGTAACGAGAGGATGCGCTAAGGGCTTTCCCGGCCGGCGCGCGGCATGCGAGCCGGCCGTGGAGGCACGCAGGTTATGGGTGTGCAGCTGGGACATATCGAGTTCACGCGTCGGAACGTGGCGCTGGCGGTGTTGTTTCTCGTGGGGTTCTGCATCTTCATGTACCCGTTCGTGAACAACTGGCACTACCAGAACGTCGCCGACGACATCATCGCGCAGTATGGGAATGCGGTGGATGCCGATGCGAATGCCGATTACGACGCGGCGTTCGCGCGGGCGCAGAAGTACAACGAGCGGCTAGTGGGGCAGACGGTGCCCGATGTGTTCGCCATCCGCGAGGGGACGACCGACGAGGAGTATGAGTCGTACCTGAACGTGATGGGCAACGGCATGATGGGCGTGGTCGAGATCCCGGCCATCGGGGTGCGGCTTCCCATCTACCACTACTCGACGGCCGCGTCGCTTGAGAAGGGCGCCGCGCACATCTTCGGCTCGAGCCTGCCGGTGGGCGGCGAGAGCTCGCATAGCGTGGTGACGGCGCACCGCGGGCTTCCGGCGGCCGAGATGTTCTCGAACCTCGACCAGCTGGTGGAGGGAGACAGGTTCTTCCTGCGCATACTCGACCGCACCTTGGCCTACGAGGTTGACAACATCGAGGTCGTCGCGCCGTCCGAGACGCGCTCGCTGGCCATCGAGCGGGGCAGCGACCTGTGCACGCTGGTCACCTGCACGCCGTATGGCGTGAACACCGACCGGCTGCTGGTGCGGGGGCATCGCGTGCCGTATGCCGATGGCGACGAGAACGTGGGCGCGATACGGCCGTTCGGCTTCTTGACCAAGCTGGCCGTCGCGGGTGCCGGCGTGCTGGTGGCGCTGGTGCTGCTGTGGCTGTATGCGCGCTGGCGCAAACGCCGCGCTGGGGAAACGGCCGATGCGGCCATCGACGCCGAGGCGCTGAAGCCCGAGCATGGCGCGAAGGTGCGTCATCGTGCCTGAGCGGAAGGCGAACACGGGGCAGGGGCATCCGGGCCGAACGCGTTTGAGCGCGCGGTCCATCGCGCTGGTGCTGCTGTTCCTCGTGGGGGCCGCGATAATGTTGTACCCCGCGTACAGCTACCTTTACAACGAATATATGAGCGCCCGCATCGCCGCCGAATATGAGTCGGCGGTGGATGCGGGGGACCCGGAACAGATGGCGGCGTTGCTTGAGCAGGCGCGCGCCTACAACGAGGCGCATTCGGCGAACGTGATCTTCGACCCCTTCGGGGAAGGGGAGGCGCAAGCCGAGGGAAGCGCGGAATACCAGCGCCAGCTGCGCGTTCCGGGAAATGCGGCCATGGCCTACTTGGAGATACCCAAGATCGGCCAGCGGCTTCCCGTCTACCACGGGGCGTCTACCGAGGTGCTTGACAAGGGAGTCGGGCATCTGCCGGGGACGAGCCTGCCGGTGGGCGGGGCGTCGACGCACTGCGTGCTTTCCGGGCACCGGGGGCTGCCGACGATGAAGCTGTTCACCGACCTGGACCAGATTGAGCCGGGCGACCAGTTCTACGTTCACGTGCTGGGCGACGATCTGGCCTACGAGGTGGAAGAGACCCGGGTGGTGGAGCCGAACGAGGTCGCGGACCTGGCGATACAGCCGGGCCGCGATCTGATGACGCTGGTGACGTGCACGCCGTATTCGGTGAACACGCACCGGATGCTCGTCACGGGGCATCGCGTCCCGTACGTGGCGCCGGAAGGGGCGGGCCTGTTTGATTGGCTGGGTGCATTCTCGCCGCAAACGCTCGCGCTTGCCGCGGCGTTGAGCCTTGTCGCGATTGGGGGACTGATCGTGCTGGCCAGGCGCCTGAGGGGAAGAGATAGGAACGAACGATGAGCAAGATGGAATCGACCTGGAAGCAGATGTCCACGCGGGTTTCGGCAATAGCCGCCGCGCTGGTCGCGTCGGTGCTGTCCTTCGCGTTGGCGGGCCTGTGCTTAGCTGCATGTCCCGGCGTTGCCCATGCCGACGACGAGGAGGCCACGCTCACGCTCGTCGTGCAGCACCGCGAAAACGGCGTGACGCGCAACATCAGCGGCGCCCAATTCGCGATTTACCAGGTCGCCAGCCTCGATTATGGAAACGCCTACGAGCTCCTGGACCCCTTTACGGGAGCCGACGTCGATTTCAACGGGGCCCTGACCGCGCGCCAGGCGACGGCTGCCGCACAGTCGATAGCGCGCACCGCCCGCACGCAGGATGCTGCGAGCATCGAGGCGACGAGCGGGAATGACGGCTTGGCCGAGTTCGATGCGCTGAGCTATGGCGTCTACCTGGTGGTGCAAATCGACGCGAGCGGCGTGGCTGAAAAATACGAGACGATGCCGCCGTTCCTCATCAACGTTCCGCAGTTCACCGACGATGGCGTGGTGTACGACGTGGTGGCCACGCCGAAACCCGAGCTGAAGCCCACGACTCCCTCGAAGCCCAACCCTTCGAAGCGCAACCCGCAGACCGGCGATTCCCTGGACTGGAACATGGTGGGCGCATGCGCGGCCATCGGCCTGCTCGCCATGGTGGTGGCCCTGTACGCGGCCCGCAAGCGCCGCGAGCGCCGCGAGTAGCGCGGGAAGCCATTCCGAAATGGTGAAACGGCCTGCCAGCGCAGGCCGTTTCTCTTGTGTGGCGCGGCATGTCGACGGGGCGGATCGGCTTCATGGCACGGAAGTTGCGCCACAGAGCCGATTTCTTGACAGGGTGAGTGTCAAGAATTCGGCTGCGTGGCGCGACGCGTTGCCGGATTGGCCCGATGGGCAACCGGGTTTGCGCCACGCAGCCGAATCGTTGCCACTTGAAGTGTCGCCGAATCGGCTGCGTGACGAAAAAGCCCGATTTGCAAAAAACGGCCTGCCAGCACGGGCTGTTTTTCTTGCGTTGCGCAAAATAAATGTTAATATGGCTGCAATCCCAACCGAATCTAATCCATCTATGGGATGTTCCTGTTCAGAGTGAGGTATCTCGGGCCAGTGTGCCCGCATGTCCCAACGACAAGCCTGTAGGAGGGCAA
>SUUF01000050.1 GCA_015062635.1 Coriobacteriaceae bacterium | reverse complement strand
CCGCCGTGCGGGTGGTCGACCGGGTTCATGACGGTACCGCGGACGGTCGGGCGGATGCCCTTCCAGCGGTTACGACCCGCCTTGCCGACCTTGATGTTGGAGAATTCGGCGTTACCGACCTCGCCGATGGTGGCGCGGCAGGTGAGCAGCACGCGACGCATCTCGGAGGAGGGCATGCGCAGGATGGCGTACTTGCCTTCCTTGGCCATGAGCTGCACGCTGGTGCCAGCCGCACGGGCGATGGCAGCGCCCTTGCCGGGCTGGAGCTCGATGGCATGGATCGTGGTGCCGACCGGGATGGCGGAAAGCGGCATCGCGTTGCCGGGCTTGATGTCGGCGCCGGCGCCGGACTCGATCTTGTCGCCCACCTTCAGGCCCTTGGGGTGAAGGATGTAGCGCTTCTCGCCGTCCACATAGTGGAGCAGGGCGATGCGGGCATTGCGGTTCGGGTCATACTCGATGGTCGCGACCTTGGCGGGCACGCCGTCCTTGTCGCGCTTGAAATCGATGATGCGGTAACGGCGCTTGTTGCCGCCACCCTGGTGACGGGTGGTGACGCGACCGTTGTTGTTGCGGCCTGCCTTCTTCGGCAGAGGCGCGAGAAGCGACTTCTCCGGCTTGTCCGTCGTGATCTCCGCGAAGTCGGAGACCGTCTGGAAGCGGCGGCCGGGGCTGGTCGGCTTGTACTGCTTGACTCCCATTTCTATCCTTTCTTCTTACTTGGTGCCCGCTCACCGCTTAGCCACCTGGGATAGCGGCTTACGATTCCGAGCTACCACGCGTCCGGGTGTATCCATACTTGTACAGACGCAGACAAGAAGTATAACCGGGTGGCATCCCCGATTCAAGAAATGGTTTGACCGCACATAAACCGCACAAACGCCAACCGGGGCGGCGGGGTTAGGCCGGATGGCTTGGCGCACGCCTATCGGCCCCGCCTGCAAGCGCAGTAAAAAGGCGGCGCGCCCTCGCGCACCGCCCATTGTTTATTTGCCGTTGCTCGTTAGTAGCTATACAAGCCCAGGTATTCCTCCATGCCGGTCTTCTTGTTCACCAAGATGATGTCGCCCAGATACCAGTCGGACTTCAGGTTGTAGCCGCTTTTCACGCGCTTGTTCTTGTTGTAGCTGTACACGCCGAACGTACCGCCCTTGAGCTTCCAGCCGGCAGCCGGGGTGATCTTCACCACGCCCTTGAGCTTGGTGTCGGAATACGCGTAGCGGGCCTTGTCGAATTTCGACGCGTAGTCCGTCGAGCCCACTTTGAACTGCTTCACCGGGTTCTTGTACTTCTTCACGTACAGCGTGGCGCTCTTCTTCTTGCCGCCAAGCTTGTAGGTGATCTTCGTCTTGCCCGCCTTCTTCATGATCACCCGCAAGGTCGTGTACTTGCCCTGCTTCAAGATCTTCACCGTGGCGACCTTGGTGTTCGAGCTCTTCGCGTTGGTGATTTTCTTCGTCCCGTTCGGATAGCTGTAGTGCATCATGTCGCCCGATTTCACATAGCTCAGATACTGCTTGCCGGTGAAACCCTTGATGTCGCCGGGGCCGGCCCATGCCGTGCCCGCGCCGATCGCCAGCACAAGCGCCGTCGACAAGATGACGGCGAATGCCGCTAGCGGATACCGGATGTGCTGTGCTTGAATGCCCATGTCTCCCCCCTTGCTTTAAACCCTATGGCGTGAGGATGCGTCGGCCTCGGCCACGATCCCCTTCCCCCTGCTGCAACAAATCATAGTAGACGGCGCTCAGTTGCACAACGCCTGGCCGATGGCATCGGCGCGTGCGGCGAGGGCTTGCGTGAGGGCCAGCACCAGGGCCTCTTCGTCGTATGCGGCGACATCGCCCAGGTTTTCGGAAAGCCACCCTTGGAATTCCGCGTCGCAGGAAGCCGCCGCCTGTTCCAATTCGTACAGGCCCATATCGGCCTCCGATTCGTGTTCGCACGCCAGGAAGGCCCCGTCGAGGGCCGCGAACGCCGGCTGCAGCTTCGCCCGCAGCGCCGACGCAAAACCGGCGTCGACCTCGACGGCATCCACGCCCGTCACGCGCAGCGCCGCGGCGAGCGAGGCGGGAACGAGCACCAGCGGATGCGCCTGCTGGAGGCTGAACGCAAATGCGGCAAGCTCGGCCACCTCCACGCCGGCGCACACGATGACGGGCGCGTCCTGGGGCAGGTTCATCTGCGATAGCGCGCCGAGCAGCTCGCCCGCGCACGCCCAGGCGTCGGCGGGCTCGATGGCGGGAACGGCGATGTCGTTCACGCGGAATCCGGAAGCTGCAAGCGATTCTTTCAACGGGGGAAGGCAGCGGCTGGCGGCCTCGGCATCGCACACCACGAGGCACCGGTCGGCGGTCACGCCCGCCGCGCGCAGGTCGGCCCCCAGCTGGGCGGCCACTCCCCCGCCGATGCGCACGGTGTATGTGGCCCTGTCGGGAAACTCGACTATCACGCGACTCTTCGCCATGGTCTGCCAGCCTTTCGATATGCCGGCTGAAACGCCGGTGCGGCACAAGGGTACAACAAAAACGGCCCCGCGTCGCCGCAGGGCCGTTTACCCGTCGCAGTGCCGGGCCGGGTTGCGCCCGTCGTTCGCGCCGGGGAGCCGCATGCCGGTCGTCTCGCCGGGAGCCGTGTGCTAGTCGTCCGCGCGCGGGACGAGCACCTCGGCCTTGATGAGGATGTCCTCCACCTCGTTGGCGATCTGCCACACCGATTTGCGGTTCGTCATCACCCAGGCGTCGGCCACTTCCAGATACAGCGGCTTGCGCTCCTCGTTCGTGCGGCGCGCCACCTCGAGGTTCTTGAACATCGGCCGGCTCGAGGCGTCGCCGATGCGCTCGGCGGCCTCGTCGGCGGTCACCTGCAGGTAGATGACGAAACCCGTGGTCTTCAAGATCTCGCGGTTGCGGGATCGCTTGATGATGCCGCCGCCGCACGAGACGATCATCGGGTCGGTCTCGTAGGCGAAATGCGACAGCACGTCGGTCTCGATGTCGCGGAAGCCGTCCTCGCCCGATTCCGCGAAAATCTCGGCGCAGGTCTTGCCCTCGCGCCGCTCGAGGAATGCGTCGAGGTCGACACACGAGAGCCGCACCATGCGCGCCAGGCGGCGCGAGACGGTGGTCTTGCCCGCGCCCATGAACCCGACGAAATACACGGGACACTTCAGCTCGTAGAGCCGCTGGTCGCCCGGCGCAGGCTGGTATGAGCGGGCTTTCGACGCGTTCCCGATGTTCTCAAAGACGTTATCACCCTTCTTCATCGCTCAGCCTCCTTTCAATCGACTCGCTGGGCATGCTATTTCGTGCGGTTGCGCAGGCGTTGCCGGTAGTTCTCGACATTCGCCCGGATATCCGTCATGTTCGCGTCGCCGAACTGGCGCAAGTAGGCGTTGGCCAGCACGAACGCCACCTCGGCCTCGGCCACCACCGCCGCGGCGGGCACGGCGCACACGTCGCTGCGCTCCTTCGACGCCTCGGCCGTCTCGAGGGTTTCCAGGTTGACGGTCGTCAGCGGGCTCGCAAGCGTGGGAATGGGTTTCATCGCGCAGGTCATCACGAGCGGCATGCCATTGGTCATGCCGCCTTCCAGTCCGCCGGCGTTGTTCGAGGTGCGGGTGAACTTGCGCCCCGACAGCACGATGGGGTCGTGCACCTGCGAACCGGGACGGGCCGCCGCCTCGAAGCCGATGCCGAACTCGACGCCCTTGATGGCCGGCACCGCGAACAGGGCGGCGCCGAGCTGCGAGGTCAGGCGCGCGGGGCCCGACGTGTAGTCGCCCAGGCCCTCCACCAGGCCGGTCGCCACCACGCGGAACGTGCCGCCGAGGCTTTCGCCGTCATCCATCGCGCGGTCGATGGCCGCCACCATCGCTTCCGATGCGGCGGCATCGGGGCAGCGCACGGGGCTCATCTCGATTTGCAGGGGCGTGTACTCGGCGCAGCGCGTCATGGCTTCTTCCTCGTGCCATGCGGCATCGCCGATGCGCGTCACGTACGAGGTGATCTCGACCCCCAGGTCGGCCAGGAACTCGCGGGCGATGCCCGCCGCCGCCACCCGCGCTGCCGTCTCGCGCGCGCTCGAGCGCTCGAGGATGTCGCGGCAATCGTGGCGGTCGCGCTTCAGAACGCCCAGAAGGTCGGCATGGCCGGGCCGTGGCGTCAGCTCGCGCACGAGGTCTTCCGGCGCCTTGTCGAACGCCGCCATGCGGTCGGTCCAGTTCTCCCAGTCGCGGTTGGTCACCTGCAGCGCAATCGGCGTGCCCAGGGTCTGGCCGAACCGCACGCCCGAAAGCACCTTCGCCGTGTCGGTCTCGATGGCCTGGCGCCCACCGCGACCGTAGCCGCTTTGCCGGCGCGCCAAATCGCTGTTGATGTGGTCTTCGGAAATCGTGAGGCCGGCGGGGACGCCGCTCACGATGGCAGTCAGGCAGGGACCGTGGCTCTCGCCTGCCGTGATGAATTGCATGTGTTAACTAACCCTTCGAATTGCATGTGATTGGAAGGCATTCTAGCACGAGCCACGCCAATCGCGCCCACATGTCGGCAAAGCGACACATTCCAAGGAACATATGTATTTGCGGTTCATCGGGGACATACATGTGGCGACCGGGGACATACATGTGGCGACCGGTGTATGTCCCCGGGCGACCGGGGACACACCGGTTGGCATGGCGAACCCTTCCGGTGGGTTTGCCACAACAGGAATGGAGGGTCGGCAAGCGCGGAGCCGGGTTGCGGCGGCGGGTTGCCCTACGCGTTCACGAGGGCGCGCTCGACATGGCGCAGCATGGCCATGTGGGGCAAGTCGACCTCGGCAAGCGGCTCCACCAGATAGGTGCGCAGTCCCAGCGCCTTCGCGCCGATGACATCGGTGAACAGCTGGTCGCCGACCACGACGGTCGCACGCGCGCGGGCGTGCATCTCGCGCAAGGCGAATAGATAGCCCGGAGCGAGCGGCTTCATCGCCTTCGCGATGATGGGCAACCCCAGCTCCTCGGCCAAATCGAACACGTTGCCGTGCCAGTTATTGGAAAGCAGGCACACCCCCACTCCGGCATCCCGGCAGCGCGCGAGCCATTCGCGCACATCGCGCGGCACCTCGTTGTCGGCGCGGGAACGGATGGTGTTGTCGATGTCGAGCAACACGGTGCTCAAGCCGCACGACACCAGGTCGCGCTGCACGTCGATGCGCGTCACGCGCGCGAAGCACGCATCGGGCTTGAACAGCGCCATGCCCGCGTCCTAGCCTTCGCCTTCGCCGTCGCCGGCATCGGCCGCGGCATCCGCATCGGTCGCAGCATCGGCATCGGCCGCGGCATCCGCATCGGTCGCAGCATCGGCATCGGCCGCGGCGGCATCCTCTTCAGCAGCCGCGCTCGACGACGACTTCTCGGCGGTCGAGGCCTCGCCCACCTTGTACGGCGTTCCCTCGCCGTTGATGGCGGCCTGGTGCTGGTCGTAGTCGGTGCTGAAGTAGTACTGCATCTCGCCCTTGTCGTCTTCCTCGAAGAAGAAGTACAGGAAGTCGGTGTTGGCCGGATGCGCCGCCGCCTCGATGCTCGCGAGGCTCGGCGAGCAAATCGGTCCCGGAGGCAGGCCGTAGTTGTACTGCGTGTTGTACGGGTTCTCGGCCGTGTTCTCGAGGTCCTCGGGCGTCGGATCGCCGTTCACCAGGTAGGCGGTCGTCGCATCGCTCTGCAGCTGCATGCCGCCCGACAGGCGGTTATAGAACACGCTCGACACCTCGGCGCGCACGTCGGAAGCCGACTCGCGCTCGACGATGGAAGCCAGGATGAGCACGTCGTAGGGCGTGAGGTTCTTCGACTCGGCATACGAGTAGTCGATATCGGCGACCTCGGCCTTGTACTGGTCGAGCATCTTGCGGATGAGCGTATCGGCCGTGTCGTCCCTCGCGATCTCGTAGGTCTTCGGGAACAGGAAGCCCTCGAGCGAGTTGTCGTAGGCATCGGCGAGGAAGGCGTAATCGGCCTGGTAATCGGCTGCATTGTTCGCGCACTTCATGAAGTCCTCGGCCGTGATGCGCCCATCGGTCGCCGCGGCCACGAGCTCGGCCGACGCCGAGCAGGTCTTGCCCTCGGGGATGGTCACGCTCTCGGTCTGCGGCCCTTCGGAAATGAGCGCCACGAGCTCGGCGGTGGTCATGCCGCCCGTGAAGGTGTAGGTGCCCGGCTTCAGGTTCTCGGCCGCGCCCTCGAGCCGCACCTCGGTGGTGAACTCAGAGGAACGCGCCACCAGGCCGTTCTCCTCGAGCAGCTCGGCGATGGAATTGGCCGAGGATCCTTCCTCGATAACGACGGTCACTTCCTCGCCCGCGGGAAGCAGCGGACGCGAGGAGCCCATCACGCACCCGCGCACGACGCCGATGGCCACGAGCAGCAGGATGACGATGATCGCAACCAGCACGATGGCCGGCTTCAGGCCGCCGCCCTTCTTCTTGCCTCGCGGCGCCTGGCCGCGCATGGGCGCTTGCGCGCGCGTGCGCGACTGGGGCTGGGCTTGCCGGGGCTGCTGTGCCGTATGGGAAGGCGCCCTGCGTCCTGCCGGGCTCGGCTGGGAAGAGGTGGTCGCGCGCTTGCGGGGGGCCATGTCTATTCCTCTCGTCCGTCGGCGCGCCGGGAATCCAACCACGCCTGCAGCATCAGGCTTGCTGCCACCATATCGACCTTGCCGCGCATCGACTTCTCGTTCAAGCCCTGCGCGCGAAGTATGCGTTTCGCCTCGCTCGAGGTAAGGCGTTCATCCACATATTCTAACGGAAGTCCCGTTTTGTCGCTCAGAGTTGTGGCGAGTTTGCGAATGCGCTGGGCTTGGGGGCCTTCCTCGCCCGCCAGCGTCAGGGGCAAACCGCACACCAGCAGCTCGGGATCCCAGTCTTCCAGCACGCGGCGGAACGGGGCCGCAACCGCCTCGACCTCGGCGGCGGGAAGCACGCACACCGGCGACGCCACCTTCCCCTGCAGGTCGGATACCGCCACACCGACGCGCACCTCGCCGATATCAAGCGCCAACGCCCTCATGTTCCCCTCTCCATATGAAAGCGGGGCGAACGCCGTCCACCCCGCCCCGCAGCTCGCCTGTTACTTCTGCAGTAATTCGCGCGCGGCGTCGAGCGCGGCGTCGAGGCCGCCCGCGTCCTTGCCGCCCGCCTGGGCCATCGTCGGCTTGCCGCCGCCACCGCCCTTGATGTTGCCGGAAATCGCCTTGATAACCGCACCGGCATTGAATCCGCAGGCCACAGCCTCGTCGGTGCCGGCCGCCATCAGCAGCGGCGTCCCGTTGTTGTTCGATGCGATAACGCAGGCGCACGCATCGCTGGTCAGGCGCGCCCGCACCATGTCCCACAGGTGGCGCAGGTCGGCAGCGCTCACGCCGTCTTGGCGGCCGATGAACACCTGGTAGCCCACATCGATCGTGTTCTTGGTCAGGGTGTCCTTCGGGAATTCGCCGCTCGACATGCAATCCTTGATGGCAGAGCGGTTCTGCTGCATTTCCTGGATCTTCTTCAGGTTCGCCAGCGTGCGCTCGGAAACGTCCATGATGGGCACGCGCAGCTCGTCGGCCGTCTCGCGCAGCTCGCGCTCGATGTCGTTCACGTAGGCCAGCGCGTCGAAGCTCGTCACGGCCTCGATGCGGCGCTGGTTCGCGCCGACCGACGTCTCGCGGACGATCTTCACGAAGCCGATCTCGCTCGTGCGGCGCACGTGGGTGCCGCCGCACAGCTCGGACGAAACCTCGTCCACGGTGAGCACGCGCACGATGTCGCCGTACTTCTCGCCGAACAGCGCGATGACGCCGGCCTCGCGGGCGGCCTTCAGGCTCGTCTCGCGGTAGCTCACCTCGAGGTTCTGCATGATCTTCTCGTTGGCGAGGCGCTCGACCTCGCGAATCTGGTCGCGCGTCATGGCCTCGAAATGCGTGAAGTCGAAACGCAGGCGGTCGGGAGCCACGAGGCTGCCGGCCTGCTTCACGTGCTCGCCGAGCACCTGGCGCAGCGCCCAGTGCAGGATGTGCGTGGCCGTGTGGTTGCGGCGGATGCGCTCGCGGCGCGGCACGTCGATCTCGGCGTGAACGCCCTCGCCCGTGTAGAATTTTCCCTGCTCAACCGTCACATAATGCACGGTCAGGCCCTTCTCGGGCTCCTTCGTGTCGTTCACGCGGATGCGCGAATACTCGTTCGTCATGTAGCCGGTGTCGCCCACCTGGCCGCCCTTTTCCGCGTAGAACGGGGTGCGGTCGAGCACGATGCCGCCCGTCTCGCCCTCCTCGAGGAACTGCACGGGCTCGCCGTTCTTCAAAATCGCCTTGATGGTGGCGTTGCAGTCGTCCTTCTCGTAGCCCAGGAACTGGGTCGCGCCCACGCGGTCGAGCACGGCCTGCATCGAGCCGTCATAGGTCGACCATGCGGCGTCGGCGTCCTTCGCGCTGGCACGGGCGCGCTTGCGCTGCTCGGCCATGCACACGTCGAAGCCCTCCATGTCGACCTCGATGCCGCGCTCGCCGCAAATCTCCTGCGTCACCTCGACCGGGAAGCCGTAGGTGTCATGCAGCACGAACGCGGTCGCACCGGGAAGCTTGTCGGTCAGCTTCTCGCTCAGGGCCTCTTCCAGGAACACGCGGCCCTGGCGCAGGGTCTTCAGGAAACGCTCCTCCTCGGACAGCACCACGCGGTCGATGAGCTCGCGGTTCTCGACGGTCTCGCGGTACTCGTCGCCCATCACGCGCACGACCTCGGCGACGAACTCGCCCAGGAACGGGCCCTCGATGCCCAGCAGGTGGCCCTTCATCACGGCGCGGCGCAGAAGGCGGCGCAGCACGTAGCCGCGGCCCTCGTTGCTCGGCAGCACGCCGTCGGCGATCATGAAGGTCACCGAACGGGAATGGTCGGCGATAACGCGCATCGCGCGGTCGTCGCGCTCGGATTCGCCATAGGTCTTGCCCGACAGGCGCTCGGCCACGGTGATGAGCCCGTGCAGCACGTCGGTGTCGAAGTTGCTCGTGACGCCCTGCATGATGGCCGCGATGCGCTCGAGGCCCATGCCGGTGTCAATGTTCTTCGTGGGAAGCGGTGCCAGCGTTCCGTCTTCCTGGCCGTCGTACTGGGTGAACACGAGGTTCCAGTACTCCAGGTAGCGGTCGCATTCGCAGCCCGGGGCGCACTCGGGACGCCCGCAGCCCACCTCGGGGCCCTGGTCGTAGTAGATCTCGGAGCACGGACCGCACGGGCCGGTGGGGCCGGCGCGCCAGAAGTTGTCATCCTCGCCCAGGCGCGTGATGTGCGACGGGTCGACGCCGAGGCCCTCCCACACGCCGATGGTCTCGTCGTCGTCCTCGAACACCGTGAAGTACAGCTTCTCGAACGGGAGGCCCAGGTGGTTGCACGAGAAGTCGAGCGCCCATGCGCACATCTCGTCCTTGAAGTAACGGCCGAAGCTGAAGTTGCCCATCATCTCGAAGAACGACAGGTGACGGCCGTCGGTGCCGATGATGTCGATGTCGTTCGTGCGGACGCACTTCTGCGCCGTGGTGGTGCCCACATACTGGTTGTCGAGGTGCTTCTGATGCAGGAAATACGGCTTGAACTGCACCATGCCCGCGCTCGTCAGCAACAGCGACGGGTCATCGGGGATCAACGACGAGGACGGGAAGCGCTTGCAGCCCTTCTCCTCGAAAAACCTCAGGTACTTCTCGCGTATTTCCGCTGTGGTCATATATTCCATGCGCTCTACTCCCTCTTCGCGCGCCTTTTCGCACAATAACCGCCATAGGGTAACACGTCCCTGCTCAAATGAGCGGTTATACACAGGGAATGCGGGTTTGGAGGGCGGCAACGGGGCTATTGGGCAGCAGACCGGTCTCGGCTCGCTGCGCAAACAACGCCCGTGGCGGCAAACCGGCCGGGCTCGCTGTGCGAATGGCGCCCGTGGCGGCAAGGGAAGGGAGCCTGTGCCGCGACGTCCCGTTCACCGGAGTCCTCGCGAGTCGCACATGACGCCCCGTTCCCCAGGCTTTCGCGACATTCAATGGCCCGACATCTTGAGCGGATCGAAGGAGAAACGCATGCCGGCAAGAATGCATCGCATTGTACGGCGGAAGCATCTGTCAGTGGACCTCATCGCCGCCATGCCGCACCACACAGCCGGTTTTTTGACATTCCCCCTGTCAAGAAATCGGCCCTGTGGCGCGAACTAGGCCCAATGAGTCGAGGGGAACGCCTTCCCGAAATGAGTCAACGGGCCGGCTCATCGCGCGGCGGAAACGGGCGCAACACCCAACCCGTTGCAATCACGCTTCCGAACGCTATTCGTCTTTGGGATGCTGGAGCTTCTCGAGACGCTTCTTGCGGCGCTCGAGGCGCTGGCGGATGGCCTCTTTCTGGTCTTCCGAATGATGCCGCTCGGGATACTGGTTTTTGTCAAGCGGGTTGAACGGGCGCACCGGCGTGGGCGCGGCCGCGTCGAGCGTCGGGTTCAGCGCACCCTCCTCGTCAGCGACGACGCCCTTGAAGAACACGCCGTCGGGCGCGACGATGCGCCGGCCCGATTTCAGCTCGTAGTAGTACACGAACAGGGCCTTCGCCGCCGCGATGAGCGGAATGGAGGCGAGCATGCCCATGATGCTGCCGCCAAGCCCGGCCATTGCGCCGCCGATGGCCGAACCGCATGTCAGGCCGAGGATCACGAGCACCGGGTGGATGTCGACGGAATCGGACATGAGCATCGGCGAGATGAAGGTGTACACGAACTGCTGGATGATGACCGCGAGGACGATCGCGATGATGGCCGTGACGGGGCTCACCGCGAAGCCGACCGCAGCGGCGACGATACCGCCGAGCCACGGGCCGACGACCGGGATGATGTTCAGGAAACCGGTGATGATGCCGAGTGCGGCGGGGCTCGGCAACCCGAGGATGGCGTAGCCGATGCCGCAGCACACGCCGATGATGAAGCATTGCAGCAGCGTCGCCTTCAGGTAGCCGCCGATGACCGAGGTCAGGGTATCGACGAGCATCTCGTAGTCGTCGCGCAGGTCGGGACGCACCAGGCGGCGCAGCTCGCGGTTGATGCCGGGAAGCTCCATCAGGATCCAGAACGACACGACGAGCGCGAAGCCGATGACCATCGCCATGTTCGCCACGCCCGTGCCGAAGCCGACGATGCTCGAGCCGGCCACGTTCGCGAAATTGCCGGCGAAGCTGTACAGCGAATCGGAAACCTGCGAAATCCAGGCCTGCACGGTCTCGTTTTGCAAGATGTCGGAATACTGCTGGGTGAGCTGCGTGACCGACGTCGAGATGGCCTGGGCATATGCGGGCAGGCTTGCCGCGAGCGACGCGAACTGGCCCGAAGCGCCGATGCCCGGCGCGAAGAGGATGAAGCCGAGCACGCCGATGCCGGCGAACAGCGCGAGGAACGCGACGGCCGTGCCCGCGCCGCGCCCGAGGCCCTTGCGGTAGAGGAAGTCGACAAGCGGGTTCAGGCAGAACACGAAGACGAGGCACCAGACGATGATCGCCACCGGCGTCGAGAGCACCTCGAGCAGGAAGCCGAGCACGTAGACGAGCGCGCAAATACCGATGAGCGCCCATATGATGAGCGCTCTCCTGCGCCACCGGAGGGTGCTCCCCTCGAGGGCGCTATCGGTCTGTCGTTCGAGCTCAGCCAAAGCGCGGAAGCGTTACTCCGCTTCCTTCTTGGCGCCGAGGGCGGCCGAGGTGGTGCCGGCGTTGCGCGACTTGAAGGCCCCGCGCACGCGGCTGGCCACGCCGTTCACAGCATTCAGCGGAATGTTCGTGACCTCGTTCACCGTCGAGGTCGTGTCGGCGAGCTTGTCGGTGATGACCGAGACATCCTCGAGGATCTCGTCGACGCGCATGATCTCGAGATTCGCCGCGTCCATCGTGAGGTTGATGCGCTCCATGAGCGGGTCGATCTGGTCGATGGCCGGCTTCAGGCTCGTGGTCATATACTTCGCATCGTCGAGCATCGGGTTCACCTTGGCGTCGATCATGCTGTTTGCCCGCTTCACGAGCATGGCAAGATAGACGAAAAGAACCGCGAGCGCGATAAGGGCGATCGCGCCGGCTATGTAGAGGATGTTGATCATGTCCATGAATACCTCCTGAATGCCTATTGAATACCCGCTAAATATACCACGCTCAGGCCGATGCGCCCCAAGCGTTTACCGATTGTTTCGGGGCTGACGTGGCGCATTCTGACCGGAATGGCGGTCGCGCTTCGTGGCCTCCACGCGATATGCCTCCCATCCACGCTCGGTGGGATGGTAGAAACAGCCCCGCTCGAGCCCCTCGGGCAGGTAGCGCTGGTCGACCCAGCCTTCCGGATAATCGTGGGGATACCGGTACTCGCCATAGTTCTCGCTGCCCGGGCGATGGCGGTCGCGCAGGTAGGACGGCACCTCGCGCAACGGGCCGGTGCGCACCTCGGCGAGCGCGGCGTCGATGCCGGCCTCCACGGCGTTGCTCTTCGGGGCGAGCGCGACGTACGTGGCCGCCTGCGCCAGGTTGATGCGGCATTCCGGGTAGCCGATGACCTCGGCGCTCTTGAACGCCGCATGCGCGATGAGCAGCGCCTGCGGGTCGGCGTTTCCCACGTCCTCGCTCGCGGCGATCATGATGCGCCGCGCGATGAACTTCGGATCCTCGCCGCCCTCGATCATCCGGGCGAGCCAGTACAAGGCGGCATCGGGGTCCGACCCGCGCATGCTCTTGATGAACGCCGAGATGATGTCGTAGTGCATGTCCTTGTTCTTGTCGTAGGCGAGCCCCCGATGCGGGTTCGCGGCATGCACGGCGTCGAGGGTTATCGTTCCCGGGTTTTCGGGCGTGCCCGGCGCCACGAGCGCCGCGGCCAGCTCGAGCGTCGTGAGCGAGGCGCGGCCGTCGCCTGCCGCGAGCACGACGATCGCCTCGCGGGCATCGGCGTCGAGGGTGTAGGCGCCGCCGAAGCCCTGCGGGCTGGCCAGCGCGTTGTCGAGCAGGCGCGAGATGGCCGCATCGTCGAGCGAGCGCAGCTCCACCACCCGCGAGCGCGACAGCAGCGCGGTGTTCACCTCGAAGTAGGGGTTCTCGGTGGTGGCGCCCACGAGGATGACCACCCGGTCTTCGACGGCATGCAGCAGCGCATCCTGCTGGCTGCGGTTGAAGCGGTGGATCTCGTCGACGAACAGGATGGTGCGCCCGCCGAGCGCGAGCCGCTTCTCGGCAGCCGATATCTCGCGGCGTAGGTCGGAAACCGTGCCGCCGATGGCCGACACCTCGACGAACGCCGCCCGCGTGGTCGACGCGATGATATGCGCGATCGAGGTTTTCCCCGTTCCGGCCGGGCCGAACAGGATAACGCTCGTGAGCTGGTCGTTTTCGATGGCGGCACGCAGCCAGCTGCCCGGGCCGACCGCCTGCTCCTGCCCCACGAGCCCGTCGAGCGAGGTCGGGCGCATGCGCACTGCAAGCGGCGCCGTTCGCTTGCGCTCGTGTTCGTCTATTTCGCTGAAAAGAGTGTCCATGCGCATACTGTAGCAAATCGCGCGCCAGGCGAGCAGCGGCGCGCGGCACAAGAAACGGCCCCACCCCCGTGCCGAAGGATGAACCCACCTCGAAAAGGTGGGTGCCCGCAGCCGGCTTCCTGGCTTTCGCATCAACGGACGCGAATCCCCATTCCACCCGCAATCTTGAGCTCCCTCGTTGCTTGCATCGGTCCATCGCAAAATAAGGCGACGAAGGCGGAACCACCTTTATATAAGCAAACTCGGGGGAATAATAAAAGTCTTGACTTTGCCGAATATGCCCCGGGCGCCTCCGCGGGGCCCGGGCGAAGGCGAGCCGGGCGCCTACGCGCTGCCCCCAGTCACGACGAACCGGCCGCCCGCGCCCCATTCCCAGGCGCCCTCGACCCCGCAGGCCGCGGCCGCCAGCTCGAAGTGGAGCTTCGCGATGCCGAGGTCGGTGTATTCCATCCTCGTGCGCACGACCGGGATCGTGGCGCGCACGGGC
>SUUF01000174.1 GCA_015062635.1 Coriobacteriaceae bacterium | reverse complement strand
ATGTCGCGTTTTGGTATCATGAACCCATGTTTGCTGGCGCATCAAAGGGGGGATTGCCATGCCAACGATAACTACGAGGCAGTACTATGCCCACATTCATACACTGATGACCGTGCTGATGTGTCTCATTGCAGCGGTTTCCCTGCTCGCCTTAACCGATGTCGCGCAGGCGCAGGAGCCGAACGTCAACAAGCACACGAAAGCGCAGATCATCGACTACCTTTCGTCGAGCGGAGCTTCGACAAGCAACAAGACGACGTACGCGGTCGACCCGCAGCTGTACAACCAGCCAGGCGATCTTTCCGATGCCAGCAAAAGCGATGCGCTCGCAATGCTGAACAGCATCCGTTACGTCGCGGGTTTGAACGCCGTTTCGCTCAACGATGAATATGGCAAGAAAGCCCAGGCCGGCGCGTTTGTGGATTACGCGATTAGAGACCTGACGCATTACCCGGCATCCGACGGAACGAAGCCAGACGAAATGTCAGACGAGGTGTGGAACCTTGGGTGTGCTGGAGCTGGCAGCTCGAACATCGCCATGGGCTACTCGAACCTCAGCGCGGCGATTCTGTATGGATGGATGTCGGACAACGATAGCTACAACATCGACCGCGTCGGGCACCGTCGCTGGTGCTTGGACCCGGGAATGGGGGCAACCGGTTTTGGCATCGTCGGCGCGTACAGCGCCATGTACAGCACTGGTGGCGGGGGCTCTGGATCGCAAACATATGTGGTGTGGCCCGCCCAAAACATGCCCGTGGAACTCTTCAGCAAATACGACCCCTGGACCATTTCGGTTGGCACGCCCATCTCGAATACTTCCGGCGTGGAAGTGACGATAACCAAGAAATCGGATGGCACGACCTGGACGCTGAACTCGGGCAACACCACGACACCCTCGAAGCGGACGGATGCGTACTTCAACATCAACAACGACTGGTACGGGCAGCGAGGCTGCATCATCTTCCGCCCCGCTGATTTCGAGTTTGCCGCCGGGGACGTCTACCACGTGAAGGCGACGGGCGTGAACGGCGTCACCGTGGAATACGACGTGGATTTCTTCAACGGATACCCGGTCGAGTCCATAAGCTTCGAAAACGACCCGACATACCTGACCTACAGCGGCATGATTCCGCCGCTCACGACGGTCCCGGCGGATGCGGACGGCTACGAGGTGACCTGGACGTCTTCCGACGAGAGCATCCTTACCATCGACGAAAAGACCGGCGCGATGACGCAGGTGGCGCCCGGCACGGCCACCGTAACGGCGACGATTGCCGGCGCCTACACGAAATCGGGCTCGCCCCTTACCGCCTCGCTGCAGGTAGTGGTGCCGAAATCCATTTATGACTCGACGTCGGTGAAAATCGACAGCGCGTCCATGCAGTACACGGGCTCGGCCATCGAGCCGAAGGTCACAGTGACCGATTTGGACACCGGCGAGACGCTCGTGGAAGACGTCGACTACACCGTGAGTGTTTCGGGCGATAGCTTCGAACCCGGCGACCAGCTTGTCGTCTGGGTCTACGGCAAGGGCAGATATTACCGGAACAAGGGCGGCTACGCCCGTGTCCAGAAGAGGACGATCACCGAAGACATGGTCACGCTGTCCGGGGATTCGTTCGTCTACAACGGCGCCGAGCAGCACCCCACGGCAACGGCGGAATTCAACGGAACCGCGCTTGTGGCCGACACCGACTACACGGTTTCGTATAGCGGCGGAACGGACGCCGGCACGTATAAGGCAACGATCACCGGCGCGGGAGACCACTTCATCGGCAAGTGCGCGAAGGAGTTCACCATCGAGCCGAAGCCGCTCGAGCAGGGAATGCTGACGGCAGATGATTCCGAGCTGCTGTACACGGGCGAGGAGCAGATGCCCGAGGTGGCGCTCGCGTTTAACGGCGCCCCGCTGGCCAAGGGCACCGATTACACGCTTGCAACCGACAAGCCCGCGGTCGATGCCGGCGCGTACACGCTGTCCGTCGAGGGCACGGGCAACTTTACCGGGCGGCTTTCGGTCGACTACGCCATCGAACAGGCTCCCACGACGGTAGCCGGCGACGGAACGGTTACCGCGAAGGACGCGCTGACCTACGGGCAGGCGCTTTCGGATGTGGCGGTTGCGGGCGACTCGTTCGTCGCGCAGAACACGGGCGCTGAGGTGGCTGGCGCATTCGCATTCGATGACCCCACGGCTGTGCCCGCCGTGGGCACGCACACGCATGGGTGGACGTTCACGCCCGACAATGCCAATTACCTGCCGTGCACGGGCACGATGCAGGTGCAAGTGAAGAAAGCCCCGGTGCAGGTTTCCCAGGCGCCTTCGGCCGATGCGGTTACCTATCATTCAACCCGCACGCTTGCGGACATCCCGCTTACCGGAGGCGCGGCGAACGTCCCGGGCACGTGGTCGTGGGCCGATGCCTCCATCGTGCCCGCGGTTCCGGGCTCCGCATACAAGGCGGTGTTCACCCCGAGTGATTCCACGAACTACCTGAATGCCGAAGCGGACGTGGAGCTGTCGGTGGAGAAGGCCACCCCGGCGCTTTCCGGCGTGAAGGCCGCGGGCATCGTGTATGGCCAGAGCCTGGCAGACTCCGCGCTTTCCGGCACAGCCACGCACGGCGTGGATGACCGCACGGAGATTGACGGGGCGTTCACCTGGGATGACGATGCGATTGCGCCGACAGTTGCGGACGGCGGAACGAAGACATACGCGGTGACGTTCACACCCGCGGATTCTTCCAACTACCAAGCCGCGAAGACGCAGGTGTCGCTGGAGGTTGCAAAGGCGGCGCATCCCGCCGTGATGCCGGGCGCCACCTACAGCGTGCCGAACAGCACCGCCACACTTTCGCAAACGCTGATCGCCGATGCTCCCGGCTGGGAATTCGACGCATCCGACGTGGGCACCGGGCTTGTTGTGGAACAGCCGGCTACATTCACGGCCCGCTATGTCGGCTCAGACGCCGGCAATTACGAGCAGGAAACGGTCGAGGTGACCGTTACGCGCTCTGCCTGCGATCACGCGACGACCGAGCTGCGGGGGGCGAAAGACGCCACCTGCACCGAAGCGGGTTATTCGGGAGACGAGTATTGCACGAAATGCGGGGAACTGGTGCGCAGCGGGGTTTCGA
>SUUF01000002.1:27432-57457 GCA_015062635.1 Coriobacteriaceae bacterium | reverse complement strand
CGCCGCGCTAATCAGATTCCACCAGCGGCTTGCCCTTGGTCTCGCGTCCGAACACCGCGACGACAATGGCCACCAGCGCAAACGCCGTGCACAAAACCGTGAACACCGCCGCGAATCCCGCCGCCTCGCCAAACGATGCGTACACCACCGGCACCACGAACGGCGCGATGAAGGCGCCGATGCGCCCGAACGCGGCAGCCCAGCCGGCACCAGAACCGCGTACCTCGGTGGGATACACCTCGGGCGTGTAGGAATACACGCAACCCCAGGCACCGAGCGCGAAGAAATACAGCAGGCAGCCCGTCGCGAGCACCATCGTCTCGCTGTCGGCGTGGCCGAACAGCCAAGCGGCCATCGCCGTGCCCGCGAAGTACACGATGAGCACCGGCTTGCGGCCTGCCTTCTCGATGAGCCAGGCGGCGCTGAAGTATCCGGGCAGCTGCGCCAGGCACATGATGACGGTGAAGCCGAAGCTCTTCACCATCGCGAAGCCCTGCCCCATCAGCAGCGTGGGGGTCCACAGCACGAACCCGTAGTAGCCGAAGTTGATGCCGAACCACACGATCCACAGCACGACGGTCGCCCGCAGGTGCTTGCGCATCCACAGCTGGCGGAAGGTGCCGCCCTTCTTATGCTCGGTGGGCGCATACGACGTCTTGCGCTCGTTCGGGAAGGTGATGCCGGCTTCGCTTTCCATGCGGGCCACGAGGTCGTCGGCCTCGTCATGGCGTCCGACGAGCTCGAGGTAACGCGGGCTTTCGGGAACCGCACGGCGAAGCACGGCCGCGAAGAAGGCGGGGACGGCGCCCACGAAGAAGGCGATGCGCCAGCCATATACCGGGATGAGCAGGTACGCCACCAGCGCGGCGACGATCCAACCCCACGCCCAGAAGCTCTCGAGGAGCACGACGTTGCGCCCGCGGCTCTTCAGCGGGCTGAACTCGCTCACGAGGGTCGAAGCCGCCGGCAATTCGCCGCCGAGGCCGAAGCCCGTGATGAAGCGGCACACGACGAGCATCTCGTAGTTGACCGCAAGACCGCAGAGCAAGCTGCCGAAGCTGTACATCAGCAGCGTGAACAGGATGACCGTACGGCGCCCCCAGCGGTCGGACGCCACGCCCGAGAGGGCCGCGCCCAAGATCATGCCGAAGGTGCCAGCGCTTGCGAGAATCGATTGCTGCAGGGTCTGCAGGTCCCAATCGGTGCCCACGGCGGCCAACACGCCGGCGACCATGCCCTGGTCCATCGCGTCGAACATCCAGCCGATGCCCACCAAGATGAGGATCTTGCGCATCATGGGGGTCATGGGCAGCGCTTCGAGGCGTTCCGAGATATTCATGAAGTTCCCTTCGCCCGTGCGAGAGGTGACAAGACACCTGTCGCGACAGTTGTTGCGATGGCAGGTTACCACACGTGCCGGCACATGGCGTGACGAAGGGAAATCTACATAGTTCATCACACATGCACCCCTGGCGTAGCAGCATGTCGCGCGTCGTTTGACGCGGCGGAATCTGGACAATTTGCGAAATGCGGTTCGGCGAACGCGCCCCGTCCCGCGATGTGGCACCCTTCTTTCCGGAATCACGACGATACGAGGAGGGCAGGATGAACATCACGGTGTATTGCGGGTCGAGCCGGGGTGACGTGCCAGCCTATGCGCAAGCGGCGCGCGAGCTCGGCGAATGGATCGCGAGCGCGGGACACTCCCTGGTATACGGCGGCAGCGCCATCGGGCTGATGGGCATCGTCGCCGGCGCCGCGCTCGAGGGCGGCGCGCACGTGACGGGCGTCGAGCCGCGGTTCTTCCTGGAAAGCGACATCCCCCAGCACGACCTGCCCGTGCTCTTCGACGTCGAGACGATGTCGGAGCGCAAGGCCAAGATGATCGAGCTCGGCGACGCCTTCGTCGCGCTTCCCGGCGGCATCGGCACGCTCGAGGAGATGACCGAGATCATGAGCCGCGTCCGCCTGCGACTGACGCACGCCCCCTGCATTTTCCTGAACATCGACGGTTTCTACGACACGTTCCGCGCGTTTCTCGACGAGCTCCTCGCCCACGGTTTCGTCGACGCCTACGAGCACGAGGCCATCGTGTTCGCCGATTCCGTCGACGAGGCCGCCCGCATGCTCGGGGAGGCGCGCGCCTAGCGCGTGGCCCGAGCCGTATGGATGCTTGCCTTGTGTTACATCCATGTTGCGGCGTAACGATAATCCACACCGTACGTTCATGTATGACCTATATAATATTGAAGGTTTAAGCAGATACGCCAAAGGAGGCCACATGCCAAAACGCGATGACGTCAAGAAAGTCCTCATCATCGGATCCGGCCCCATCATCATTGGCCAGGCATGCGAATTCGACTACTCCGGCACCCAGGCTTGCAAGGCCCTGCGCGCACTTGGATACGAAATCGTCCTGGTAAACAGCAATCCCGCCACCATCATGACCGACCCCGAGACGGCCGACACCGTATACATCGAGCCGTTGAACGTCGAGCGCCTCGAGCAGATCATCGCCAAGGAGCGCCCGGATGCGCTGCTGCCGAACCTCGGCGGCCAGTCGGGCCTGAACCTCTCGTCTGCGCTCGCCGCGAAGGGCGTGCTCGACAAATACGGCGTCGAGGTCATCGGAACGCCGATCGACGCCATCGAGCGCGGCGAGGACCGCGACATCTTCAAGCAGACGATGGCCGATCTCGGCATCGAGATGGCCCGCTCCAAGGTCTCGCATACCGTGGAAGAAGCGGTCGCCATCGCCGACGAGCTCGGATATCCGTGCGTGCTGCGTCCCGCCTACACGATGGGCGGCACGGGCGGCGGCCTCGTCTACAACATCGAGGAGCTGCGCACCGTCGTCGCACGCGGCCTCGCGGCAAGCCCCGTCACCGAGGTGCTCGTCGAGGAAAGCGTCCTCGGCTGGGAAGAGCTCGAGTTCGAGGTCGTCCGCGACGCGAAAGGGCAGATGATCACCGTCTGCACGATCGAGAACATCGACCCGATGGGCGTGCACACCGGCGACAGCTTCTGCGCCGCGCCGATGCAGACCATCGACCAGGCCGTCATCGACCGCCTGCAGGAAAAGTCGTACCGCATCGTCGACGCCGTGAAGGTCATCGGCGGCACGAACGTGCAGTGGGCGCACGACCCCGAAACCGACCGCGACATCATCATCGAGATCAATCCGCGCACGAGCCGCTCGTCGGCGCTCGCCTCGAAGGCGACCGGCTTCCCCATCGCGCTCATCTCGTCGATGCTCGCCTCGGGCCTCACGCTCGACGAGATTCCCTGCGGCAAGTACGGCACGCTCGACAAGTACTACCCCGACGGCGATTACGTCGTCATCAAGTTCGCCCGTTGGGCGTTCGAGAAGTTCAAGGGCGTCGAGGACAAGCTCGGCACGCAGATGCGCGCCGTCGGCGAGGTCATGAGCATCGGCAAGACCTATAAGGAAGCTTTCCAGAAGGCCATCCGCTCGCTCGAGAAGGGCCGCTACGGCCTGGGCTTCGCGAAGGACTTCCATGAGAAATCGCTCGAGGAGCTGCTGCGCATGCTGGCCGTTCCCACGAGCGAGCGCCAATTCGTGATGTACGAGGCGCTGCGCAAGGGCGCGACCGTCGACCAGCTGCACGAGATCACGAAGATCAAGAAGTACTTCATCGAGCAGATGGACGAGCTCGTGTCCGAGGAAGAGCAGCTGCTCGCCTATTCCGTTGACCATCCCACCCAGCTGCCGCCCGACGACGTGCTCGTGCAGGCCAAGAAGGACGGCTTCGCCGACCGCTACCTCGCCGAGCTGCTGCAGGTGCCCGAGGCGAAGATCCGCGCGCGCCGCGAGGAGATCGGCTGCACCGAGGCCTGGGAGGGCGTGCACGTGTCATCCACGAAGGACAGCGCCTACTACTACAGCACCTACAATGCGCCCGACCATTCCGTGGCAAGCGACGGCCGCAAGGTGATGATCCTCGGCGGCGGCCCGAACCGCATCGGCCAGGGCATCGAATTCGACTACTGCTGCGTCCATGCGGCGAAGAGCCTGAAGAAGCTCGGCTTCGAGACCATCATCGTGAACTGCAACCCCGAGACGGTCTCGACCGACTACGACACGTCCGACAAGCTCTACTTCGAGCCGCTCACGGCCGAGGACGTGCTCTCCATCTACAAGAAGGAAAAGCCGCTCGGCGTCATCGCGCAGTTCGGCGGGCAGACGCCGCTGAACCTGGCGAGCGAGCTCGAGGCCAATGGCGTGAACATCCTGGGCACGTCGCCCGAGATCATCGACCTGGCCGAGGACCGCGACCGGTTCCGCGAGGTCATGGACCGTCTGGGCATCCCGATGCCCGAAGCCGGCATGGCCGTGAACATCGACGAGGCCCTCGAGATCGCGCATCGCATCGGCTTCCCCGTGATGGTGCGTCCGAGCTACGTGCTCGGCGGCCGCGGCATGGAGGTCGTCTACGACGATGACAACCTGCGCAGCTACATGGCGGCGGCCGTCGGCGTCACGCCCGACCGTCCGATTCTCATCGACCGCTTCCTGAACCATGCCCTGGAATGCGAAGCCGACGCCATCTGCGACGGCACGCATGCCTACGTGCCCGCCGTGATGGAGCACGTGGAGCTTGCGGGCATCCATTCCGGCGACTCGGCCGCCATCCTGCCCTCCATCAACATCTCGGACGAGCACCTGGCGACCATCAAGGAATACACGCGCCTCATCGCCGAGGCCATGCACGTGCGCGGCCTGATGAACATCCAGTACGCCATCGAGGGCGACACCGTGTACGTGTTGGAGGCGAACCCGCGTGCCAGCCGCACCGTGCCGCTCGTGTCGAAGGTCTGCGGCATCCAGATGGTGCAGATCGCCACCGACGTCATCACGCTGCCCCTGACGGGCCGCACCTCGCCGGTGCCCGAGCTGAAGGAAGCCAAGTACTCCCATTACGGCGTGAAGGAAGCGGTGTTCCCGTTCAACATGTTCCCCGAAGTCGACCCGCTGCTCGGCCCCGAGATGCGCTCGACCGGCGAGGTGCTCGGCCTGGCCGACACCTTCGGCGAGGCGTTCTTCAAGAGCCAGGAAGCCACGCAGACCGCGCTGCCGATGGGCGGCACGGTGCTCATCTCGGTGAGCGACCGCGATAAAGCCGAGCTCAACAACGTGGCGCAAGCGTTCATCGACGCCGGCTTCGACATCATGGCGACGGGCGGCACCTACACCCAGCTCGTCGACGCGGGCATTCCCGCCACGAAGGTGTTCAAGGCGCACGAAGGACGCCCGAACCTCATCGACGTCATCACGAACGGCGAGGTCGACCTCGTGCTGAACACGCCGTCGAGCAGCACCGAGAGCGCCGAAGACGACAGCTACATCCGCAAGACCGCCATCAAGGCGCACGTGCCGTACATGACCACGATGGCCGCCGGCCTCGCGAGCGCGGAAGGCATCAAGACGCTGCGCGCCAACGGCGGGTCGGGCGTGAAGAGCCTGCAGGAGATCCATCAGGGCATCAAGTAAACGCGGTTGCGCCGCACGGCGCACCATGTTGGCATGCGACCCCCTTCGCCCAAGGCGAAGGGGGTCGTTTCTTGCCGGCGAAGCCCCATCGGCACCCGCAGACGCACCCGCAGACGCACCCGCAAACGCGCCCGCTTCCCCCGGCGCACCCCGCCCCGCATCTTTCGCAAAGTTTGGGAATGGACAATTTTTTCAGCTTGTCCCCTATGGAAGCGCCGCATTCGGGATACTATAGAGACAGTGACCAACCGATTTCTTACCGGAGGATCGAAGATGATTGACGGAATATACAACGTGACCGTGAAAACCCCGATCGGGGTGAATCGCGGTTCCCTGAAACTCGAGACGACCGCCGACGGCGAAAACGTGAAGGCAAGCTTGTCGCTCATCGGCATGGGCAACCTCTATTCCAACGGAAAGCTCAACGGCGACACGTTCACCATGCAGGGAAACATGAGAATGTTCACGTTCGGCCATTTCGCCTACAACATCAAGGGCGAGGTCGAGGGCCGCAAGCTCCGCGCCATCGCGGAAACCACCCGCGGCACCTTCTCCATCCAGGGTACGCGCATCTAGCGCATCTATGGCAATCGAATAACGGGCGCCGCAGGGCAATGCTCCTGCGGCGCTTTTGTTTACGCCCACCGCGCCCGCCACGCGGGACCGGCGGGCAGAACGGAGCAGGCATGATAGACGACGCGCTTCACATCGGGACAATCGAATGCAAGAACCGCCTGGCGATGGCGCCGATGGCGGTGTACAAAGCCACGGACGATGGTCGCGTGACGCCGGCGCTCTGCGCCCATTATGCCGAACGCGCGCAGAGAAGCGGCGTGGGAACCATCATCACCGAGCACTGCTATGTCTCGCCCGAAGGCCAGGCGAAACCGCGTCAGGTTTCCGCCGCGCGCGATGAAGACGCGATGGGCCTCTCGGCGCTCGCCGATGCGTGCCATAACAACGGCATCGCCGCGATATGCCAGATATCGCATGCCGGCGGCGCGGCGCGGCAAAGCGTCACCGGCCAGGCGCCCGTGGCGCCCAACACGCAGGTGTCGCCGGCCGCCATTCCCGCCGGTGAAGGCGACAGCATGCCGGTGGCGCTCGACGAGGCGGGCATCGCGAGGCTGGTCGTGTCATTCGCGGCGGCGGCCCGACGCGTGAAGGATGCCGGGTTCGACGGCGTCGAGGTCCATTCCGCGCACGCGTACCTGCTCGACCAGTTCTATTCCCCGCTCATGAACGACCGCGAGGACGGGTACGGCGGCACGCTCGAGAACCGCCTGCGGTTCCATCGCGAGGTGATAGCCGCCGTGCGGCATGCCGTGGGACCCGATTTCGCCGTGGGCATGCGCTTAGGCGGTTGCGACTACCGGGATGGGGGTGCGACCATCGACGACGCCGTGGCAGCTGCGCGCCTGCTCGTGGAAGCGGGTGTCGATTACCTGAGCATTTCGGGTGGATGGGACCGCTACGAGCGGCCCGGCCATGCGGAACCGGGATGGTTTGCCGACCAGGCGCGCGCCGTGAAAGCGGCTGTGGACGTTCCCGTGCTGCTGACCGGCGGCGTGAAGACCCTCGAGGATGCGCAAGCCCTGCTCGACGACGGCGCCTGCGACCTCGTCGGCATCGGGCGCGCGCTCTTGAAGAACCCGAGCTGGCCGCACTAGGCATGCGAAAACGAGCCGGAGGAACGGACGGGTTCAGGCGGTCATCGCGCCTTCCGCCGATGCCCCGCATCCACCTCCTGCATCCCCGGAAGGGGTCGCCGGGTTACGTGGTTTCGCCGTGCCAACCACCTACCGCGTTTCGCCGAAAAATCGCCATCGTGAGGCCGATTATTCGCCATCGTGAACGATTTCCCCAGGTTGGAAGCCAATAAAATGCCATCGTGAACGATTTTCACCCGAGCGGACCGTTCACGATGGCGTATTTTTGGCGAATCCCGCCGAGCTCGTGACACGGCCCCGCCGGCCCGCCTCATGCCGCGCACGATGGGTCGGAGGATGGGTCGGAAGAACACCCTCCGACCCATTTTCATGTGGCGCTATGCTTCCAGGATGCGAGCCGCCACCTGCTTCTTGCGCGAGAGGATGCCGGGCATCCAGGTGCCGCCCTTGCCCGAGCAGTTGATGCCGAACGCACGGTTCACGATGCGCAGGTCGCCTTCGGCGATGAACTGGCTGCCCTCGGCGATGATGTCGGTCACCATCAGCAACGCGCACGCATACCCGTTCTTCTCGACCAAGCCGCGCAGGTATTCGCGCATCTCGGCCTCGCGCGTCATCACCGATTCGAGGTTCGTGGTCTCGTGCTGCGCGATGAGCACCATGCCGTCGCCATAGGCGAATTCCTTCGAGTCGGCCGACACGAGCTCGTCGATGGGCATATCGTCGTCGCCGCCGCGGAACGCGAACACCTCGACGCCATATGCCGTGGGGTCGACTTCCAAGATACCGGCCAGGTAATCGACGACCTGCTTGTCGATGGCCGTCGCGGTGGGCGACTTCAGGATGATGGTGTCGGTCATCACCGCCGAGAGCAGCACGGCGGCGATGGGCTTCGGGATCTCGATTCCCAGGCGCTGCGCCTCGAGCGTGACGATGGTGGCCGACGAACCCACCGGCAGGTTGAGGAACTTGATGGGGTTGATGGTCGAGACGTCGGCGATGCGGTGATGGTCGATGATCTCGACGACTTCGGCGTCCTCGATGCCCGCCGCCGCCTGACGCGTCTCGTTGTGGTCGACGAGGATCACCTTCCGATGCGGATGCACCGCGACATCGGAACGGGTGACGATGCCGATGGGGCGGCTCTCGTCGTCGAGCACCACGGCTTCACGCAGGGGGCTGTTCATCAGGTCGACCGTCGCCTCGTCGAGGCGCGCGTCGCGCTCGAGCCGCAACACATCCGATTCCAATATCTCGTCGACCCGCTGGTCAAGCGAGGCGATGAGGTCGGCGGCCACGGCCATCTGGCTGTGCCCGTCCTCCACGAGCTCGGTCGCCGCCACATAGCGCTCGGCGATCATGCGCATCGACACGAGCCCCCGGTACGTTCCGTCTTCATTGGTCACCACGAGGGCGCGCACGTTGTATTTGCGCAGCAGACGCGCCACCTGCAGCAACGTCGCCCCGGCCGTCACGCAATACGGGTCTTCGGTCATGACGTCCGACACGCGCGAATACAGGTTGTTGATGACCATCGGCGCTTCGACGCCCCACTTCTTCAGCACCCCGGCCGTTTCCGGCGGCAGGGGGCCCAAACGCGCCGGAACATACCGCTGGCGCTTCGCGGGATCCTCGACCGAGCGCTCTTCCACTGCATTCTTCAACCACGCATACCCGATAGCCGCCGAAATCGCGTCGTTATCGGGATTCTTGTGCCCCAGCACGATGATTGGTGCCGCCATGCCATTCCCTCCTCGCATGCATTGTTCTCACATGCTTTCTACCACATACTCGCCGCTCTGGGAGAAAACCCGCTCAATGTCCATCGGCATAACGTCTGCGCGGGCATCGCCAAACGATGCGTCTCGGCTACAATGGGCGCATTGCATTTCGGAAATAGGGGGATGGCCTTGAACACATCGCATGGACACGCCGCGCCGACCCACATCGAGGTGCACGGGGCGCGCGTGCACAACCTGAAAGACGTAGACGTCGCGATACCCCTGAACGAATTCGTCGGCATCGCCGGCGTCTCGGGCAGCGGGAAGAGCTCGCTCGCCCTCGGCGTGCTGTATGCCGAAGGCAGCCGCCGTTACATGGACGCGCTTTCCACCTACACCCGCCGGCGCATCAGCCAAGCCGGCCGCGCCGACGTGGACGAGGTGCTGCATGTGCCCGCCGCGCTCGCGCTGCGGCAGCGTCCCGGCATACCCGGCGTGCGCTCGACCTTCGGCACATCCACCGAGCTGCTGAACCACCTGCGCCTGATGTTCAGCCGCCTTGGCAGCCACGCCTGCCCGAACGGGCATGCCACGCCGCCGAGCATGGCGGTCGCGCTCGAGCAGGAGATAACCTGCCCCACCTGCGGCGTGCGCTTCTACGGCCCGGGCGCCGAAGAGATGGCCTTCAACAGCGAGGGCGCGTGCCCCGCCTGCGAGGGCACGGGCACGGCGCGCCAAGTCGACATATCGACCCTCGTCCCCGACGAGACCAAGACCATTGACGAAGGGGCCGTCGTCGTATGGGGCACGCTCATGTGGACGCTGATGAAGGACATCTGCCGCGAGATGGGCGTGCGCACCGATGTGCCGTTCAACCAGCTCACACCCGAGGAACGGGACATCGTCTATCATGGGCCGGCCGAAAAGAAGCACATCCTGTACTACAACGAGAAGACCGGCACCGCCGGCGAGATGGACTTCACGTACTTCAACGCCATCTACACGGTGGAAAACGCCCTGTCGAAGGTCAAGGACGAGAAGGGGCTGAAGCGGGTGGCGCGATACCTGACCGAGGGTCCCTGCCCCGATTGCGGGGGCACGCGGCTTTCCGCGAAGGTGCGCTCGACCACGCTTGCGGGCCTGAACCTGGCCGAGGCCACGGCGCTCACGCTCGATGAGCTGGCCGCCTGGGCACCACGTGTGCCCGACGCCTGCCCGCCCGAGATGCAGGCCATGGCGCGCACCATCGTGAACGGCATGCTCGAGCCCATGCAACGGTTGCAGGAGCTGGGCTTGGGTTACCTGTCGCTTGACCGCGCGAGCAGCACGCTCTCGACCGGCGAGCGGCAACGCGTGCAACTCTCGCGGGCGGTGCGCAACCGCACCACCGGCGTGCTCTACGTGCTTGACGAGCCGTCCATCGGGCTGCATCCCAGCAACGTCGACGGCTTGCTGCATGTGGTGGACGACCTGCTCGCCGACGGCAACACGGTAGTCGTGGTCGACCATGACGTGCGCGTGCTGCGCCGTGCGGGGCACCTGGTGGAAATCGGGCCGGCATCGGGCGCCGACGGCGGGCAGATCGTCGCGCAGGGCAGCATCGCCGATGTGGAAACGGCTCCGGAATCGCGCATCGCGCCGTTCCTCGCCGGAACGCAGCAGGTGCGCACGCGGCGGCGGGCGGCGGCGAACCATGTGTTCGACCAAGGCGCCATCCACCTTTCGAGCGGACCCATCCACACCGTGAAGCCGCTCGAGGTCGACATTCCCCGCGGCAGGCTGACGGCCGTCACCGGCGTCTCGGGGTCGGGAAAGACCACGCTCGTGCTCGAAAGCCTCATCCCCGCGCTGCAGGCGCACATCGGGGCGGGCAAGCTCCCCGCGCACGTGACCGGCGTCGACGCCGACGGCATCACCCGCGTGAACCTCATCGATGCAAGCCCCATCGGCATCAACGTGCGCTCGACCGTAGCCACCTATTCCAACGTCCTCGACGAGCTGCGCCGCGCCTTCGCGCGAACCGACGATGCGAAGGCGGCGGGGCTGAAGGCGGGCGCGTTCTCGTATAACACCGGCAGCCTGCGCTGCCCCACCTGCGACGGAACCGGCCAGGTGTCGCTCGACGTGCAGTTCCTCCCCGACGTCGACATCGTGTGCCCCGATTGCCACGGTTCGCGCTATGGCGGGCAGGCGTATGGCATCAGGCTGGGCATTCCGGGCGAAACGCCGGGCACCGTGGACGCGCTGAGCCTTCCCGAGATGATGGCGTTGACCGTCGACCAGATGCTGGCCGCAACCGTCGGCGCCACCGGCGGGCTGAAGAAGGCCCACGCCAAGCTGCAAACCCTGCACGACCTGGGGTTGGGCTATCTCACGCTCGGCGAGGCGACGCCCGCTCTTTCCGGCGGCGAGGCGCAGCGCCTGAAACTGGCAAGCGAGATCGGCCGTTCGCAGGAAGATGCCCTGTTCGTGTTCGACGAGCCCACCATCGGCTTGCACCCGCTCGATGTCGAGGTGCTGCTCGGCGTGCTGCAGACGCTCGTGGAAGCCGGTGCGACCGTCGTGGTCATCGAGCACGACCTCGACATGATCGCGAATGCCGACTGGGTGGTCGACCTCGGCCCGGGCGGCGGCGAGGCCGGCGGGCGCATCGTGGTTGCGGGAATGCCCGAGGACGTGGCCGCGTGCCCCGCGAGCATCACGGGACGCTACCTCGCCGAAGAGTTGCGCTGACGCGCCGCGTCAGCGTTCCCCGAGCGCGCGGGCCGCACGCGCCCGACGCGTGCGGCGCGCTACGCGCATCGCGAGCCGATGATGTCGAACGTCCCCTTGTCGGTGGCGCAGGTCGCTTTCAGCGCATCGCCGGCAACCAAGCCGTCGATGTGGTACTTCACCTGGCCGAATAGATACAGGTTGACCTGCCCGGCCAGCGAGAACTCGTTTCCGGCGCAGCGCCCCTTCTGCCTCAGGCCGCCCACCTGGTCGAGCGTGAACGTGGCGGTGACGACGTCACCCGAAGCGCTCAACACGGCATAGCCGCCGTGAACGGCGTCGGGCAGTCGCATCTGAATCGCATAGGTTCCGTCGATCATGAGCTTGTTTCCTTTGCGCGAGCGTTTGTTCAGTCCAACGGTTGGCTCCATACTACTGCATCTCGCGCACGCACACGGCTCACAACCGGAAGCTTCCCAACACTTGCCGCTCGCGCATCCGACTCATGCTGCGGCGGCGACAAAAATAGGCACGGTCCGCCGGGACCGTGCCTCTGCCGTTATTTGGCGGCCGGTTAGAACGTGACGGTGCGCGGCGCGGCGCCGGTGAGGCTCGCGAACGTGGCGGTGGCATCCTTCATGTACAGCACGATGGTGTTGCCGTCGTTTTCGTCATACATGGCACGCAGGTCGGGGTACGCGTCGAGCATGTGCTTCTTCGGCTCCACGCGGTCGTCGGGCACGAGGGAACCCGTCACGCGCACCCAGTCGAGGCCCTTGGTGGCGCACAACTCGAACTTCGGGTTGGCAACCAGCTGCTTGTAGACGTCCTTCGCCTTGCCGGTCTGGATGTAGAGCTTGCCCTCGAACAGGTCGATGGTGCCGAACGCGCGCACGCGCGGCTGGTCGCCATCGGCAGTGGCCAGGAAATACGTCTGCGCTTCCTTCAGGAAATCGTAAACCTCTTGCATGCCTTCTCCTTTCCGAGAATATATCGTACGCGATGTATTCTACGAGCATTGCACGCGCGGGGCAACCGGCCATGCACCCCGCGTGCATTCGGGCCGCCGGCGAAACCAGTTGACATATTCGCCAATATAGGCGAACATCTGTATCATGTTCGATATCGATTCGAAAGAGATACCGGGGACCCTCGAGGGCCTGAACCCCGCACAGCTGGAAGCCGTCACGACGACGGAGGGGCCCGTGCGCGTCATCGCAGGGGCCGGGTCGGGCAAGACGCGCGCCCTCGCCCGCCGGTTCGCCTACCTGGTAAACGACCTCGGCATCATGCCCGGCAACATCCTCTGCGCGACCTTCACGAACAAGGCGGCAAACGAGATGCGCCAGCGCATCCGGCGCCTCACGGGCGATGCGGACACCGGATACGTGAACACGTTCCACGGGTTTTGCGTATCGGTGCTGCAGGAAGACGCGTCGGCGGTCTCGTTCCCGAAGAGCTTCCTCGTGCTCGACAATTCCGACATCGACGCGATGCTGCAGATCATCTACGACGAGCGGGGGCTCACGCTGCGCGACTGCACGTTCGCCCGCGCGCGCGACCTCTTCGAGATGCGCAAGCTCTTCCAGGATCCGAACTATTACCTCGACCTCATCGACCTTTCGCCCGAAGCGCTCAAATTGAAATACGACCTCGCGGAATCGGTCGAGGACATCCTGTTCTTCGGGTACCTGTACCAGCAGAAGAAGTGCTTCGGGCTCGACTACAACGACCTCATCATCTTCGTGCTCGAGATCTTCCGCCGCCGCGATGACCTGCGCGAGAAATGGCAACGGCGCCTCGAATACATCATGGTGGACGAATTCCAGGACATCGACGGGCTGCAACACGAGCTGATGGAGGTGCTCGCCGGCTACCACCGCAACCTGTTCGTGGTGGGCGACCCCGACCAGACCATCTACACCTGGCGCGGGGCGAACGTGCGCTATCTGCTCGATTTCGACAAGCGCTTCGCCGGCACGCGCACCGTCATGATGAACGAGAACTACCGCTCGACCCCGCAAATCACCATGGCCGCGAACTCGCTCATCGACGCGAACCGGCAGCGCATGGCGAAAAGCCTGGTCGCGCAGCGGCCATCTGGCCAGAAGCCACGTTGCTACCACGCCACGGGCGCAGAGGACGAGGGCACCTGGATCGCCAGCCAAATCGCGCAGCTGCATGCGCAGGGCATGCGGTATCGCGATGCCTGCGTGCTGTACCGAGCGCACTACGCCTCGCGTTCCATCGAGGAAGCCCTGGTGACCGCCCAGATTCCCTACACCATCTACAGCGGCGTGCAGTTCTTCGACCGCAAGGAGGTGAAGGACGCCCTCGCCTACCTGCGCATGGTCATCTTCCGCGACGACCTGTCGTTCGAGCGCATCGCGAATGTCCCGCGCCGCAACCTGGGGCAGCGGCGCATGAAATTCCTGCGTTCCTACGCTGAGGGCAAGAACATATCGCTTTACCAGGCGCTTCGCGACACCGTTGACGACCCCATCATGAAGGGCACCCAGGCGCGGGCCTTCATCGAGCTGGTCGAGCGCTACGCGGGGGCGGCGGCCGTCCGTCCGGCATCGGAACTGCTCGCCGACCTGCTCGATACGAGCGGATACGAGAAGGCCCTGCGCACCGAGGGCAGCCAAGAGCGCTTGGACAACCTCGCCGAGCTGCGCCAGGCCGTATACGAATACGAAACCACCTGCGGCGAAGAGGCGACGCCCGAGAACTTCCTCGCGCACGCCTCGTTCATGACGAACCTCGACACCGGCCTCGATGCCGATAAGGTGAAGCTCATGACCATCCATGCAGCCAAGGGCCTCGAGTTTCCCCGGGTGTTCCTCTGCGCGCTGAACGAGGGCGTGCTGCCTTCGCGCAAGACGTCGACCACCGAGGCCATGGAAGAAGAGCGGCGCCTCGCATTCGTCGCGATGACGCGTGCCCGCGATGCGCTGTACCTTTCGTGCGCAGACGGCACCAGCCACGAGGGCATTCCCCGCTATCCGAGCCGCTTCATCCTCGACATCGACAAGGACCTGCTCGATTTCGAGAATCCGTTACCCGATGCGCTGGTGAAAGACACGCAAGCCTATGTGCGCATGCGCGACCGCCAGCTCGACCAGGCCGCGCCGACCGCCTTGCCCGTGGGCACCCGCGTGGCGCATTTCGCCTTCGGTGCCGGCACCATCGTCGGCATCGATGAAGACCGTGGCGCATATCTCGTGCAATTCGACTCCATCGACACCCCTCGCAGCCTCTCGTTCCGCGCGAAGCTCGAACGCGCATAGCGTGTTTTGCACACCGTATCTGTCATTGCGATGCGCGATTGCCCTTACGAAATGAGTTTGACTGCGTTTCGAGGCCTATTTACTAACGTTTTTTCGGCTATTGATAGACTATCTCTCGGTATTCCACGATTCTATTATTCTACTCTTTGAATAATTCTTCGTTGACCTGGGGCTATATCAGGCCGTTGCGGCAACAACAGCGTACTACCTTCGCAGAGTCTATCAATAGCCGAAAAAACGCGAGTAAAACCATGTTAAAAGAGGGGCAAACTCATTTTGCCCGATGCCGCAATCACATCGACGTGCGTCAAACGCGATATAGATCGCTTTCCCAATCGCGTAGCTCATCCGCAAGCGCATAACGTTTCTGCTGCTCGCCTCGCCGAGGCTTCAATTCCCAAGAGGCTTTGCCCATCCCCGCCGCAATCTCGCTTCCATACAGCTCCAATACGCTTTTGTTATCGTATTGCGCTGCATCGATCGATAGGATGCGCACGCCTTCGACCTCCAGGATGTTTCGCTTTAAGCGATCTCGCTGTTCAGCGGTCAATCCCGAATGAACTTCCTTGCCCTGATATTCGATGGCGATCGAAGCCGTCGGCCAGTACAGGTCCACGGAGTAATGCGTGACGCCAATCGTTTTAGCGACATCAGCCGATAACGTGAACGTTCTATTTAGCTCGACAGGCAGCAAGCTGAGACCGCCATAGCGTCGCGGAAGGCAGTAACGAGCATATAATCGCGACTCCATGGGAGACCGAGAGCCGTCTTTGATATGGCGAGCGGCAAGAATCGCACGCGAATGACTGCCCTCTGACAATGCGCGCGAAAGGTAATCTCGAAGCCCATCGCCACTTGCAAGTGAAGGACGGCTGATGAATCCAAGCTGCATCAGCTGCCGCTGATGTTCCACCGACATCTCCCACTCTGTCGGAGGCCAAGGGTTGGCAAGCAGCGACCCGCCTTGCTCACGGCGCACCATATCGCAATATATGCGATATGGTGCGCTCATCAACGTAGAGTAGTGGCCGCAAATCTCCATACCCAGCAGCACGGCCTGCGCGAAGGACAGACGGGGTGCCGTTCGGAGAAAGAAGTACTCCGGGGCGGTGAGGCAACGATTATCGCCAAGATCCCAAAGAGACCCGGAAGGCAACGGGTCTTTCTTCAGGCAAGCACGCCACAACCGCGTCTTGGAACGCTTCGCGATATCGCCAACCAAGATTTCAACGGGCGTGGTGCATCCTTGGGGAAGCGTCGTGAAAGCGGCAAGATCGGAAGCCGAGGCCGCGAAGCTTGCAACTGAGCGCAGACGGGTAGGCCGGGCGTACGTTTTCGCGCCCTCATCCCATGCCTGCATCGATGAAACGCCGGTAATGGCCAACCGCTTTGCCATCCTACCCTCCCCGTGTGGTCCCGTCTTCAGATTGCATCCAGGAAGCGGTTGAGGGCGTCGCGGCCGGGGTCATCCCATTTGAAGACGCCGGCGCATTCGAGGACCTCGGCGAACAGGCGGCCGACATCGTCACGGGAAAGGCCGCGCTCCGCCATGACATCACGCACCCGCGGCGGCAGGATGGCCAGGCCCATCACCTCGATGAGCCCGATGTTCTCGCGTTTGATGTGGTGAAGGTGCTCATGCGGATGGAACACGCCCAGCGGGTGCTCGGCGCTCGTGATATTGCAGCGCAACGCAAGGTCGAACTGGTAGCAATCGCCCCGCTTGCGAAGCATGGGCGTTATCGTGTTATGCGGCTCGCCATCGGTTTCGGCGAGCACGCCCACCGCGGGGTCGCTGTACGCCCGCCACGTGCGCAGGATGGCCGAGGCCGCATCGATCAGCTGCACGCGGTCCTCGCCTTCCAGGCGGATCACCGTCAGCGGCCACTTCACGACGCCAGCCCGCACTCCCGGATACGCGTCAAGCGCGAACTCCTGCACGATGGGGGCCTTCTGCATGGGAAACACGTGCCCGCCGCCCTGGAAGTGATCGTGCGCGAGGATGCTGCCGCCCACGATGGGCAAATCGGCGTTGCTGCCGATGAAGTACTGCGGGAACTGGTCGACAAAGTCGAACAGGCACGTGAAGGCCTTGCGGTCGATATGCATGGGACGATGCTCCCAGCACATCGCGATGCAATGCTCGGGATAATAGGCATACGGGCTGTACCATAGACCCCACTGCTCGCCGCCGAGCTCGATGCGCTTGGCGTAGCCGAGCTGCACATCGCGCTCGGTCACGCAAAGCTGGCAGGCACCCGAACGGATGGCGGGATTATCGCCGACAATCGAGCCCATGGCCGCCTGCGAACCGCCCGTCGCGGCGGCCGCGATGGCTTTCGGGTCTTTCTCGGGCTTCGATAGGTTGATCGTTATCTCGAGCTCGCCCCAATCGGTGCCCGTCGTCCACGCGATATTGCGCGCGATGGCCTCGAGCTGCACGAACCCCTTCTCGCAACTTTCGCGGTAAAACGCATCGGTGTCTATCATCGCAATCCCATCTCTCGACGCGGCGCGTTTGGCGCGCTTCGTTCCCGTTATCCCTGCAGATGCTCGGCCCAGGCGCCGCGGGGGTTTATCTCGACCACATTGCACACGCCTCGGCCCAAGACCGACTCGATGCCATCGACGAAGGAATCGAGCGCCGGCAGCGGCACATATGCCTGGATGGTTCCGCCGAAGCCGCCGCCATGGATGCGCACCGCCCCCCTGCCGTCGAGCAGCCGGTCGGCAAGCGCCAAAGCCATCATCGCCGGCTGTTGCGCACTGCCGGCAACGGCCACGTTCTGCAGGTACTGGGCCGAGGAAACGGCCGAACGCCGCGTCGCCTGCAGGTAGGCTTCCACATCACCCGTGCGCAACGCCGCGACGCGCAGGTCGACCAGGTGCAGCTCATTGTAGTAATGGAACCCGCGCAGCGCGACGTCGTCACCCAGCTTGCGGGCGACGTCGCGAATCTTCCCGATGTACGTCGCTTCTGGGACCTGGTCCATGCGCTGGGCCCCGAAATAGTCGGCGGCGGCGAACATGTCGTTCACCAGCTTTGCGAAATCGGCGTTGAACTGGCTGTGGTCGCAACGGGTGTCGATCAGCACCACCGCGATGCCATGCGCGTGGAAATCGAAATCGATGGGCTCGGCCGTCGGGTGGGTCGGATCCTTGAAATCGAGCAGGCTGATGCCGCCGCACGCGATTGCCGACTGGTCTTGCAGGCCGCAGGGCTTGCCGAAGAATTCCTGCTCGGCCTTCGCCCCGATGGCCGCCATCTGCAGGGGTGGCAGCGGTTCTGCGCCGGCCAGCGCCTCCATGACGCGTCCGACCGCCATCTCGAAGGAGGCCGACGACGACAATCCGCCGCCCGGCGGCAACGTCGTCGACACCTGCGCGTCGAAACCGGGCACAACCACGCCTGCCGAGCGCAAGCCCGCCGCCATCCCGCGCACGAGGCCGGCCGAAGTGCCCGCCTCGTCGAGGCGCGGCTCGAAATCGGCATCGTCCGAAAGGGGGATCTCAAACGACAGGTAGCCGGTGCTGTGCACGCGAGCCACGCCGAGCCCGTTCGGCCGCGCCAGCGCCTCGGTGCCCTGCGTCACCGCCGCGGAAACCACGCGCCCGCCCTGATGGTCCATATGATTGCCAGCCAATTCCGTCCGACCGGGCGCAAACGCCCGCACCGTCCACTCGCCCATCGAGCTCTCCTTTCTCCGCGCGCCGCGCACCATGTCCGGCGTCATAAAGCTACCGCGGCGCTTTGCGCCCCACCAGCACGCGCACCGCATCCTGGAACTGCGCGCGCTGTTCGGAATCCCATTCGCCCATGTTGTCGGAAGTCAGCAGCATGCTCCCAAGGCGGGCGTCGGTTTCGAGCAGGCGCCGCCGCTGCCGTTCCGAGAGCTTCACATCGTCGCGCAGGAAGAACACGTCGGGGTCGTTGCCGAACGCACGGCCGTCCAACGGCGCCCGCGCGATGGTGTCGCCCAGGCTGTTCTTCGTGCTGACGCGCTCGCTGTGCAGCGGGCGCAGATACAGCGGGCCATCCCAATCGAGCCCCACATCGCACCCGATGCGACAGTAGTCGACAAGCCCGAAGCCGCTTGCCAGGGGCATGCCGCATCCCAGCAGCAGGCACTCCTCGCCCGCCGCCTGCCGAACCAGCCGCAAGGCGTCGGCCATCAGCTCGCCCCGGTTCATCCCGCCGTGCGGCTCGAGGCACGCCCCGTACAGGAAATCGAGTTTCAGCAGGCCGAAGCCCCATTCATGCACGATGGTGCGCACGCACGAGGCCACGTGGGCGCGCACGTCGGGATTCAGGGTGTCGAGCGCATAATGCCCGCTCCAATGAAAGCCCGTGCGCACGGGGTCGCCGGCATCATCGCGCAGCACCCAATCGGGATGCCGTGCGAACACCCGCGACTCCCGCTCGCACACGAATGGCGCGAGCCACAGGCCCGGCAGGAATCCCGCCGACCGGATCCGCCGCGCCAAGGCCGGCAACCCGTCGGGGAACTTCGCGGCATCCACATCGAGCCAATCGCCCACCTTGCAATAGCCGTCGTCCACCTGGAAGAGCAACGTGGCGCCCTCCACGGCGAACCCCGGCTGGCCCGGCATCGTCCCGAACGCCCGCTGCGCACCTTCCAAATCGACTCCCAGCTTATCCTGGTCGATTTCGCCGTAATGCCGATACCAGCTGGAATATCCCACCAGCGGACGCACCGGGCGCGCCTGGATGCCCGAAAGCGCGAACCACCGGTCGTACACCGCGGCTTCGGCTCCCGCGACCACGGCATAGGAGGCCACCGCAACCGTTTCGCCCTCGGGCAGCTCGCGCGCCGAGCACTCGGTTTCCATCGTCAGCGTGCCCGCCGACGCGTCGGTCTCGATGCGGGTGAATCCCCGCGTTTCATCGAGCGACGCCACGAGCACATGGTCGCCTTCCTCGCGCAACACGGCATAGGTGTAACCGTGTTGCCTGCTCGAATTCATCTTGTACTCGGCGAACCGGTAATCCCCGATGGCGTCGAGCGCATACGTTTTCACAATGGGCCGCGGCGCCGTCTCGAGGCCGCGCATGCTGCGCCAAACCGACCGCCACGCAGTGGTCGTCCAGCTCTGGTATCCGTTATGCAGAACCGATTCGCGTTGGGAGTAGGCGTGCGAAAACCGCACCAGCACGCGTTCCAGCACGAGCGGCACATGGGGCACCGCCTCGATATCCAGGCGTTCTCCGTCGAAGCGCACCAGCAACGAGAGCTCCTGCGTCACATAGGAGTCGAATCCCTCCACATCGATGACGCGCCGTGCGGACGGTGCATCCGAAGCCGCGGCGCGGTATTCCACCCGGTACGATGCCGGCGTCAGGCTATTCATCTTCGAGCACCGGCTCGGAAGCGCGCGCCGCCTCGATGACGCCAAGCACCTCGCGTTCGCGGTAGCGCATGAACACGAGGCCGCCCGCCAGGCAGAACAGGCAAGCTACGAGAGCCGTCAGGCGATAGCCCGCGCCCCCGGTTCCGATGAGCGAGATCGAGGTGAACAGCAGCATCGACACCGACTGGCCCAGCTTGAAGGCGAAGGTGCGCGCGGCGTAGAACATGCCCTCGCGTTTCTCGCCGGTCGTGATGCCGTCGGCCTCGGCGATGTCGGCCACCACGGCCTGCGGAAGGATGCCCAGAATCGCCATCGGGATGGCGGCGAGCACGGCCACGATGGCGCCCCACACGATGCCCGGCAGGCCGAACCAGCCCACGCAGCTCGTGATGCCGAAAGCCACGCAGAAGAACAGGAACGCGAACACCACGAGGCGCTTCTTCCCGATGCGCTTGGCCACCACGTTCACGACGGGGTAGCAGCAGAAGCTCACGAGCGTCATGAGCGCGAACAGCGGGAAGGTCATGGAATCGTCGAGCCCCATGAGCTCGGTGATATAGAACGGCAGGCCGGTCTGGAACATCGTGAGCGCGATCCAATACAGGATGTCGGAGCACACGAAGGTTTGGAACTGCTTGTTCTTGAAGGTCTTGCCGAGGCTGCGGAACGTGGGCGTCTCGGACGGCGTGGTGACCGCATACTTGTGCTCGTCGATGGTGAAGGCGGGCACGAGCATGAACACGACCGCCAAGCACGCGAGGATGGCGATGGTGGCGCGGAAGCTGCCGACCGAGCCGAGCGAGGGCTCGAAGATGCCGGCAATCGTCGGCACCAGGTAGGCGAAGGCCGTTCCGAAGAAATAGGTGACCGAGAGGAACGTGGAGACGTTGATGCGCTGGTTCTGCGTGCGCCCGAGCTCGGGGATGAGCGCGTTATACGGCGTGCAATAGCAGGTCATCGAAACGTAGAAGCACAGCACGGCGCCGAGCAGGAACAGGTTGTTCCCCAGCGCGATGCCCTCGAACGGCGACCAGAAGATGAGCACCGTGAAGATGCCGAACGGGATGGGCGCAAAGCGCAGGAACGGGATGCGCCTGCCCCAGGGATGCTTGCAGCGGTCGGAAAACGATGCGATGAGCGGGTCGGTGATGGCGTCGAACAAACGCCCCGACGCCGTGATGAGGCCGATGACGGTGAGCCCGAGGAAAACGGCCCCCTGCGTGATGAAGAGCTGATGCCCCTGCGAGAGCAGGGCCTCGCCCGGCTGGTAGAAATAGACGAGCCAGTTGCTGATGATGCCCGAGAGCATCGACCAGCCCAGCTGGCCGATGGCGAAAAGCCAGAGTATCTTCTTGCCTGCAAGCTGCTTGCCGGCGATATGCGCATCTGCCATGTAATCCCCTTTCCAAGACGGGTGCGCCTCCATCATACGCGATTGTCCGAAGCGCCGACCCACTGGTTTGCGCAAATCACGGCATATGTCGGGCGGTGCGATGCGGCCGCTGAACCTCGCCGGGAAAACCGGGATGGAATACAATCACGTTAGCGGACATGCCGCTTGGACGGGACATTCCAGGGAAAGGTGCTCGCATGGGAACCGAAACCGATGCCGCAAATGCGAAACCCGCGAAGAGATCGGCCGTGATGTACGTGGCCCTTGGATGCATCGCCGCGCTGCTCGTGCTCACCGTGCTCGGCAGCGTCTTGAACGTGGGCGACCATCTGTTCAGCGTGCATCCGATACTCGGATGGGTGTTCTACGCGCTCATCATCGTCCTCGTCGTCGTGGGAATCGCCGTGCCCGTGGTGCAGGTTGCCCGGCGCCCCATCTTCTCGCTCTACCAGCTGCGCGACAAGCAAGGACACGCGCGAAAACGCTATTGCCGGCTGCTCGCCGACAACCTCATCGCGAGCGGCGAGCTGGACGACGCGGAAATCGCGCAGGTCGAAGCGGCCCTGGCCGCAGACGACCAGGCAGACGACCTGCTCATCGAGTTTTTCACGCAGCGCATCATCCCCGGGCTCGACGACGAGACGAAGCGCGCCGCGAGCACGGCGTTTTTCGTCGCGGCGATCTCGCGCTCGCCCCTCATCAGCACGGTCACGATGCTCTCGCTGTGCTTGGACTTAGTGCGCGCCATCGTTGCGCGTTGCGGATTCCGCCCCACGAACGCGGGGCTCGCCCGGCTGTACATCCGCGTCATGCTCAGCGCGCTCATCGTCGGCGGAATCGAAGATGCCGATGTGGGAGACGCCGTGGGGCAACTGCTCGGCGGCGGCGCCGGGGCGCATGTCGGGGGATTCGTGGTGGGCGCGGCCGCGGAAGGCTTTGTGAGCGCCTTCCTCGTGTTCCGCGTGGGCGTCATCACCAAACGCTGGCTCGTCGCCGAAAACGGGCCGGCGCACATGCGCCAGCTGCGCCGGGAATCGTACAAGGAAGCGCTCTCGCAGATGCGTGAGAGCGGGTGGGCCGCGGAGGTTTCCGAAACGCTGCGCTCAATGGCCGGAACGGCAACCGCCGCCGCAGCGAACGCGGTGGCCAATACGGCGGGCACCGCCGTGGGAAACGCGGCGAGCGCAGTGGCGGGCGTCGCCCACGACATGACCTACCCCACGACGAATGCCGCCACGGCAACCGCGCAAGGCGCCTACGAAACCGCCCAGGAGATGGTCGACAAGGTTCGCCACCTGCTCCGGCGCGACCGGTAGGCCGCTCGCGGGCTCAGGAAGCCGCGGCATCCAGCAATGCCAGGATATCCTCGCGGGTGATTCCCGTCCGGCCAACCCCCTCGCCGCCGATGACGCGCTCGGCCAAATCGCGCTTAGATTCCTGCATCTCGATGATCTTCTCCTCGATCGTGCCCTTCGCGATAAGCTTGAACACCGACACCTCGCGCTCTTGCCCGATGCGGTGCGCGCGGTCGGTCGCCTGGTTCTGCGCGGCCACGTTCCACCACGGATCGTAATGGATGACGATGTCGGCCGCCGTCAAGTTCAATCCCACGCCGCCGGCCTTCAGCGAGATGAGGAACACCGGCGCGGCGCCGGCTTGGAACCGCTCGACGAGCCGGATGCGCTCTTCCTTCGAGGTCGAGCCCGTCAGCTGCAGGTATCCCACGCCCTCGGCGTCGAGGCGTCGGCCGATTATCTCGAACATGCTGGTGAACTGGCTGAACAGCAGCACCTGATGCCCGCCTTCCACCGCCGAGCGCACGAGTTCCATGCAGGTCTCGAGCTTCGCCGAGCCACCCTCGTAGTTCTGGTACAGCAGGCCCGGGTCGCAGCAGATCTGCCGCAGCTTGGTGAGCTCCGCGAGCACCTTGAGCTTCATGCCGGCGAACTCCTCGGGCTTCTGGTCGGAAAGCATCAGCGCGAGCTTCTCGGCGTTCGCGCGGTACAGCTTGTCCTGCTCGCCCTCCATGTTGGCCACCACCACCGACTCGTTCTTCTCGGGCAGGTCATCCAGCACGTCGCCCTTCAGGCGGCGCAAGATGAACGGCGCCACCAGCCCCTGCAGGCGGCGCGCGACGGCATCTTCCCCGTTGGCGATGGGGGTCGCGAAGCGCCGGCCGAACGACTCGGCCGACCCGAGCACGCCCGGCATCAGGAAATCGAAGATGCTCCAGAGCTCCGACAGGCGGTTCTCGATGGGCGTGCCCGTAAGCGCGAACCGCACCGATGCCGGCAGCTGCTTGGCAGCCTTGGCCGCCTTGGTCGAGGCGTTCTTGATATATTGCGCCTCGTCGAGCACCACGCAGCTGAAGTCACCCTGCGCATATGCCGTCACATCGCGCTTCATCAGGTCATACGAGGTAATCAGCACATCGGGCGCGCCATCTGCCGCAGCGGATGCTATCTGCGCGACGCGCGCTTGCTTGGCGCCCGCCACGACGGCCACGCGCGTATCGGGCGAGAACTTCGCGAATTCCGCCGACCAGTTGTACACGAGCGACGCCGGGCACACCACGAGCGCGGGCCTCGTCTCGCCCTCTTCGCGCGCGAAGGCCAGGTAAGCCATCATCTGCAGCGTCTTTCCCAAGCCCATGTCGTCGGCGAGGATGCCGCCGAACCCGGCTTTCCCCAGCGTGCACAGCCACCTGAAGCCCTCGGTCTGGTACGGGCGCAGCACCTGGCGAAACGCCGCAGGCGGCACGAAATCGGCATCGGCGACGGTCTCGAAGTCGCGCACGATCTGCCGGAAACCGCTGTCGCGCTCGAAGCGAACGCCGGGCGCGCGCTTGAGCATGGCATCGACGAACAACGTGCGGTTCGCCGGCAAGCCCGTAACGCCTGCGACCAGGCTCTTCGCGTCCATGCCCAAGCCGCCCGCCAAATCGGCAACGGCGCTCACGCTGCCATCGAGGCGCACGATGTCGCCGTTGCCGAGCCGCACGAACTTCTGCTTGCGCTCATACGATGCCAGATACGACACGAGCTCGGCCGGCGTCATGTCGGTGGATTCGACCTGGATGTCGAGCAGGCCGCCCTTCACGGCGGCTTCCACCCGCACGCTCGGCGCCTGCCGCACGCTCACGCCCCGCAACCGTTCCGACAGCAGCACCTCGCCGTATGACGCCAGCTCGCGCAAGCCCTCCGAGAACAGCCGGTAGTACGCCTCGTCATCGTCTTCGGCAAACCACGGGTTGAGCGGCGTGACGCGGCGCGGCCGCGTGTGCCAGCGGTCGGCATACGACGCGCCGCCGAACACATGGTCATGCGGCGTGCTCGCCACGAGGGAATAGTCGGGCAATTCGATGTCGCCATCGGGGAAATACGCCAGGACCGCCTGCTGGGCCGCCATCTCGCGCACCACATGGCGCGTGGGCTGGCCGGCGCGCGCCGGCTCGAACAGCGAAAGCTCCTCGTCGCCATAGCGAACCGACGCCACGCAGGTGACGAACCCGTTCTCGAGGCCGATGCGGAATCGGAATTCGGCTTGCGGGGGCATCAACCCGTCGAGCGCATATTCCGCCGGCTCGACCAGCTCGGTAAGCTCGCGCAGCGGCGCGAGGACCGACGCGCAGAATCCCGGCATATCATCGGGCGAAATCTCCAACGCCGACGAGCACGGGAACAAGGTCTCGAAAAACGGGCCGAGCTTCTCGTCCATTTGGGCATCGCAGCAATACACCGCATCGGCGCCCAACAGGAACAGCCCGCCGTCGCCGCGGACGCATTCGAAATCGTCGGGGAAGATGGACAGGCGATACCCGACCGCATCGGCCAAGTCGCCCGCCTCGGGCGCCGGGGGCGCAGCAGCCCCGCGCCAGGCCGGCGCCGGCGCCACGCCCACCAGGGCGCCGCCCGTGCCCGGGACCTTCACGCCCACCGGCGCGATCTCGACCTCGAGCCGCGGATTGCCCTCGACAACGGGAATCGCGCGCTTCTTTCGGTTGTACTCGCGCGAATACGACTCGACCACCACCGTCTGGCCCATCATCAACCGCAGCACCTGCGCCAGCTGGCCCGGCGAAAGCGGCAGGGTCTTCGCGCTCAGGCGGCGGTCGGAGCCGTAGAAGCGATTCTCCTGCGCCGCATACAGCGATTGCTGCGCCTCGACCACATCGGAAAGCAGGCCGAGCAGCGCGTTCGCCCGGTCGGTGAACGCCGAGGGCCGATGCACGAACCCGAGGTTCTTGCCGTATTGCACCATCTCGCCCGTATGCCAGGCGTCGATGAGATCGCCGACGGACTTCACCACGTAGCTCGTCTTGCCGCGCACCACCTTCAGCCCCAGGTTCCACGTATCCGATGACGACCAGCTGTAGTAATACGAATCGGAGCCCGACGAGATGACGCATTGCAAATCGACCGGCTCGCCTTCGGCCACCTCGAGGCCGGCCGCCACGGTCGCCCGCCGTACCTCCTCTTGCGCCTCGCTCGCATAGCGCGCCAGCAGCCGGCCGATGGCCTGGCTCGTGCGGACGGGCTTCGGCTTGGGCGCCGCCGGTGGCGCCTGGCGCTGCTGCGACGCACGAGGGGCCGGGGCGAATGACGCCGCGCCGGAAGCGCCGGGCGCCGCGTCCTCGTCGATGCCGGTCGCCAAATCAAGGTACTCGAGCACGAGCGCGACGACATGCTTGCACGGTCCCTCATAGGTACCGCGCGCCGGGCAGGCGCACTCGTGCTCGACAAGCTCCATCTCCCGTTCATCCACCACGAACGACACGGGGTATTCCGCGCTGAACGAACCCGACACCACGCCATCCACGTCGGCGAAACCCGCCTCGCGCCGCACGGCGTTCACCTTCGCACCCCCGAAGCGGTAGAGCTCGCGCCCTTTCGCGAACGTGTTGGGAAGCGATGCCTGGTCGATCAGGTCGTTTGTGATGCTGCGTCGTAGGGTCATGTTCCTCCTCGCACCGCACCGCCGCCCCATCGGGCTGCGGCTCAAACCGTCAGATGACGATGCCGTTGCAGTGGTCGACCTCGTGCTGCACGATCTGGGCCGTCCACCCCGTGAAGGACTCGGTGCGCTCTTTCAGGTCGAGCCCCTGGTAGCGCACCTTGATGCGCTTGAACCGCTCCGCCGCGCGCTTTCCCGCCAGCGAAAGGCAGCCCTCCTGCGCCTGATACGGGCCCTGCGCCGAAACGATTTCGGGATTGAGCATCGCACGCGCCTTCCCACCGTCGACGAACACGATGATGCGCTTGCGCACCCCCACCATGTTCGCCGCCATGCCCACGCAGGTATCCCTATGCGCAGCCAACGTGTCGAGCAGGTCCTGCGCAACCGGCAGGTCGGCCGCCGTCGCCGGCGCGCAGGGTTGGGCGAGGATGACCTCCGATTTCATGATGGGACGTATCATGGGCCCTCCTTCGCGCAATCGCATTCTACTCGGATATCGAACAATTGTATCACTGGGCATGCGCCTATCCCGCACCGCCGCACCAACAACACAACCCGCCATCGGCGGGCTGCGGGGCGCACGGTATAATCTCTGCGAACACGTTTCGGGGAAAGGGTATGGCATGGACCGTGCGGCAAGCATCTTCGGCAACATCATCGACGAGAAAGACTACCGGAAAGCCTGCGAGAACAAGGAGCGCCTCGCGAAACGATACGGCGAAGACGCGGGAACGCCCTGCCACGTGCGGGCGGTCGAGGCGCCGGCCGTCGGCAGGCCGCTCGGCGTGCGCAACCTCGTCCCCACCGCCGATTTGCGCCCCTTCGACCTGATGGCCGATGCCGCGCTGGCACCGGCAGCCCCGAACACGCCCCGCACCAAGCCCGATGCCGGCGGCAAGCCGGTGGTGGTGGGCAACATCCGCATGGGATTCGGGCATTACCGCATCGCGATGGCGATGGCCTCGGCCGCACACGCGATGGGCTTCACGCCCTATTGGCTCGATTTCATGGCGTTTTCCGATACGGCAGCCGGCAAGATCATCGCCCAGCAGAACAAGCTCTATTCCATGGGAAGCCGCCTCTCGCAGCGCGTCGCGCCGTTCAACAGCCTGTACTGGGAACCGCTGAACTCCGAGGGCTTCCGAAAGCTCGCCTACAACGCATCCGACCAGAAGGCGGCCGAACTCATGACGGCGCCGCTGCGCGACCTGCCCCGCGACGTGCCGTTCATCGGCACGCACGCCTGGACGGCGCAGGCGGCGGTGCACGCCGGGCTGAGCCATGTGGTGAACGCCATTCCCGACAATTGGCCGATGGCGCTGCACCTGGCGGAAGGCAGCATCCACACCGTGCAGACCCCGAGCGCCTATTTGGGCTACCGGCAGCTACGCGGCATGGCGAAGGGCCGCACGCTGCATCCCATGCCCGAAGGATCGCTCGTGCGCACCGGGCATTATATCGACCACGAGCTCGTCGCCAACATCGAAACCGACTGCGCACGGCGCATCGCGCGCATCGAGGCGGGCGAACCCGTGCGCTACCTGCTTTCGGTTGGCGGAGCCGGCGCGCAATTCGACCTGTTCAAGGGCATCATCGAGCATTTGCTTCCGCAAATCGCCCTAGGCCAGGCAACGCTGCTGGTGAACGTCGGCGATCACGCGAAGGTGTGGGAGCAGCTGATGAAGGCGCTCCCCGAACTCGCCCGCGCGACCCGCCATTTCGACGACTTCGACGAGACCGCCGCATTCGCCCAAGCCGCGCTCGACGGCCCGGTGAACGGCATCCACGCGTTCTACCACGGGGACATCTTCGCAGCGGTGTATTCCACCAACCTGCTGATGCGCTGCTGCGACGCGCTCGTGACCAAGCCCTCGGAACTTGCCTACTACCCGGTTCCCAAGCTGATGATCCAGCGTGTGGGCGGCCATGAGGCATGGGGCGCCATCCGCGCCGCCGAGGTGGGAGACGGAACCTACGAGCTCGAGACGCTCGACGAGGTCGTCGCGTTCATCGACCTCATCCGCGACCAGCCCGACACCTTGCGGGAGATGAACGAGAACATCCTGACCGCCAACCGAATCGGCGTCTACGATGGCGCCTACCAGGTTGTCGAGCTCGCCGTGCGCGGGTAGGCCCGGCAGACGGCGGCGGCAAACGGCAGCACGAGACGAGGAGCGCGCGATGACGACTTGCGAGAACTTCACCTTCCCTTCCACCGACGGCGAAACCGAGATCGCCGCCATGGCCTGGCGCCCCGACGGCACGCCGAAAGCGGTGCTTCAGATCGCGCACGGCATGCAAGAGCACGTGAGCCGCTATGCTGACTTTGCGGAATACCTGGCCGAACGCGGATTTTTGGTGGTGGGCAACGACCACCTGGGGCATGGCGGAAGCATCAAGGGACCCGAAGACCTCGGCTATTTCGGGCTCGGACCGAGCAACCTCGTGGTCGGCGACATGCAACGCCTGCGCACCCGCACGCAGCAGCAGAACCCGGGCGTTCCCTACTTCATGCTCGGCCATTCGATGGGCTCGTTCATGCTGCGGAAATACCTCGCGCTCGCCGGCAAGGGGCTTTCCGGCGCCATCGTCATGGGCACGGGCTTCACGCCCGAAACCGTCACGAAAGCCGGACTCGCCGTCATCTCGGCGCTCACCCTCAGCCGCGGAGAGCGCCATCAGAGCCAATTCGTGGCGAACCTGGCATTCGGCAAGGACTACAAGCCCTACGATATGACAGGCACCGAGCCCGAGCGCAGCTGGCTGTCGCATAACGTCGAGAACGTGAAGGCCTACTACGCCGATCCGCTCTGCGGCTTCCCGTTCACGTTGAACGGCTACCGGGGCCTGATGGAGGCCGTGCAGTTCAGCTGCCGCCAGGAGAACGTGAACGCGATTCCCGCCGACGTGCCCATTTTGCTGGTCTCGGGCGAAGACGACCCGGTCGGAGCGGCCGGCGCGGGCGTGCGCACGGTCCACGCGATGATGCAGAAAGCCGGCATCGAAGACCTCACGCTCACCCTGTATCCGGGCATGCTCCACGAGATCTTGAACGAGCCCGACCACGCCCGGGTCTACGCAGACCTCGCCACCTGGATGGAAGAGCGCATCTAGCTTACGTGTTGTGGCCGTGCGCGGTTTGTGCCACGCAGGCGCCTCTTCAGCATTTTGCGCCATGGAGCCGATTTGTTGACACTGTCCCTGTCGCCAAATCGGCTCTGTGGCGCAAACCTTTCGTCGCCCAGCTGCCTCTTCAGCATTTTGTGCCACGCAGCGGATTTATCGACACGCTCGATGTCAAGAAATCGGCTGCGTGGCGCACGTTGGCAACGATTCGGCTGCGTGGCACAAATTTCGTGCCATGCAGCCGGATCGGCGACATTTCTGCCAAGAAATCGGCT
>SUUF01000002.1:26694-27422 GCA_015062635.1 Coriobacteriaceae bacterium | reverse complement strand
AATCGGCTACGGGCGCAAACCCGATTCGCCCACGCCGCTTCGTCCATATCCCGTGCCACGCAGCCGATTTCTTGACATCTCTCGTGTCGCCAATTTGGCTGCGTGGCGCATGCCGGTGGGGATGAGCCAAGGGAACGTTTTGCAACTCATCCGGGATGGTGCGTATCGCGTTGCGGGCGTGGATGAGCCAAAGCCCTTCGACTCATGCCGGTGGGAACGCGGGCTTCCGCACGATGAGTCAAAGGAACGCCTTGCAACTCATCGTGCACGACACAACCCGGCCGACGGGGCCGTGCCACGGAACCGGATGGATTCGCCAAAAATATGCCATCGTGAACGGTTCGTTTGGGCCAAAATCGTTCACGATGGCAAATTTTTGGCGTTCTAGCTGGTGTAATCGTTCACGATGGCGATTTTTTGGCCTCACGATGGCGAATTCTTGGCGAATCCAGTCGCGCGGTTGGCACGGCCGGCTCCCGAGCCCGCCAAACACCCTTTGGGATAAAGGCTCAATGCATTTCCCGCAAACCGCTCGCGGGCGCGAAGCCAGCGATAATGGTTGCGAATCCGAACGAATCAATAGAATCATCCTCCCGTTTCCGAGCAGAGCGGGAAACTTCCCTGTCATTGCCATGCTTGGGACGGAGGAGATCTCTCCTCACTACGTTCGTCGAGATGACGGGGGTGGAACGTTCGTCGAGATGACGGGGGTGGAACGTTCGTCGAGA
>SUUF01000002.1:16603-26594 GCA_015062635.1 Coriobacteriaceae bacterium | reverse complement strand
TGGGGAGGGCTATTCTTCAAACCCCCAAAGGCGCACTTCCGGCTCCAGCCGCACGCCGTCATGCTCGTATACCGCCTGCTGCACATCGCGGATGACCTGCAGCACGTCGGCCGCCGTGGCGCCGCCTGCGTTCACGACGAACCCGCAGTGCTTCTCGGACACCATGGCGCCCCCCACGCGGTGACCGCGCATGCCGGCATCTTGGATGAGCTTGCCCGCGAAATACCCGGTGGGACGCTTGAACGTGGAACCCGCGCTCGGCAGCTCGAGCGGCTGCTTCTCGGCTCGGCGGCGCGCAAGGTCATCCATCTTCGCGCGAATCTCCTCGCGCGGGGCCGGCGTAAGGCGGATGCGCGCCTCGAGGACGATCATTCCGGCATCCATCATCATGCTGTGCCGGTATCCCCAATCGGCCTCAGGTGCAGGCACTTCGCGCACGGTGCCGTCGGGGGCAAGGCACGTCGTCGACACGCCCACATCCCGGAACTCGCCCTCGTAAGCGCCGGCATCCATGATGGCCGCACCGCCGATTGACCCGGGGATGCCGCTTGCGAACTCGTACCCCGAAAGGCCGGCCGCAAGGGCAGCGTTCGCCACCTCCTCGTTCGTGGCCCCCGCCTGCGCGACGATGTCCGTCCCATCCACTTCGATGCGCGCCATGGCGGGCCCGATCTTCACCACCACGCCCGGCAGTCCGGCGTCGGAAACCAGGATATTGCTGCCGCACCCGATGACGTGCACGGGCGCATCGCAGGCGCGTGCGGCCTCGATGGCGGCGCGCACGTCATCCGCATCGCGCGCCAGCACGAGGTAATCGGCCGGCCCACCGACGGCGAAAGTCGTATGGTTCGCCATCGGCTCGTCTATCAGGATGCATTCATCGGGAAAACATGCCGCCAACCGCAGACCAACAGCCACCTTGTCCATCATCGGATTCCCCATTCTGGTATCATTCTTCAACAGCGCAAACATGCCTTCGCATGCCATGCGCACCGGATCGGTTTCAATACTAAGGAACTCCATGAACGAACGCTACGAGAACGACTACGAAAACACGGCAAACCAATGGGAAGAGACCGACGAAGGCGGACGCGTGACCTACCGCGAACGTCGATCGCACCAAGACGGCGGCGAGGCTGCATCGCGGCGCCGCACCGTCCAATTCGATGATGACGACGAGCCCATCGAGCAGGAGCGTCGCCGTCCCTACCGGCCCACGGGAACCCGCGAATACCGCACCGACTCCCGTCCCGGCCGCACCCGCGCAACGCGCGCTGCCGGCTCACGCGTCGCGGCAACCACCGGCGGAGCCGCCGAAGGCGTCGCGCGCTATGGCCAGGAGATCATGCTCGCAATCGTCGCGCTGCTCGCCGTGATCAGCGTCATCGTCGGCGTCGCGTCGTGCGCCACGAGCGGCCAGCCCGCCGAGACCAGCGTCGACACCGCCGCGGCCACCACCGCTGCAGCCGCGAACTACGAGGCGGCCGAGAAGACCACCGACGAGAACGGCATCATCCACGGCACCACCGCCGACGGCACCAATTTCACCGTCGTCCAGGCCGGCGCATCTGCCGGCACCGCCGCCAGCACCGACGCGACCGCCGATGCAACCGCCGAAGAGGGCCAGGACCAGAATGCCGCCGCAAGCGAGGGCTCCGAGGCGGCCGAAGGCGCCGCCGCCACGAAGAAGGCGAGCTTCGCCGCCGTGGGCGACCAGGTTGCCAGCGACTATGCGCTCGAGCTCGCCGACTCGTATGCCGGCGAAGCCGGTGACGGCAAATACGACTTCAAGCCCTTCTACCAGGAGGTCAAGCCCTACCTGCAGAAGTTCGACCTGTCCTGCATCAACCAAGAGACCCCGCTCATCGGCGGGCAGGAAAACTACGAGGTTTCGGGCTATCCGAACTTCATCAGCCCCGAGGCCTGCGCCGAGGCAATCGCCGACACCGGCTTCAACATGGTGGGCTTCACGAGCAACCACAGCTATGACGCTGGCACCGAGGGCATCGAATACAGCCAGAAGGCATGGGCGAAGTATCCGCAAATCGTCATCGGCGGCAGCTATGCCACCCAGGCCGACCGCGAGACCGTGCACATGATCGAGAGCAACGGCATCCGCTTCGCGTTCCTGGCATACAGCTACGGCGACAACACCTACGAGGACATCACGAAGGAGCCGAACAACTACTACGCGGTTCCCTTCGTGAAGGATGACGCCGCAGCCGACATCGCGCGCGCCAAACAGGTTGCCGACGCGGTCATCGTGAGCATGCATTGGGGCGACGAGTACACCGCCGACCTGAACGCCGACCAGAAGGATTGGGCGCAATGGCTCGCCGACCAGGATGTCGACCTCGTCATCGGCTCGCACGCCCATAACATCCAGCCCGTCGAGTACTACACCGGCACCTCGGGCAACAAGCTGCCCGTCGTGTTCGGCCTCGGCGATTTCGTCTCGGGTTGGACCATCACCGATACCATCCTCTCGGGCATCTTCACCTGCGACTTCGTGCTGCAGGATACGGGCCGCGTGAGCGTCGAGAATCCGCAGTGGCATCCCACCATCGAGTGGAGCGACGGCTCCGGCCAGACCTACGTGCGCATGCTCGAGAACATGACGGTCGACCAGATCAACGCGAACACGCGCACCGAGGACGTCGAGAACAGCTTCTCGCATATCTACAACACCACGAATTCCGTCATCACCCAGATTCCGGTCCAGTGGGGCTCCGATGCGTCCGACAAGGCCGAGAAGGCTTCGAGCAGCTCCTCCGAGAGCAGCAGCTCTTCGTCGAAGGCGTCCGATACCGACGATGACGCCGAAGACGCCGAGAACGCCGGCACCACCGGTTACGTCGACGAGGACGGCGACGGCTACGATGACAACACCGACGAGTGGATCGGCGGAGACGACGAGGAATACGCCGATGATGGCGAAGCCACCGGTTACGTCGACGAGGACGGCGACGGCTACGACGACAACACCGACGAGTGGATCGGCGGAGACGACGAGGAATACGCCGATGACGAAGAGTATGCCGGCGAGGAAGACGAAGAGGCATACTCCGACGAGGGCGAGGAAGAGGAATAGCCTCCGACCCCACCGGTTAGACGGAAAGCCCGCGACTTCGGTCGCGGGCTTTTTCTTGCAGGGCATCGGAAATGGCATGCGGGCAAATGCGGGCCCGTTCACCCTCCGATGACGAGATACCCGTTCAGGTCGCCCGTGCGGCCATCGGCCTCGAACCGGTCGACGATACGCGCAGACAAACCGGCCTCAGCCGCCAACGCATCGATTTCCGCCGCATCGAACGCATGGCAATAGCGGAACACGTCCTGGGTTTCCTGCCAGCCGAGCAGGTAGTCGCCACGCTCGAGCTGCCCCGCCGCAAGACCCCGGGGGGCAAGCACGGCAAGGCCACGTGCATGGGATGCAGCCGCGCGGTCGGCCAGCTCGGAGCTGTTCAGGAACTGCCAAAACGAGAGGGCGAGGAATCCGCCTGGCGCCACGCATCCGGCAAGCACCCGCAACAGGCGCACCCGGTTATCCCAACCGGGCACATGGTGCATGAAGCCGAAGCAGCCCACAAGGTCGCACGCCGGCACGTCGAGTTCACGTTCGATGCCGCCATCGAGCAAGGCACCCACGATATCGGCTTCGTGATATTCAATTGGCGCCGGCGCATCGCCCACGAGTAACGGACAGCTGTCGACGCCGTAAAACCGCCAATCGGCCGCAGGCGCGCATTCGAGCAGGAACCGCTCGAAACGGAGGTTCCCGCATCCCACATCGAGCACGCGCAACGCCGAAGGCGAATCGAGCACCGCCCCCGCCGGCCCGGCAAGCAGGCGTTCCCACCCCGGCCAGGCAGACCGGCGCGTCGCCGAAAACGACGCCGCCTGCCGGCGGTAGAAATCGCCGGTCGCCTCGTTCAGCAAATGTGCCGTCTTCGCATCCATGCACCCATTGTACGGGATGCAGGCTCTAGCGGTGATGGCGCTCACAAGCCGCCATCGCGTGTATACTTCTTCCCCATGGAAGAACTGCTGCTCGACATCATGCGCCACCTGCGCGAGAACCCGGCGCTCGACGCGCGGGAGCTCGGGCGCATCATCAACGTCCACAGCAACCGCCTTCCCGGCGATGCGCGCTTCTCGAAAAAGCAGCTGCTCCCCTTCTACCAACGCGTGAAGGCCGAGGAACCCGAGCGGTTTGCGCAATGGCGCATCGATGCGGCGACGGAGCGGCGCTTCCTCGCGCTCGTGCAGATGAAGCCGCGGCGCACCGCGTCGGGCGTGGCGACGATCACCGTCATCACCAAGCCCTGGACCTGCACGGGAACCTGCCTGTTCTGCCCCTGCGACGTGCGCATGCCGAAGAGCTATCTGCATGCCGAGCCCGCCTGCCAGCGCGCCGAGCGAAACTGGTTCGACCCGTACCTGCAGGTGTCCGCGCGCCTGCACACGCTCATCCAGATGGGGCACGCCACCGATAAAGTCGAGCTCATCGTGCTCGGCGGCACGTTCGACGACTACCCATCAGGCTATCGCCTCTGGTTCATGCGCGAGCTGTTCCGCGCGCTCAACGATGGCGACACGCCGCTCGCATCGCGCGCCGCCGCCGACCGGCGGCAGCGCTATGCAGATGCCGGCATCGCGCAAGATGACGCAAGCCTCGCCGCGCAGACGCGCGAATGCCAGGAGCAGGTGACGCACGGCTCCCGTTCCTTCAACGAGGCCATCGAGCAGCTGTACCGGCACGATGGGCGGTGGCAGCGGGTTTCGCAGTGGCAGCACGCGACATGGGAAGAGCTCGAATGCGAGCAGCGCCGCAACGAGCAGGCCGCGCACCGCTGCGTGGGGCTGGTCGTCGAAACCCGTCCCGCGTTGGCCACGCCGGAAAACCTGCGTGCCCTACGCCGTATGGGTTGCACGAAGGTGCAGGTGGGAGTCCAGTCGCTTGACGAGGAACTGCTTGCATGCAACGGGCGTGCCACCAGCGCCGATGACGTCAGGCGCACCTTCGAGCTCCTGCGGCTCTTCGGCTTCAAGATCCATTCCCATTTCATGGTGAACCTCCCCGGCGCAACGCCCGATGGGGACCGCGCCGACTACCGCCGCTTCATGACCGACGCCGCGTACCAACCCGACGAGGTGAAGCTCTACCCCTGCGCGCTCATCGCAAGCGCCCCGCTCGCGCGCATGCGCGAAGAGGTGCGGTGGAATCCCTACGACGAGGAGACGCTGGTCGACGTGCTTGCCGACGACGTGCTCGCCACGCCGCCTTTCACGCGCATCTCGCGCATGATCCGCGACTTCTCGGCCGGCGATATCGTGGCGGGAAACAAGAAGACGAACCTGCGTCAGCTGGTGGAAGGACGCATCCGGGAATCGGGGCAGCCCGTCCACGAGATACGGTTCCGCGAAATCGGCACCGACGGCATCGATGCCAGCGCCCTGACCCTGCAAGACGTGACATATCGCACCACCGCCACCGACGAGCACTTCCTGCAATGGGTGATGCCCGACGGCCGCATCGCCGGCTTCCTGCGCCTCTCGCTTCCCCACCCCGAATCGCTTGCCGCCTGGCGGCAATCCGGCGTAGACCTGCCCATCGAGCCCGACGAGGCGATGATCCGCGAAGTGCACGTCTACGGCCGCGTCGCCCGCCTGCACGCCACCGGGTCAGGCGCCCAGCATCTCGGCCTCGGCCGTCAACTCATCAACCGCGCCGCCGAGATCGCCCGGGAAGCGGGCTACCATACCCTCAACGTCATCAGCGCCGTAGGAACCCGCGAATACTATCGCTCCCAGAACTTCACCGACACTCCCTACTACCAACAACGCCCCCTCTAAACACCTCAACGCCCAAACCACCCCACAGCGACGAGCGAAGCGACGTCGCTCAGAAACCAACCCATGGCGACGAGCGAAGCGACGTCGCCCCGAACCGCCCCAGCGGCGACGAGCGAAGCGACGTCGCCCGCCGACAAACCGCCCGGAACCATGGCGTCGAACCACCAATAACCCGGCATCAACCGGGTCAAGCGCCCCAAGGCCGGCGGGTGGATTCCCGCGGTCGTATGCGACAAAAAATAGGCGCGCCCTAAGCGCGCCGTCGCGAAATCTTCGATTTCGCCCATATATGAGCATCCAGAGAAGCGCACGAGCGTGTTCGAGGCGACAAGCGAAGCGACGTCGCCCCGAACCGCGAGCAGCGGATCGTGGCCGCGGGAATCCACCCGCCGGCCGCCCCTCTATTCGCCAGAAATCCGATACTTCTCCCAGTCCTCTTCCTCGTCGTCGTCTTCAACGGCATCGACAACCGGTTCCGGTTCGGGCTCGTCATCATGCCAACGGTCGGCGAACACGGCCTTGAACGCATCGGCGTCGTCACCGCGACGCAGCACGAACACCACATTCGCAATGGCGCCATCGTGCGCGGCAATCCACTCGTGGAAGAGCTCGGCCACCTGGCGGGCGGCAAAGTCGCCGCGGCGCCCGAAACCGAATGCCGGCACCACCACGGTCGTCGCACCGAAACCCGCAAGCAGGCGCATCGCGGTATCCACGCGCTCAGCCAGCGCGAGGTCGCATTCGCGCTCGCTGCGGTTGCGCTCCATCGCGCGCATGCGGTTGGGAGCAGCCACCACGGCCACCGACGCCTTCACGATCTCGCCATTCCGGCTGAACACGACGTCGGGAATCGTGATGGCGCGGCTCGTGTAGAGCTCGCCGCTTGCCGTCTGCTTGTTCGGCGCGTAATAGGTCTTCTGGAACGCCTCCAGAACCGCTAACAGGTTTCCCTCGTCGCACAGGTCTTCCTCGGGACCCCGCCATCCGCGAAGGTACCCGCCGCCGGCATACCGATAAGAAGCGGGATCGAGAACAGCCACGGGCTTCTCTGCGTGGAAAACCGCCGTGACCGCATTGCCCGACGCAAACGACACCGCGGTCGAATCGGCGCCTTCGGGCACGACCGCCTCGGGCGCATAGCCCGCTTCCACGATAGCGGCGCCTTCGATCGAGGCACGCGTCTCGGTGCCGAATACCGCCTTCATCACCGCGACATGCTTCTTCGCCTGGGCTTCGCGGCCATCATCATGCTTCTCGGCGCGGACGTCATCACGAGCCATATGCAATTCCCCTCCATCATCCAGCCGCTTGGCGCGGCCGGCAATCGTTACTCTTCGTCGAAGCTCGCAAGCAGCTTGTCGAGCAGTTGCTTCAAGGCATACGCCTCTTGCGGATCCATGTGCACGCAGCTTCCCATTTGGACGGGAACCGACAATGCCTGATCTTGCAGCTTTCTGCCCTCATCGGTGATGCCCACGATCACCGAACGTTCGTCCTCGAGCGAGCGTTTGCGCGTGATGAAGCCCTTCGCCTCGAGGCGCTTCAGCACCGGCGTGAGCGTGGCGGAATTCAGGTACAGACACTCCCCCAACTCGGACACGCTCATCTGCTCGTGCTCCCACAGCGCCATCATCGTGATGTACTGCGTGTAGGTAAGGTCGAGCGGGTCGAGCAATGGCTTATACCGGCGAACAATCTCCTTCGACGCGGCATAAAGCGGAAAGCAGAGCTGGGATTCCAGCCGCAATGAGGCATATTTATCAGACATCGTGTGTTCCTCCATTTCATTATGAAGAGTATAAGCTGCCCGTTCCCGCGCTTCAAGAAGCGAAAACCCCACCACGCGGGCATTGCGCTCGACGTTTTCGCTTCATATCAGGCATTATTTGATACCCTTATGCCATCGGTAATCCCCTGACGAAGGAGGAGCTATGCAAACCAGCACGCAAGAGCGGCCCATAACGCGCATGCTCGCAATCGTCCTCGCCGCGTTTTTGGCTATCGGCGCGGCATGCGTCCTCGCGGGATGCTCGGGCACGAGCGACGAGCAGGTGATCCGCGAAGGCCTCGCCAAGGAGCTCGACGCCTTCAAGAGCCCCACGAAGGAATCGCTCGAGCCCTACATCGGCGAAATCGATTCCGATCAAATGGAAACGCTCGAGAGCTATGGCATCGACATCTATGAATTCATCGAGCATGCATTCCGCGGGTTCGACTACACGATCAACGACGTCACCGTCGACGGCGACACCGCAACCGCCGATGTGACGATTTCGAACATCGACGTCGCGAAGGTGGCGTCATCGGTGATGGATACGGTTTCGAGCGACAAGGATATCGCCGCCAAGGTCCAGAAGCTCGCCGAGGGCGGCGACCAGTCGGAGGTCATGAAGTACGTGTTCAGCTTGATGTACGACGCGATGGATGCCGCGACCGAGACCGTCTCGACCGACACCACGATCAAGCTCACCAAGACCAACAATCAGTGGGACATCGATGAAGACAGCATCTCTGACATGATCGCCGGCATGTACGGCGGCATGATGAGCTAAACGCATACAGCGCACCGCTGCCGAACCGGCAGCCGAAAGCGGGTGGGAATCGGTTTCCCACCCGCTTTTTCCATCGGGTGAGGGCATGAATCGAAGAACGTCCTCCAACGGCCAATCCTTCAATGTCCCGAAATGAAAAGAGCCCGCGGATTCGCGGGCTCTTGAGCGTGCCGGTTTCAGCGACGTTATGCTTCCGCTTCCTCAGCCTTCGCGGCTTCCTCGTCGGCCGCAGCATCGTCGGCCGCCTTCTCGTCAGCCGCCTTCTCGGTCTTCTCGTCGGCTGCCTTCGAATCCTTCTTCGCGTGAGCCGCCTTCGCCACCTTCTCGTCGGCCGCCTTCTCGGCAGCCGCCTCATCCTCGACCGCCTTGGTCTTGATGATGCGCTTCGCGAAGGTCGGGGTGAACGACTCCATGTCGGTGATCTTGATGGAATCGCCCGGCTCAGGCGCGTGGATGTAGAAGCCGTCGCCCAGGTACATGGCCACATGCTCGGTCGACCCACCCGAGACGAAGAACAGGAGGTCGCCCATCTGCAGGTCCTTGAAGGAGACCTCGACGCCCTCGTTCTGCTGCGTGTACGTCGTGCGCGGCAGGTCGATGCCGAAGGTCTGCTTGTACAGGTACTGCACGAAGCCGGAGCAGTCGAAGCCGTCGGGAGTGGTGCCGCCCCACACATAGGGGGTGCCCAGGTACGAAACCGCATTCGCCTGAAGCTGCGCGTAATCGTCCATCGTCAGGTCCTTGCCATCGGCATCCTTGCCGGTGATCTCGAAATCGAGCGGCTCGTCATACCGCGTGAGGTCGTATGCCTCGATGACGGCGCAGATGGTGTCGGCGTAGATGGTGCTCGTGGCGTAGGTGCCCTGCAGCGCCTTGGCGGCATCCTGATAGGTTGCCGCGTTTTCCTTCCAGGCATTGTAGTAATGGCCCATGTCGCTGCGCAGCAGGTCGGCGTAATCCTTCAGCGACTCTTCCTGCGTTTCGTACGCGCGGAATGCACTGTCGATGGTGTAGAGGTTGCCCTTGCCGTTGTCTTCCTGCGTCGACATCGTGACGGAGTTGCCCTGGTAGGCGCCCTTGATGCCGAACAAGTTATTGTACGGTGCCTTGGCGAGGCCCGAATTGCCCGAGTCGCTCTCGATGACCGCCTGAGCGATCATGACCGAGGCGTACAGGCTCTTGTCCTGGCCGATTTGGCGGGCCTGCTCGCCGATGGAGGCGATGAACATCTCGGTGGAGAGGTTCGTGGTGTACTTGATGCGGGTGTAGTTCTGGTTCGAAGAGGTATACGAGGAATCGTAGGTGCTCTGCTTCACCGCCGTGGCAGCGTCCAAATCGGCGCGGCCGCTGGCGTTCTCGGCGTAGGCCTTCGCCTTCTCGCGGTACTGCGCGGCCTTGTCGGCGTTGGTGACGGCCTTCTTCGGCTTGGCATGCTTGCCCTTCGAGGCCTTGTCATCAGCGGCCTTGTCGGCATCCGTGTCGGCCTTGGCGCCGGTCGCGCCATCGGTCGCGGTGTCAGTCTTGCCGGTGCCGCCGGTCGCATCTTCCTTCTTGTCGGTGCCGTCGGTGGAACCGGTCTCGCC
>SUUF01000002.1:7557-16503 GCA_015062635.1 Coriobacteriaceae bacterium | reverse complement strand
CTTCGGTACCGGATTCGTCGCCCTCGGCGCCGGTGTTGCCATTTTCGCCCTCGTCGCTGCCGTCATCGGCATCGCTGTCGGCGTTCTTGTCACCGTCGGCGTTCTTGTCGTCACCGGCGTTGTCGGCCTTCTCGCCGTCGTTGTCGGCGGCTTTGCCGTTATCAGCGGTGGATTCGTCGCTGCCAGCCTTCTCGGCGGCAGGCGCGGGCGTCTCCTCCGCTACGGGCTCAGCCACGCTCTCGACCATCGCCTGCTCGGCGCTCTCGTTCTCGGCGGCAACGGCCTTGCGGAACTTCGCCAACAGGGCATCGGCTTCAGCCTGCGTGAGCTCGCCGTTCGCGACGCGCTTGTCAAGGTCGGACGAAACCGTCGAGACGCTCGAAGACGTGTTGTATCCGTGGACAGTGCCCGCAAGCGCCGTCATCGGCACGCCCATCGTGCCGAACGCCAGCGTGCCCGAGAGCACCAGCGGCATCACTTTTTCCCTAAACCCCATGGCGATCGTCCTTCCAAACACCTATCATGGCCGGCCGATAGCACCGTTCAAACGTGCTTGTTCCGTTTAAAGACCGTTCACACGACGTGCTAACCCGCATATGTATTATCTAGCAATCATATTGAATATTAGCACGAAAGCGAATGTGTTGCCGAATCAGCGGAAATCGCCATATCGGCACGCCGGCATACACCCCAGGCGGTACAATCTGCCCGAAATGACCATCACTTCCAAGGAGCATATATGCCATACGAATCCCGCGCCGAGATCCCCGAGCGCTACACCTGGGACCTCTCGTCGATGTACGCCTCCGACGACGCCTTCCTGCACGCGCTCGGACAAGCCCGCAGCTATCCCGAGCGTTGCCTCGCGTTCCAGGGCCGCATCGCGCACGACCCGGCCGACCTGCTCGCGTTCCTGCAGCTCGACGACGAAATCGGCATCGAGCTCGGCAAGCTCGTGAACTACGCCAACCGCAAGAGCGACGAGGACACCCGCGATTCCACCTACCAGGACTATTCCGCGCAGGTCATGACGCTGTACACGCAGATAGCGGGAAGCCAGGCGTGGTTCTCGTCGGAGCTGCTCACGCTCGATGACGCCGAGATGGAGGCCTTCTACCGCCGCAAGCCGGAACTCGAGCTCTACCGCCGTGCGCTCGACCGCATCTTCGCGCGGCGCGCCCACACGCTTTCCGCCGCCGAAGAGCAACTGCTCGCGAGCGCCGCAGACATGGCAAGCCAGCCCGAGAACATCTTCAGCCTGCTCAACGACGCCGACCTGCGTTTCGCCGACGCCGTCGATTCCCACGGCGAGTCCCATCCCGTGACGCACGGCAGCTACATCCCGCTGATGATGTCGACCGACCGCACGTTGCGCGAGAGCGCCTACAAGAGCCTCTACGCCACCTATCGCCAGTTCCGCAACACCTGCGCCGCCACGCTCGGCGCGCAGCTGAAGCAGCAGAAGTTCTACGCCGATGCACGGCATTACGACAGCACGCTCGCCGCATCGCTCGACGGCACCGAGGTGCCGGTCGAGGTGTACACGAACCTCATACAGGCCGTGCGCCGCAACTTGCCCGCCATGCACAAGTACATCGAGGTGCGCAAACAGCGCCTGGGGCTTGACGACCTGCGCTTCTGGGACCTCTATGTGCCGGTGGTGGATGACGTCGAGATGGAATTCACCTACGAGGAGGCGTGCGACCTCATCCTCGCGGCGCTCGAGCCCATGGGGCCGGACTACCTGGCCTTGGTGAAGAAGGGCCTGGCCAGCCGCTGGGTAGATGTGTACGAGACCCCCGGAAAGCGCAGCGGCGCCTATTCGGCGGGCAGCTATGGCACCCACCCTGTCATCTGCATGAACTTCCAGGGCAAGCTCGACGACGTGTTCACGCTCATCCACGAGATGGGGCACTCCATCCACACCTACCTCTCGTGTGAGAACCAGCCGGCCGTCTATTCCGACTACGTGATCTTCGTAGCCGAGGTCGCAAGCACCTGCAACGAGGCGCTGCTCACCCAGCACCTGCTGCAGACCACCGATGACCCCCGCAAGCGGGCCTACGTGCTGAACCATTTCCTCGAGCAGTTCCGCGGCACCATCTACCGGCAGTGCATGTTCGCGGAATTCGAGCTGCGTGCCAACGAGATGACGGCGCAAGGCCGCGGCACTACCGCCGATGCGCTCAGCGAGGTGTACCGCCAGCTGAACGAGGACTACTACGGCGCGGGCATCGAGGTCGACGACGACATCGCCGTCGAATGGGCGCGCATCCCCCACTTCTACTACCAGTACTATGTTTACCAATATGCCACCGGGTTTGCCGCCGCTATCGCGCTTTCCCGGCGTATACTTACGGAAGGAGCTCCGGCTGTGCGCGATTACCTGGGGTTCCTCAAGGGCGGCTGCTCGAAGACCCCCATCGAGCTGCTGCGTGGCGCGGGCGTCGACATGGCAAGCACCCAACCCATCGACACCGCGCTCGCCTGGTTCGACGAACTCGTCGACGAGATGGCCGGCCTTGCGTGATCGGGCGGATGTTTGGGGTTGAGGCCCCGTCGGATAAAAAGGAGGAAGCATGGCCGACATCAACACCGATGATTTGAAGGGCAAGCTGGACGAAGCGGGCAAGGCCGCACAAGGTGCGTTCGACGCCGCGGTGAAGGGCGTCCAAGATGCCGCCAAGGCAGCCGAACCCGTCGTGCGCGACGCCGCGGGCAAGGCTCAGGAAGCGTTCGACACACATGCAAAACCCTTGATCGACGAGGCCGGAAAGACCGTCCAAGGCGCATTGGACCAAGCGGGCAAGGCCGCGCAGGGAGCCTTCGACCAGGCCGCTGCCGCCGCGAAGCCCGTCATCGACCAGGCTACCGCCGCCGCCAAACCCGTCATCGACCAAGCTACCGCCGCCGCAAAGCCGGTCATCGACCAGGCCGCTGCCGCCGTGGCACCCGTTGTCGACGGCGTGAGCGCGAAGGCCGGCGAGTTCGCAAAGCAGACCGGGCTCGACAAGACCATCGAGACCGTCACCCATGACGCCGGCGTCGTGGCCGCAGGGGCCAAGAACAAGCTCGAGGAGATCTCGGGGCGCGACCTCGATGGCGATGGCGTCATCGGCGCTGCAGCCGCGGAAGCCGAGCCGGCCGAAACCGAAGCCGCCCCGGTAGCCGAGGCCGTCGAGGAAGCCGCCCCGGCCGAAGAGCCCAAGGACGTCCTCGGCGAAGCCGCCAAGGCCGTTTCGGGCGTCGCCGCCGGCGCCACCAAGGCAGCCGCCGACGTCGCAACCGGCGCCAAGAACAAGGTCGAGACGCTCCTGAACAAGGACCTCGACGGCGACGGCAAGATCGGCTAGCCCGCATCGAACCTGCTCGCATGCACAAGGGCCGGAACCCTCGGCAACGGGGTTCCGGCCCTTCCGTTTGCCGGCGTATGCCAGCGTCGCCATCTCCACCAGCATGAAAAACGCCCCGCATTCGGCGGGGCGTCCAATCTACCCGGGTTTTACCAGGCTCACTTTAGCGTGCTAAATCAGTGAAGCTGCCGAACGACGCTGGAAATGGGGATAGCAAAATGAATTTACGGGACTCCTGCAGGGACATGCAGGGGGCATCGCTCGGCAACTCCTAGGTTACTATATAATTCTTTACACTGATATGCACCCGTCAATTTTCGCAAACTTGCCCCCAGAACGTAAAAACACATGTTCAGCGCATTTCTTCTGGATGCGGCCACGCCATTCACCGTCGGCAAGCGGCGAAATCCACGCTGCATGCAGCATGGATGGACGATTCGTTATTCGGCTACGACCTTCCTGATGGCTGCCAACAGGTCGTCGAATTCCTCGAATGCCGGCACATCGGGGTTCGCGGCGATAATCGCCTCGGTGCTCTTGAAGAGGAAGCCGTCTTTGCCGTAGCGGATCATCTTCAGGTCGTTGAAGCTGTCGCCGGCGGCGATGGTCTCGTAGCCGATGGAGTGCAGCGCCGTCACCGTCGCGAGCTTCGAGTCGGCCACGCGCATCTGGTATCCCGCAATGCGGCCGTCATCGGCCACTTCGAGCGTGTTGCACATCAGCGTAGGATAGCCGAGCTTCTTCATCAGAGGCATCGCGAACTGCTCGAACGTGTCGGAGATGACGATGACCTGGACGAAGGAACGCAGCTCGTCGAGGAATTCCTTGGCACCCGGCAGCGGGTCGATGGTCGAGATGACCTCTTGGATTTGCTTCAGGCCGAGCCCGTGCTCGTCGAGGATATCCATGCGGTAATGCATGAGCTTGTCGTAATCGGGCTCGTCGCGCGTCGTGCGCTTCAGCTCGGGAATGCCGGTGGCCTCGGCAAAGGCAATCCAGATTTCCGGTACCAACACGCCTTCCATGTCCAGGCAAACGATCTTCATGGGCTCCCTTTCTCGCAACTCGCCGCATTATACGCAGAAACCTCACCGCAAACGGCAAAGCATCCGCATTCGGCGCAAAAAGACACGCCGTCGAAACACGAACGGCGCCGATGCAACGTTTCCTCGATGCAACGTTTCCTCGATGCAACGTTTCCTCGTAGCCTTCGTAGCATCGGCTCCTATCGGCCTGGCAAACCCCTCCGGCGGACGAGCAACGTCAACGGCACCCGCTCAAGCCAAGAACTCGACCTCGCCCGAATGGGTGTGGTAGATGGCCGCGCAAACGCGCACACCGGCATCGTGCATCAGGTGGGCGATGTCGGGGTCGGCGCGCAACGCGCTCACTGCCGCCCGCGCATTCAGCAGCGCCGCCCGATAGGGGTCGCGTTCCCCGCCGATGGCGGCCATCACGCATTCGGCCAGGGGACGGATGGCATTCTGCAAATCGGGGGCGCCATCGGGCGACGCGGCCAATTCCATGCCGGCCTCGACGGCCCCGCAATGGGTGTGCCCAAGCACCAGCACGAGCTTCGCACCCAGATGCTCGACGGCATAGAGCACGCTCGCCTGCTCCATCGCGCCGATGACGTTGCCCGCCACGCGGATGCTGAACAGCTCGCCCAAGCCCGCCATGAAGATATGCTCGGGTACCACGCGCGAATCGGCGCAGGTGACGATGCAGGCATAAGGCGCTTGCCCCTCTTCGAACAGGCGCGCGACCTCGTTGGCCGAGATGCTGCCCGTGTTCGTGTGGGCCTGCCGATAGGCGGCATTGCCGCGGCGCAGCCGCTCGAGCGCCGCCTCGGCGTCCAACGACGTCAGCACCGTCGGATGGGAACCCTCGGTGGGCAGGTCCGACTCATGCGCCTCATCGAAAACGACCGGATCATTGTCACGCGTCATCATGTTCTCCCTCCCAAACGCGGCAACGGCCTATTCATGCGCGTCGCGCACCGCAAGCGGCTGGAACGCCTCGTCGCCCAATAGCACCTCGGCCGTCCCGTTCGTCACGTCGACCAGCGCCGCCGCCAGCGATTCGGCCCGCTCGGCACGCACCCGCACATCCAGCGTCACATCCCCCGCGAACTCGACATGCAGCACCTCGGCGCCCTCCTCCTCCAGGAAGCGGCGCACCGGCTCGTACAACGCATAGCCGATGCACACCACGAGGTCGCAGCAGGGCGCGAAGGTGACGGTCTTCGCCGCCGCAAAGGCGTCTTGCGTCGATTTCGTATAGGCGCGCACCAGCCTGCCCGTGCCCAGCAGCGTGCCGCCGAAATAGCGTGTGACCACGCAAATGACGTCCCGCAGGCCCCGATGCTCGATAACGGAAAGCACCGGCAAGCCCGCCGTCTTCTGGGGCTCTCCGTCATCCGAATAGCGCGTTCGGTTGTTCTCGCGCAGCACGTAGGCATACACGTTATGGCGCGCCATCGGGTTCTCGGCGCGGATGCGCGCAAGGAAGGCGAGCGCCTCGTCCTCGGTCTCGACATGCTGCACCGCGGCGATGAAGCGGCTCTTCTTCTCCTCGTATTCGGCGGTCGCGCCGCCCTCTATGGTGTCATACGGTTGCATGCGCCCATGATACCCGCATTTTTTCCGAACGGCACGCAAGGCGTGTATCATGGGGGCATGGGACGAGGAAGCTACATAGGGGTATTCGACTCCGGCGTCGGGGGCGTCAGCGTGCTCAAGCGTTTGACGGAGCTCATGCCGCACGAACGGTTCGTGTTCTACGGCGACTCCGCACATGCGCCGTACGGGGACAAGCCGACCGATTGGGTGCTGCATCGCTCGCGCCTCATCGTCGACGGCATGCGCGAGAGCGGGGCGAAGGCGGTCGTCATCGCCTGCAACACGGCCACGAGCGTGGCCGCGGCCACGCTGCGCGCGGAAAGCCCCGACTTCCCCCTCATCGGCATCGAGCCCGCCCTGAAACCGGCCGCGCTCGCCGCGCACCACGACCGCATCCTCGTGATGGCCACCGCCACGACCATCAGGCTCGACAAGTTCCACCGGCTCGCCCGGGAATACGGCTCGCGCTCGGACATCGTCACCGTGCCCTGCCGCGGCCTCGCCGACCTCATCGAAACCGGCGACCTCGACGGACGGGCGATGCGCGACCTTCTGGAACGCTATCTAAGCCCGTATCGTGGAACCATCGACGGCGTCGTGCTCGGGTGCACCCATTACCCCTTCGTCGCGAAGCAGATACGCGCGATCGTGGGCGACGTCCCCCTCTACGACGGCGGCCCGGGCACCGCCCGGCAAACCCGACGGCTCCTCGAAGCCGCAGATGCGCTCGCGCCCGCATCGCAAGAAGGCGGCATCGAGTTCCGTTCCTCCAACAACACGCCGCAGCAGCTCGAGCTGTACCGGCGGTTCTACCGGATGCCGCTCGACTGATGAACGCAGCGGGCGGAATCCGGAAAATGTGTTGATATTATATCGTGCGCGATTTGTTTGTGCGCTATTCTTGAATGGCTTCTCCCCCCGCCGATACATTGCAGGTGCGAAACACAATCGAACGGGAGGTAACGACATGGCTAACAAGAACACGGAAATCAAGATTCTCCAAGACATCGTCACCGGGCTGCAACAGCAGTCGTGGAGCCACCGCGTGCATGGCAAGGTCTTCGCGGCGCAGGGCTTCAGCAAGCTCGGCGAGCATTATGCCGAACACGCCGAAGAGGAAATGGGCTGGGTCGAGCAGTTCGTCGACCGCATCATGGACCTCGGCAGCACGCCGGAGATTCAGCCGACCGCCAGCGGCACGGTGTACGAGGACATCGAGGAGTACCTGAAGGCCGAGAAGACCGTGTCGGAGGAGGGCATCGCCGCCGTTGCGCAGCTCATGCCCGCTTTTGCCGACGACTTCGTCACCTACGACCTGGTGCGCGACTACCTGAAGGACGAAGACGGTGACCTGCAGGAGACCAACCTCTCCCTCGAGCTCATCGAGCGCCTCGGCAAGCAGAACTGGCTCATCCAGCAGCTGTAAACGCGCATGGCATAAGCGGCCTTCCCTTTGGCCCGCCCTCTGGGGCGGGCTTTTTCGTGCACGCGCCGCCACGATGCGGCAACCTACCCGCAACGGCCCGGAAACTGCGGTAGGATGGATGCCCGGAAAGGGAGGGCGAACATGACGATACGCGGCATACTCTTCGACAACGACGGCACGCTCGTCGACACGCACGACCTCATACTCGTAAGCATGCGCCATGGCACACGTACCGTGCTCGGACGCGTGATACCCGACGACAAGCTCATGGCGAAGGTGGGCATCCCCCTCGCCGAGCAGATGCTCGACTTCACCGACGACCTCGAGCAACGCGATGAGCTGCTGCGCGTGTACCGCGAATTCAACCACGCCCACCACGACCAGACGGTGAAGCTTTTCCCCGGCGTGGCCGACGGGCTCGCCCGGCTGAAAGACGCCGGTTTCAAGCTCGGCGTCGTGACCTCGAAGATGCACTGGCTCGCCCAACGCGGGCTCGAGATAACCGGTGCCTGGGCGTATCTCGACGGCCTCATCGGGCCCGACGATTGCCCCACGAGCAAGCCCGACCCCGGTCCCATCCTCGCCGGTTGCGCACTGCTCGGCTTGCCGCCCGAAGAATGCATCTACCTGGGAGACGCCCCCTTCGACATCCACGCCGGCAACGCCGCCGGCTGCACGAGCGCAGCCGCGCTGTGGGGCATGTTCCAGCGCGAGGCGCTCGAAGCCGAAAACCCCGACTGGTGGTGCGACGATTTCGCCACGTTCACCGCGCGCGTCCTCGCTTCAACCGGCGCCTGAACAGGTGTACCATGGCATAAACGCCTGGAACACGGGAGGTTGCCATGCTGCAGCAGATCGCCGATTTCGCCCCCACCCCCGCCGAACGCGAACGCGCGTTACGTTGGCTCGCCTTCATCGAATCGCACAGCGAAGGCTGGCCGTTCGGCGGCGAGAACCACCTGAAGCCCCATTGGTGCCGCGTGCTGACGCTCGCATTGAACATCGCCGAAGGCGAGGGCTTCGGCGAAGCCGACCGCGAGGCCCTGGCGGCGGCTGCGGCATTCCACGACACGCGCCGGCGCAACGCCTGGCCCGACACCGGTCACGGATCGCGCGCGGGCGAGCATTACGAGCAATTCTGCGCCAAGCATACGCTGGCCTTCGATCCGCGGGTCGTGCCGATCATGGCGTGGCATGACCGCGACGACGAAGAGGGCATCGCCGCCATCGAGGCGTGGGACGCCGCCCATCCCGAAGCCCGTGACGAGGGGTGCGTCCCGACGGCGCAGCTGTACCGCGCGTTCAAGGACGCCGACGGCCTCGACCGCGTGCGCCTGGCGCTGAACGTCGACTCGCCCGAACGCTACAACATGCCCGCGGTGACCCTCGACCCCCGGTACCTGCGCCTCGAGACGTCGAAGAACCTCATACCGCTCGCCCAGCAGCTGCTTGCCGCGAGCCAGGGCCCGGGAACCACGCCCGCCGATGAGACCGACGAGCCGGCCCGCCCGTACCTCGTCGTCGTCGACGTGCAGAACGATTTCGT
>SUUF01000002.1:3044-7457 GCA_015062635.1 Coriobacteriaceae bacterium | reverse complement strand
ATGGACTTCCTCTACGTCCTCGAAGGGCTCCGCATGGAGCCGGTCACCAGCATCATGTCGGCGCTCACCTACCTCGGCACGCAGTACGTGTTCGTCGCCATCGGTCTCATCATGCTGTGGTGCATCAGCAAACGCCAGGCATATTACCTCTTCGCCGTCAGCCTGCTCGGCACCATCGCGAACCAATGGCTCAAGCTCCTGTTCTGCATCCCCCGCCCGTGGGTGCTCGATTCAAGCTTCAGCATCGTCGAGTCGGCACGTGAGATGGCGGCCGGCTATTCCTTCCCCTCGGGGCACACGCAAGCCGCCGTCGGGACATTCGCCGCGATCGCCATCGCGAACAAGCGCCGGTGGCTGCGCGTCGCCTGCGTCATCGTCATCGCGCTCGTGCCGTTCTCGCGCATGTACCTCGGCGTCCACACCCCGCTCGACGTGGGCGTGGCATTCGCCTGCGCCATCGCGGTGGCATTCGCCCTGTGGCCGTGCTTCAAAGACGAGCAGCGCTTCACCGCCTGCACGCCCTTCGTCCTCGGAGGCGCGATAACCCTGTGCATCGCCTTCACCGTGTGGGTGAACGTGAACCCCTTCCCCGCCGATGTCGACGCCGAAAACCTCGCGGAGGGTATGAAGAACGCCTGGCAGCTGCTCGGCCTCGCACTCGGCCTCGCCGTGTCGTATTACGTCGACCAGCGCTTCCTGCACTTCGAGGTGAAGGCGCCGCTGCCGGGGCAGATCTTGAAATGCGTTCTGGGAATCGCGTTGTTCGCAGCCATCTACTTCGGCCTGAAGCCCCTGCTCGCAGCGCTGTTCGGCGCGGTCTGGTGGCCCTACGCCATCCGGACGTTCCTCGCCGTCCTCTTCGTCGGCTGCCTCTGGCCGCTCACGTTCCCGTTCTTCGCGCGCATCGGCGCCAAGTAGCCGCACGGCCCGGCACCGGCGAACCAGGCGATGTTATTCGGGGGCGTAGCGCCACACCGTATAGTGCTGCGGCGCATCGTACACCTTCACCGGATACCCGCGCTCGTTCGTATACGACTGGAACGACCCGGAGGCAAGCTCGGTCCAGCCGGCGCGGTTCGTGTACCACCAGCTGTCACCGTTATCGGACATGTGCACCACGGTGCACGGATGACAAACCTGCAGCTCGAGTTGGGCGATGAAGCTTTGGAGCACCGGCGAGTCGAACGGGTTGAAAAGGTAGAAATCGGTGAACTCCCCCAGGTCGAGGTCGAGCACATTCCCCTGGATGACCTGCAGGTTCGCATAGCGCGACGCCCATGATCTCGCCGTGGCCGCATGTCCCGGGTCGAGCTCGACGCCCGTCGCCTTCCCGGGAAAGCCCGCCTTCACGTAATACGCGAGCACGCGTCCCGTGCCGCACCCCACATCGAGCAGGCGGGTGCGCTTGTCGAACGCATAATGCCCGAACAGCTCTTCCAGCACGAAATAGGGCGTGGGCGTGGGGTCGTGGGCGCCAAGCGCCTTCAGGCGCGTCTGGCCCGGGTCGAGCAGGCGGAAGCCGCAGATAGACTCGTCCACTGCCTCGTCGCGGGCGAAGAGCTCGGCCGCCGTGCGTATCGTATTGGGGGCGAACACCGCCTATCGCGCCCCTATTGCTGCGAAGCCGCGTCGAGCGCCGCAAGCGCGTTGAGCGTGCGCGGATACCCGATGAACGGAAGGTTGCTGCTGATGACGCGGATAAGCAGCTCGCGCGAATTCCCCACCGACAAGTTGCCCGCCGCATGCGCCCGAAGCTGCGGGTCGCATCCGCCTTGCGCGGCGATGCAGCAAAACGTCACGAGCTCGCGGTCTTTCAGGTCAAGCGCGCCCCGGGTGTACCAATCGCCAAAGCAATTGTCCACGAGCCACGTGTTGATATGGGGATAATCGGGGTGCCCCTTGCTCTTGAAATCGCGCATGCCCTCACCGAAGATGGCGACCTGCGCCTCTTCGCCCCCGGCGAGACGGCTTTCCCGGGTCGGCTCGGTACGCGCCTGCCCTTGGAGCGGCAGCGCGATACCCTGCGCCTCGAGAATCTCGTTCGTGGCGGTGAAGAACGGGCGGACGCGGCCGAAGCCCAGATAGTCCACCGCCTGGTACACGACCTCCTTCACCTCTTCGGGAGCAAGCCCGTTGCGAAGCGCCGCCGGCAAGAGAGCGCGGTACTCATCGATGCCCTGGCAGCCCAGCAATGTGGCAAGCCACCCCAAATATCGGGTGCGGTCATCTAATTGCACCGTATCCACCACCTCGTCGAAGGCGAAATTGGCGAATCGTTCCACGAATTCCGGATCGGTGCACATGAGGTCGGAGTCGCCCCCCGGATACATCGCCTCAAGGAACGCTTGCGCCTTCTGCGTTATCTGCATGCGCTCGGTCATGTTTCCCCCTCTTCCATTTGCCGCCAGTTTCTCGTATGCAAAACGCGGGTAATCGTCTTCTTCCACATAGATGGTCCCGCAATGGGTGAAGCCCAGTTTTTCAAGAAGGTTCTGCATCACCACGTTATCGCCGTGGGTATCTATGCGCAAGTGGCCGCATCGCTCAAGCGCCCAGGTGATGCAGAACGCGCCGATGCCGCGCACGCTGCCATCGCCGGCGAGGCGATGGATCACGCCATAGGGCCCATCATCAAGCCACGACCCATCTTGGATCCGCCGATACGTCGGCTCGACATCCATGCCATACGCAAGGCAGAACACGCCGACCACGCGGCCCTCGTGTTCGCAGACATGCCCATTGCCCGATTCGATGTCGTCCCACACAAGCGCCGCCGGCGGCCAGTTGGTGGGGCCCCACTGGTTGGGATTTCCCGTCGCCGCCATGAACGAGCGTGCGTAGGCGTAGATCTCCATGATGCGCTCGAAATCCGCCGCCGTCGATTTGCGAATCTCCATACGTGCCAGCCTCCATCTATCGTGCTCTCCGGTTATCGTGCGGCAAACGCCCGTCCTGCGCCAGGCGCATCGCCCCCGCCGCATGGCCCCGGGCATCCGCGAATTCGTTGCAATGCGGTGCCTGTATATCCTACGCTTCTTCCGCCGCCTTGGCATAGGCGCGGTTGCGCACGAAGTAGTAGGTGACGAACATCGCCACGCCGGTGACGACCCAGCTGATGGGATAGACGATGACGAGCGTGACGAAATCGGGTGCGGCGGCGAACACGGTGAACATCCAGATGATGCGCAGCACGCACGAGCCCACGATGGTGATGACCGTCGGCGTCATCGACCAGCCCATGCCGCGCATCGTGCCGGCCGTCACCTCGTAGGTGGCCGCGATGAACTGGAACGCCATGCCATACCACCAGCGCAGCAGCGCATATTCGAGCGCGGCGTCGTCGGTGGTGAAAATCTGCAGCGCCGTGGTGCCGAGCGAGAGCCAGACGGCATTCAGCACGATAACCGACCCCATGCCGAACGCAAGGCACAGCCGGAACACCTTATCGCAGCGGTCGAACTTCTTCGCGGCGAAGTTTTGCCCCACGAAGGTGACGGCCGCCTGCGTGAACGCGTTGATGAGGAAGTAGGTGTAGAACTCGAAGTTGAGCGCCGCGGCCACGCCGGCGGTGGAAGCGGTGCCGAAGCTGTTGATGCCCGATTGGATGACGACGTTCGACAGCGAGAACACGACGCCCTGCAACCCGGCCGGCAAGCCGATCTTCACGATGATGAGCAATTCCGCCTTCGTCGCGCGCAGCGTGCGCCAATTCAGGCGATAGGGTCCCTCCTCGTGCATCAAGAACCACACGATAAGCCCGGCGGCAGCGGCGTTCGCGATGTCGGTGGCGATGGCCACGCCCGCGATGCCCCACGGAACCACGGTGACGAACGCGACGTTGAGCCCCACGTTCAACAGCACGGCGACGACGAGCGCATACAGCGGACGCTGCGTGTCGCCCTTGCTGCGCAACACGGCGCTGCCGAAGTTGTAGAGCATGGAAAACGGCATGCCCAGGAAGAAGATGTCGAGGTAGAGCACCGCCGGCTCGAAGGCATCTTCGGGCATCGCGATGAGCTCGAGCAGCGGCCCGACGAACGCGATGCCCGCCACGAGCAGGATGAAGCCGCTCGCAAGCGCCACCGCGATGGACGTGTGGACGGCATCGCCGATGCGTTCGGGATGCCCTTGCCCGATGCGCAACGCCACCAGCACGTTCGTGCCCACGGAAAGGCCCGTGAACAAGCTGATGAGCAGCATGACGACCGGGGTCGTGCCGCCGATGGCGGCCAAGGCCTCCGGCCCGACGAAGCGGCCGGCCACCGCCGCGTCCGCCGAATTGAAGAGCTGCTGCAGGAAGCCCGCGAGCGCCAAGGGTATGGCGAATTGCACGAGCTTGAGCGCAAGCGGCCCGTTCAACATGTCTATGGTGTTAGATTTCCGTCTCATCGCAAGCGCGTACTATACGCCTTG
>SUUF01000002.1:0-2944 GCA_015062635.1 Coriobacteriaceae bacterium | reverse complement strand
GGCCTACACCCCCAGCCTCAGCAGGGCCACGCCGCCGATGATGAGCGCGATGCCCACGACCTTTTTCACGTTGAAGCCCTCGCGCCATACGAGATGCCCCACCAATGCGGAAAGCGCGATGGCCGCACCCGTCCAGATGGCATACGCCGTGCCGATGGGCACGAAGATGAAGACGCGCGCAAGCAGCACGAACGCGAGCGTGTAGAACACGATGACCCCCACGACGGGAAGCTTGCGCTCGAACCCGTTCGAGAGCTTCATGCATACATCGCCCGCCGTCTCGCTCACGACGGAAAGGGCCAACAGGACAAATGGATTCACGCCGACACGCCTCCCCTCGTCATCGCGACATCGCTGCCCGGCATTATCGCCGATGGGTGTCAGAATTGAAAGAGGAACCTTGCGGTGCGAAACCTTCGAATCGAGTGAATTCGCCGGCAAGCCACGCGCCCATGCCGTCGAGGCGGCGCCGGCAGGAATCCACCCCCACGCGCAAGGCACCCTGGATCGCAGGCGTTTCATCGAGGGCCCAATCGAGCGCGAGCAGCAGGCGCGGGGCGAGGTCGGCCTCATCGACGTGCAACAGCAAGCCCGCATCGAGGCCGAGCTCTTCCGCCAGATTGTCCAGGCGCTCGTCCATCGACACCGCGACCGCGGGCACGAGCGCGGTGGAGGCGAGGACCTGCGCATGGTAGCGCGAGGTCGCGAGCACGCGCAGCATGCGCAGCACCTCCGCGATGGCGAATCCATCCTCGTCGCGCGAGAGGACCATCGGAACGGCGCCGCCCATCAAACCACGCAAGCGCTCGCACGCCTCGGCATCCAGGCGCTCCATGCCCACGATCACCGGCTGCAAGCCGCGTTCGGCGGCAAGCGTGGCACACGCGCCTGCAAGCGCTTCGAGATATGCCTGGAATTTGCGTTCCCGCTCGCGCGAGGCGCTGAAGTAGTACCACGCCCCGTATCGCTGCGACCAGTCGCCGGTGACCGCCGATCGCGCCAAACGCGCGAGCGACGGACGGACCGGCCAGCAATAGGGGTTCACCGGCGCGATGCCGAGCAACGGCGTCACGCCATCCCAACCGCCCGCGCGCGGCAATTCCACCGCCCGTTCGCGACCGGGGGCGCTCTCGAAGGTCCAGGCGGTGTCGGTCCCCCGCACGCCGTCGAGCCCGAGTTCCCGCAGCGCGCGCAGCGACCCCTCGCTTCGCACGCAAAATCGCACGTCAGAACACAAATCACGCGCCGCACGCGCCAGGAACGCATCCATCGCGCCCACCTCGGCGCCATAGGCGATGCAGGGCTTCCCCTGCGCGCGCATCACGCCCGCCGCCTCGCAGTTGTACAGCGACAGTGCATTCGCGAACAGGCTCTTCAGCGTCGACCCCTCGCAGAGGACAACCACGTGGTGTTCGGAGCACGCCTTGAAGAGCTTCCAGAAGAACAGCGTGCCGAAGGGGATCTGGCGCACGTTTGCCGGGAAATACGGCGCCGTGCCCGCCGCATCGAGCGACATCACCGATATCTCCACGGCCTCGCCGAACCGATCGTGCAGCTGCTCGGCGAGCGCGGCCACGCGCACGTCCGAACCCGTGTTGCGCGCGCCGTTGTACCCCGCGAGCAGCACCTTCAGCGGCTGCCCGGGTCGCCAGCGTGCATATGCCACGCCAGGAAGCACGCGGGCGCACCCGCCGAGGGCGCAGAGCATGCGGACGATGGCCTCGACAATGCGGTCCACGGCGTCCCCTTACGCGAACCGGCCCGCCGCCACCCGCGCGACGCGCGTCGCCAGCGCCATGATGGTGAGGATCGGCGGATTGCCCATCGCCCGCGGAAGTAGGCTCGCATCGGCCACATACAGGTTCTCGGGAAGCGCGGCATCATGCAGCGTCTTCACGGTGTCGCCGGTCAGGGGCAGGCATCCGCCCGGATGCCCCGCGTTCAGCGTGCCCAGGAACATGTCTTCGCGGCGCACGCCCAGCACGTCGAGGACCCGCTTCGACTCTTCCACCGACCGCACGATGACCTCGCGGTCGTGGACGCTGAGCGGCTTGTCGAGCACGCGGCCGTCGAAGGATCCCCGGCTCGAATCGGCGAACTTCACCATGATGCTCATGATGTCGTGCGCGGGGCGCGCCCAATCGCCGTTGAAGAAGAACGAGAGCCAATCGAAATACGGAGAGAGGATGTACCCGTCGCGCTGCGCCACGAAGGGCATCGGCAGCTGCGCGTCGAGGCGCGCGCCTTTCCACGGCGCCGCGACGCAGATGACGGGATCGACGAACAGCGTGCGGGCCGTCGGAATGCCAGACGCGTTCAAGATGACGGGCGTCCCCAACCCGCCCGCAGCGAGCACGACCAGGTCGGCGGCGAGGAACCGCCTTCCCGCCCCCTTCTGCGAGAACCAGACGCCCGTGGCGCGGCCGCCTTCTATCGCGATGGCGTCCACCGTGCACCCCTCGCGCACGGTCACCCGGGGCACGCCCTCGATAAGCCGGTCGGCAGTCCACTTCGCGCCGAAACGGCAGCCCAGAACGCAGCGGCCGCAGGCGACGCAGCGGTCGGCATCTTCCATGAACTTCGGCGTGACCTGCGGGTCGTAGCCCAGCTCCTCGAATGCCGCGAACAGACGCACCGTCAGGTCGGACCACCTGCGGTGATGCTCGCGCGTCTGCGGCGCGATGCGGGCCAAGTCGGCGAACTCGGGGGACAGGTCGAGCCCCATGGCGGCCAGATCGCCGTCGTAGCGCAGGGCGTTCCCCGTGGCCAACGCCGTCGTGCCGCCCACGCAGCGCCCGGTCACATGCACGAGGCCGTCCCGGGCTTTCTGGATGCGCATCTCGGGGAACAGCAGCGAGATCATGCGCTCGTCGAGGAACAGCCCGGCCCGGCGGGCGGGCTCGAACAAGCTCAAGTCGCGGTCGAAGGGCTCGAACGCATGCCC
>SUUF01000173.1 GCA_015062635.1 Coriobacteriaceae bacterium | reverse complement strand
TCGCCTGAGAGAAGTTCATCCGATAAGAAAGTCCGAAAACAAAGAGTTCATAGGAGAGGATCTTTGATATGTCCGGCTTACATGGAGGCGAAAGCCATTTCATAACACCCGACGAAGCCGAGGAGCGCGGCCTGGACGCACCTAAGACCGGCAGCGCGGAGTGCCCTTGGTGCGGGCGCATGCTCGAGCCGAGGGGCGTCATGCTCAACGGCCGCGTGGCATGGGTCGCGTACGAGCCCTGCGGCTGCGACGGCGAGGCGGCCGCAGCGAAGGAGGAGGAGGCCCGGGAGAACGAGGCCAGGGAGCGCGAGCGCAAAGCCAAGCTCGTCCGCTCCGGCGTGAAGAAGCGGTACCTGGGGGCGACGGTCGACGAGGTCGAGGCGCAGCTGTACATGGAGAGGTTCGGCTCAGACGACGGCCGCGGCCTTTACATCCACGGCAACGTCGGAACTGGCAAGACCTACCTTGCGAGCGCGCTTGCCCGCATGTTCATAGACGCAGGCTACTCGGTTGTCCTCACGACGACGCTGTCGATGCTCGAGGACATCCAGGACACCTACGGAAAGGAGGCGTCGTCGCTGGACGCGGTGCTCCGCTTCGCGGGCAGCGACGTCCTCATCCTGGACGACTTCGGCAAGGAGTCCGCGTCCGCGTGGTCGGCGTCGATGCTCTTCCAGATCGTCAACCACCGCTACGAGGCCATGAGGCCCCTCATCGTCACGTCGCAGTACGACCTCGCCGGCTTGGAGAAGCGGATCGCGCGCCAGGGGGAATACGAGAGCGCGCGGGCGATCGTGTCGAGGCTTCGCCAGATGTGCCATGTGATCGAGCTGTCCGGCAATGACCGCCGGCGCGGGTGAATGTGAAATCTTGATGGCTAATCGACAGGGGGAACCCTAGCGGACCATAGCGGCCCTCCCGTGCCTTCACGGCGGGGCGCGGGTCGTCTATAACGTCGTAACGAGACGTGCGGCGGTCGATGTTGGCAGCGCGACCAGTGCGCCTACCGCAAACTCAAACCAACACCGCACCGCAGAACGTGAAGGCAGCCGGCCTTCCACTCCCACCACGCCGGCGGCCGAGATGCAAAGGAGCGCCTCCCCAGCGCTCGGCACGGCACGCAGCCGGATCGCCGCCTGCCGTCTCAGCCTGGGCGCCGTGTCCGAAAGGGCGCGGCGCCCGCCACCCTTCCGTCACGCGTGACGGGCGGTGATGGCAAGGGCGAGGCGATGGGACATTCTGTCCCATTTCTTTTAGCAAGACGCGAGTGGGACAAACCGTCCCAGCGGAAGGGGGCACAGGGTCATGGCGAGCGATTTCGGTGACGAGGCGGGCCAGGAGCTCTACGACTGGATGCTGCGGATCGGCCAGGACGCCGGCGGCAAGGCCATGAGCGATGCTGCGGGCAGGCTGGCCCAGGCGCTCAGGAACGCGAGGTCGGGCATCGGCCCGGAGGCAGAAACGGCGGAAGCCGAACTGCCCGAATGGGCGAAGCTCGACATGGCCGAGTTCAAGGAGCTGCCCGAGTACGAGAGCGTCCAGACTGCAATCGCCGCCAAACTGGAATCGGCGGGCCTTGCGCACTCCTTCCTCGACGACCAATCGAACGGCAAAACCTACCTCCTCTTCAGGATAGAAGACGCCGAGAGGCTCGATGGCTGCCTCGGTGAGCTCATCGAGCAGGCCGAGGCCGCAGAGCGGAAGGCATCCGACGATCTGGCGCGCGAAGCCGACCGCCAAGCGCGCGAGGCTGAACGAGACGACGTGCGCGAGGCGGGCGACCCCGACAAGGAGCCCCTCGAGAAGCAGGCCGAGTACGCGCGGGCGGCATCCGAGCAACTCGAGCGCGAGAGGTCCGGCGGGCGGGCAGCCGAGCGCGAGCCGCGCTTCCAGGAGAACAGGAGCAAGTGATGCGGACCTCGCTGCCGAAGCTGGCCGCAACCATCGCCTTCTCCGCAGCGGCCTTCGCTGTCGCCGACGCCTACGCCGCATGCCTGCTCTCCCTGCCCGGGCAGCCGGCATCCAACCTCGCGGCGGCGCTGACGGAGCTGCCCGCATGGCTCGCGTCCGGGCACGCTCTCTCGGCGGAGGCAGGGCCTCTCGCCACGGGCGTCGTGGCCGCATGCGGCGTGTGGATCGCCTGGGCTTACAGCCTCATCCGCGAGGGGAACTTCCGCTCCGGCGAGGAGCACGGGAGCGCCAGATGGGGCAAGAGGCGCGAGGGGCGCAGGTTCATGGACGGCCGCGACCCGTTCAACAACATCATCCTCACCGAGAACTACGGCATGGCCATGTCGCGCGAGCGCCACTCGAGGAAGTACGACCGGAACCGCAACGTGCTCGTCATAGGCGGCTCGGGCTCGGGCAAGACGCGCGGCTACATCGAGCCGAACATCATGCAGATGAACGCGAGCTACTTCGTGACCGACCCCAAGGGCACCACGGTGGTCAACCTCGGCTGGATGCTCGAGCGCCACGGCTACGACGTGAAGGTCTTCGACACCATCGATTTCGCGCGCTCGACGCACTACAACCCCTTCGCCTACTTCCGCGACGAGACCGACATCCTCGAGTTCGTCGAGTGCTTCATAGACAACACCACGGGCGACAAGGAGCATGCAGGCGACCCGTTCTGGGAGAAGGCCGAGCGCCTGCTCTACGTGGCGCTGATCGGCTACCTGGTCTTCCACTGCCCCGAGGAGGACCGCTCGTTCTCGGGGCTCGTGACGCTGCTTTCGCTCGCGAAGGCCAAGGAGAGCGACGAGGACTACATGAGTCCGCTCGACCTGCTCTTCGAGAGGGTCAGGACGGGAAAGAAGTACGTCAACTCGGGCGAGGAGCCGGCCCCCTACGACTACGGGGGCAAGGCGGCCTACGGCGCGCAGGCGTCCAAGTGGCGTTACGTGGAGATCGGAAAGCCCGTGAAAGTCGACGACGACTTCAGCCTGCTGCACTACAAGATGTTCAAGGACGCGGCTGGAAAGACCCTCAAATCGATCCTCATCAGCTGCAACACGCGCCTCGAGCCCGTGGCGATACCCCAGGTGCGCGAGGTGCTGTCCCACGATGAGATGGAGCTCGACCGCCTCGGCGACGAGGGCCGCAAGATCGCGGTCTTCGCCATCATGTCCGACACGAGGAAGACCTACTCCTTCCTGCTCGCGAT
>SUUF01000049.1 GCA_015062635.1 Coriobacteriaceae bacterium | reverse complement strand
ACCAGCACTTGCCGCGTTTTCTCGTTCGGTTTCATAACGTAAGAACCTCCTGGCGGCACATTGTACCCGCCAGGGACACGCACTTCCCGCACAACCCATATTCAGCAAGAAAGAAGTATCAGGCGCGAGTTCGACGTTCCTCGTGCCGCTCGGACCGAGCCCTGCCGCACGCAAAACATCGTGGCGCGGCCTGAGCCGCCACGGGCAACGCGAGCGCGATGCAAAGCGCGCATATCGCAGCAGAGAACAGGGCAACCACGCGGGGCTTCAGGAACAGTGAATTCATCGCACGCCAGCTTTCTACCTCGGCACCAATGAATGCATTATCGCAGATAAAACCACATAGATAGGTTCTTATGGACACAAAAGTCGTCAGACGGCGTTGCCATTCGCTTGGATGCTGCATGCATTGCATAGGCGAGCGGCCCGGGTCAGCTCCAATTACCAAACACGAAGCGCTGGACGTCTTGGTTCAGCAGGCGAGCGGGCCTGGTTAACTCCAGTTCCCGAACACGAAACGCTGGATATCTTGGTTCAGCATGATGAGGAAGAAGCCGAACACCAGCATCATGCCGGCCGCCGAAAGGGCGTTCAGCGCGCGCATCGTGATGTTCTTGCGGCGGATGAGCTGGTAGATCTCGATGATGAAGCGGCCGCCGTCAAGCGGCGGGATGGGCAGCATGTTCATCAGCCCCAAGCTCACCGAGATCATCGCGCTGAAGGCGAGGAATTCCGTGAAGCCGGCGTCGAAGGCGGTTTTCGACATCACCGCGATGCCGACGATGCTCGTGGAATTCGAGACGGTCTCGGCGGCGGTCTGCGGGTTGAACAGGCCCAAGATAGCCATGAACACGGCGCCGATGTAGTTGAAGCCCGCCATGATGGCGCGGCCCGGGTCGACGGTCATGTGCGTGGTGGCGCCGGTGGCCTGGTCGACCACGTCGAATCCGAGCACCGAATAGATGATGACGAACACGACGATGGCGAACAGCAGGTTCATCGCCGGCCCCGCCAGCAGGATGGCGCAGCGCTTGAAGAAGCCGAGCGAGCGGTACTGCTGCCGGCGTTCGCTTTCGTAGAATGCCTGCTCGTCGGGCACTTCTCGCGCCTGGCCGCTTTCGTAGCCATCACGTTCGGGCGCCCGGTAGGTGTTGTAGTCGTCGGTCTTGCGCGGCATCTCGATGGTGCCCCACTCCACCAGCTGCTCGAGGCCCGCAAAGGCGTCGTCGTCGGAGATTCCCAGCTCGCGGGCGGCATCTTCCATGTCGATGGTGCCATGCTGGTACACGACGCGCATCAACCCCGCCAGGTGCGGGCTTTCCTCGCCCGGCTCCATGCCGCACACGCGCGCATACCCACCCAGGGGCACCGCCGTCACGCCGAACTTCGTGCCATGCCAGGTGAACCCGATGTTCGGGCCGGGGAATCCCAACATGAACTCCGTCACGCGCACGCCGAGGGCACGCGCCACCAGATAATGCCCGCCCTCGTGCACGAACACGAGCACCGACAAGATGATGACGAGGAATATGACCATCCAAACGACGTCCAAGTGCTGGCCTTTCTATCGGGAATGCGCCCTGAGGCATTCAGGGTTTGCCCCATGGTATACCCGCACCCGCCGCACGACGCGAGTTCCGCAACATTTCCGCATCGCATACCCTTGGGGGTGCGGGCGCTACCGCCGGAATGACGCGGGCACGCCCTCGAGCGCCGGCACCGTGGTGCGCCGCTTTACTCGCAAGGATCCAACGACCGTTTTCTTACAGCGCCTGTTTTATATGTCTTCCTGTTGGAAGCAACGCATTCTGGAAGACGGTGAATGCGGGGCGCATGATTGCGGGTTCACCACCCGAAAGGGACCGATGGTCACGAATTGCGGCCTCGGGCAGCTTGCTCGATTGCATCGATGAACGCATCCGGTCGTTCCGCATGGATATCGTGGCCCGAATCGATTTCGGCATACGCGCAATCCACCAGGCATCCCCGCACGCGCGCGGCATCTTCGTCGGTCGTAGCCGCATAGAGCACGCCGTCTTCGCCATAGCGCGTGCTGGCCTTCAGATACCCAACGGGACATGCGATTGCGCGCAGCATCGCCTCTTGGTCGATGCCGGCCATCCAGCTGCCGTCGTAGAACGTCTCGCCGAAGCGCGGGTCGTAGTCATCCATGAAGTACATGCCGCGCGTCCAGGCACGGGGCACCCAGGCGTTCACGACATGCTGATCCGGATGCTCGGCGCACCAGGCCGCCGTTTGCTCCGCAAGCATGGATTGCAGGCCGCCGAACAGGCCGAATAGGTAGCTGTGCGCCGCATACCACGCGGCATAATCGGTCACATCGCCTTGCTGCAGGAAGGAATGCGTCACCGTGTAGCCATCGTACCAGGCGAACGTCCCAGCGTTTTCCTGGGCTTCCTCGGGCGTTACGCGAAACAGCGGCGGATCCTCCAGCACGCATGCGGTTACATTGGCGGAGTCGTTTGCGGCAACGTATGCAGCGATGATGCCGCCCGACGAATGGCCCGACACGACGTATGGCTCGTCAAAGACCTCGCGTGCGAATGCGATGAGCTCGTTTCCATTCACCGCGCACGAATACAGGGCTGGGTCGTGCTCCGACGTGCCGTGACCGAAGCAGTCCACGGCGAACACATGGTACCTTGCCGACAACCCGGGTAGGACGGTTGCATAGTCCTCCCACTCCATGCCCTGCCCATGCACAAGCAGCAACGCAACGCCGTTGTCGGGCCCCTCGGCGTAGTTGATCGTGGCACCGCCAATGGTTACCTGCTTTTCGACGTACCCCGCGTCAAATGCGCGCGAAATGATGCGCTCCTCGGCATGCAGGTTGTCATCGCAGTAAGCGATAATCGCAACCGATGCTGCCACCACAAGTGCGCCGAGCGCGATGACGAGCACCTTGCCTACCCTGCGCTTTCGGCCCACGCGCTCGCCGTTTGCGGCACTCACCGTGCGCCTTTCCGCACGGCTTCCAGAACCGCCTCGATGCCGGCCATGAATTCGGCCTCTTTGCAAAGCGCTATCCCTTTGCCGTCCTCGCCGAGCACGACAAGCTTGTCACCTGGGCGTATTCCGAAAACATCACGCGCTTCCTTGGGGATGACCACCTGGCCGCGCTCGCCCACTTTCACGCTCCCGAACAGATGCTTTCCCTTGGGCGGAGCGCCGAGCCCCGTTCCCTCCGAATCGAAGTTCACGAGTGCATCCACCGTGCAGCCGAGTGCATCGGCAAGTGCCGCCGCATGCTCCAAGTCGGGCGACGTTTCGCCGGATTCCCATTTCGCCACCGTCTGGCGCGATACGCCCACGGCAGCGGCCAGTTGTTCCTGCGTGAGTCCCGCAGCCGAACGCGTTTTCTGGATGTTCGCCCCGATGCCCATCTGCGCTCCTTTTCACACGTTTCATACCCACCATGAAATGGTAAGCCGCTGGGGCCGCTTGCACCACCAACCGAATGCGGCATTCCCGCGCGCCTCATGTCAAGAATGGTTGTCATGCAAAGATCGCGCCTTGCAGCGAGCATGTTACGGTACCTCGGAGCCTTCGTTGCATCGTGCGCGATAAAACAACCGCAGAGGTTTACACAAACGCCCCGCTGAGCCAATATGGTTTACAGCAGGGCAACCGGCCTCGCAGGGCCTCGCATAAGGAGCGCGCAACGGAACCGAAACGGACAGACACCCCGCGCCCGACGCCATCGGCAGGGCGCACCGCCGCCGAGGCGGGCTGGCATGCGTCGCGCTACAACATAGGCGCGATCATTCCCGGTAGCGACAACACCGCCGTCGTGAACCTCTTCAGGGGGACCTGCTGCGAGTGCACGCCGCTCGAGGGGTTCCTGCTTTCCGCCCTCGACGAGCTCGACGAGCATCACCCGATTATCGAGCGTTTTGCCCGTCGTGGAATCATCTGCAATTTCGACGAACGCGCCGCAATCGAGGCCTTGGGGCGTGCGGCCTGCGCGGCACCGCACGAGGTGAATCTCACCATCTGCCCGACCATGGCCTGCAACTTCGCGTGCCCCTACTGCTTTCAGGAACATGGCTTCGACCAGGGGAAAACCAGCGGTGGCGGCCAGCCGTGCAACGCCGTAATGCCCGCAGACGTGCAAGACGACGTGGTGGCGCTTGCCGCGCGCATGCTCGAGACAAGTCGCGCAAAGCAGCTGCGCGTGATGTGGTTCGGCGGCGAACCGCTGCTTGCGCCGGCGGTCATCGAATCGCTTTCCGCCCGGCTGAAAGACGTGGCGGCAGCGCAGGGCGCGTCCTACCACGCGAAGATAACCACGAACGGCTACCTGCTCGACCAGCACATGGCCGACCTGCTTGCGCGGGCGTCGGTCGAGTCGGCCACCGTCACGCTCGATGGCGTGGGAAGCCTGCATGACGAAACGCGCCATCTGGCGAACGGCGGCGGCACCTTCGACCGCATCGCCGAGAACCTACGCAACCCGAAACTGCCGTTTTCCGTCGCGATTCGGCACAACGTCCACGCCGGCAACATCGACCGGGCAGCCGAATTGGAGGAATTCGTCGCGCAACTCGCCCGCGAAACGGGAAACGACCTGGTGTACGACCAGGCCCTCGTCATCGGAAACCCCGTGGCCGACGCACGGGGGGTGGATGTGGGCGAACTGGACGGCATCCAGGCCCTGAGCGTGGGGGTGCGGCAGGAGGCGCAGCGGTTCGAGCCGACGCGCGGACGTTACTGCAATGCGCTGTCGGCGTTCAGCGTGACGATTGACAGCCAAGGGCGGCTCTACAAATGCTGGGAGGCTGCCGGCAAGCCGGAACATGCATTCGGACGCGCGCACGACTGGGACCCCGAAGAGCCCCTTTCCACGGCAGCGGGCTGCGACAACTTCACCCGTTACCTGAACATGGCGGCACCCGTCCCCGACCCGGAATGCCGAGAATGCCTCTGGCTTCCCCTTTGCCTGGGCGGATGCCCGATGAAACGCTTTCAGGGGCGACGCGTCTGCGTGCCCTTCAAAGACGATCCCGCGAGTTTCGCGCTGGCCGTTCACGCGCGCATGAAGCGCGAGTCCTAGCCGCGTTCCACCCGCGGGATTCGCCCGTTAGCAATGCGTGTATTAGCAGTGCACGTACTTCTCGTACTCGCGGCAGACGTAATCGCTGCACCAGCCGCCCGCAACGCCTTCCAGCTCTTCATCCGTCAGCTCGTAGCCCTCTGCTTTCGCCATCTCCAGCAACTCTTGGGGCGACTTCGCCGACTTGGCCTTCTCTTGAAGCTCGGGGCTCAGATCCTTGAATTCCATGGTCAACCTTTCGTTCGGTCTTCACAATTACCATGCCCATTATACGTAAGCAGGCTGAGTAAGTGTCTCAACGCAATGCCTCGCACTTTCCGCACGCCGGGCGCAAAAGCCAGCCGAGGGATGCGCTTCCCACCATTGCCCTGATGAAACCCTAGTTCTAGCGATTATCGGAAAGGGACAGAACAAACGACTCCCGCCATGTATTTTCAGGCGTGCAAACTTTTTCAACTTACGGGACATTAGAGCCTCATTTGATGCCGATTTTTGAGTGCCAGATGCCCCAAATGCAAACTTTTTCAACTTACGGGACACGAATCCCGGGTTTCGTGTCCCGTAAGTTGAAAAAGTTTGCAATCGAGGCGTTACAAGGGGTATTTAGGTGGGATTTTCACGTCGCGATGTCCCGTAAGTTGAAAAAGTTTGCACGGGAGATTGCAGCAACCCCGTAGGGCATCATGCCTCCTAAGCCAATCGGGATTGATTGCGCAGATAGGCGGCAGCGGCTTCGCGTGCGCGAACGTCCACTTCCTCGAGCTGCTCGAGGCTCTCGACCGGCTGCACATCGCAGGCATCCATCGCGGCTTCCACCGCATCGGCGATGGAGAGGAACGAGCATTGACCAGCGAGGAAAGCCGCAACCGCGACCTCGTTCGCGGCGTTCATAGCCGCCGGCAGGGTGCCGCCGCGGCTTCCCGCCGCACGCGCCAACGCCAGGCAGCGGAACGTGTCGGTATCGGGCGCGGCGAATTCCAGGCTGCCCAGCGTGCGGAAATCGAGCGGCTCGACCGGCGCCTGCCAGCGCTCGGGGTAGCTCAACGCGAACTGGATGGGAATGCGCATGTCGGTGGTGCCCAAATGCGCCTTCACGCTGCCATCGCTGAATTCCACCATCGAATGGATGGCGCTCTGCGGCTGCACCACGACCTCGATCTTCTCGTAGGGCATCGCGAATAGGTGATGCGCCTCGATGACCTCGAGGCCCTTGTTCATCAGCGTCGACGAATCGATCGTGATCTTCGACCCCATCTTCCATGTGGGATGATTCAGCGCCTGCTCAACCGTCACGTTCGCAAGGTCGGCGCGCGTCTTGCCGCGGAACGGGCCACCCGACGCCGTCACCCACAGGCGACGCACCTCGGCCGGATTCTCGCCCAGCAGGCACTGGTAGATGGCGCCATGCTCGGAATCGATGGGCAGCAGCGTCTCGTGCGTGCTCATGGGAATCAGCAAGTCGCCGCCCACCACGAGCGATTCCTTGTTGGCGAGCGCGAGCACCTTTCCCGCGCGCAGCGCCTCGTAGCTCGCCCGCAGGCCCGCGGCGCCCACCAGGGCGTTCACCACCAGGTCGACCTCGGGCATGCGGCACAGTTCCAGCACGGCATCGGGGCCGCACGCGATATAAGGGTTCAAGGCCTTGCCCTGCTCTTTGGCACGCGACGCCAACGCCTGCGTCAGGATCTCGCGCTTCTGCATCGGCTGCGCCTGCGCCACCGCCAGATGCTCGACGCCGAACTCTACCGCCTGGTCGCACAGCTGCTGCACGCTGGAATTCACCGCCAGGCCGACGATGCTCAGGCGCTCCGGGTTCTGCCGCACCACATCGAGCGTCTGCGTCCCGATAGACCCCGTGGATCCCAAGACGACGATGTTGCGATGTTCGGGCGCGCGTGCAAACATAGCGTTTCCTTTCAGACGTTACGATACCTCGGAGCCTTCGTTACATCGTGCACGATGTTATGACGGCTCCGAGGCATCGTTGCATTACAGGATGACGTTGGGCAGGCAACCGCCCATCGTCAGCAGGATGGCGGCCGTCACCGCCGCGAGGAACGTGGAGTCGCAGCGGTCGAGCAGGCCGCCATGGCCCGGCATGATCGTGCCGGAATCCTTCACGCCCACGTTGCGCTTGATGCGGCTTTCCACGAGGTCGCCAAGCACCTCCATGCCGCCGCACACCAGGCCGAACACCAGCGCCATCCAAATGGGCATCTGCACGCCCGGCACGAACGACATGGCCACCCACATGCCCATGCTGAAGATGAGGCCGGCGATAAAGCCTTCCCAGCTCTTCTTCGGGCTCGTGCGCGGCGCGAGCTTATGCTTGCCGATCTTCGAGCCAACCAGGTACGCGAACGCATCGTTTCCCCAGATGGAAAGGAAGAGCAGCAGCACGAGCACCCCACCCCACGGCTCGGGCAGCGCCTGTCGTATCACGATGATGCCCGAAAGCATGAGCCCCGTGTACATCGCCCCGAACAAGGTGATGCACACGTCGGTGATGCGGGCGCGCATCCAATACGTGTACCACACCAGCAGCACCAGCAGCAGCGCGAGCGTCACGATGGCCACGCCCTTCAGGCCCCACAGCCACATGCTGAAGGGATAGCAGATGGCGGCCACGATGCCGATGGCCTCGTTGGGCAGCTTCGCGTCGTTGCGCAAGATGAAATAGAACTCGCCCGCGCAGATGGCGGCGGTTATCGCCAGCATCACGACGGTGGTGAGGTCGTTGATGAGCACGCCCGCCGCCGTGAGGGTGATGTAGACCGCGCCGGTGCGCAGGCGCACTTGGAAGCTGCTCGCATTCTTGAAGCGCTCGGGCGTCTTCTCGTAGGCCTTCGCCTTCGCGCGGGCGCCCATGCTGGTTTCGGTGTCGACCGGTTCCTGGTTGCGGATGCGGCTGAAGAAACCCATCGGCTACACTCCCCCGAAACGGCGGTTGCGGCCTTGGTACGACAGCAGCGCGCGCAAAAACTCGTAGCGGTCAAAATCGGGCCACAGCACGTCGGTCACATAGAACTCGGAATAGGCGATCTGCCATAGCAGGAAGTTCGAGACACGCAGCTCGCCGCTCGTGCGGATGACGAGCTCGGGGTCGGGAATGCCCGCCGTGTACAAGCCCCGCTCGAGCAGCTCTTCGGTGGGCTCGGGCACCACCCCGGTTTCGGCCGCCTGCTGAACGGCATATTCCATCAGGGATTTTGCGGAATGCAGGATTTCTTGGCGGGCACCGTAGTTCACGGCCACCACGAGTGTCATGCCCGTGTTGCCCTTCGTCTGCTCCCATGCCTCCTCGAAGGCCTCGCGCGTTTCGTCGGGCAGGATCGAGAGATCGCCGATGGTCATCACGCGGACGTTCTCCTCGTCGAGGCCATCGACCTCGGCGAGCATCGTCTTCGCGAACAGCTCCATCAGGCCCACGACCTCGTCTTGCGGGCGCTTCCAGTTCTCGGTGGAAAACGAGTAGATGGTAAGGTAGCGCACACCCACGTCGCTCGCGCAGCGGATGGTCTCGCGCACCGCCTCGATGCCGGCCTTGTGCCCACGCAAGCGGTTCAACGCGCGCTTCTTCGCCCAGCGTCCATTGCCATCCATGATGACGGCCACATGTTGCGGCACGCGCCCGGCGTCCAGCGCGGCGGGGTTCAGCCCCACCGGCGGATTCGGGAAGATATAGTCAAGCGGTTTATTCAAGCTCTTTGATTCCTCGTCATTCGAGAGAAGTATGCCGAATCATTCAGGCGCGGTGGCTGAGAATCGTCCAAGTATGCCGGTTTCCGTGAAAGCCCGACGAAGCTCGCTTCGATACGCGAGAAGGGCTTGGCGCGGGAAGGCGGCATACCCGGCCGGTTTTCAGCGGCGCAAGCAGGCGGCAAGGCGGGGTGCCTGGGCGCCCCGCATCGTCGACAGGCTCGCCGTTCGTCAGAACGGCGGAACCTTAAATGGTCATGATCTCGGCTTCCTTCTTCTTGAAGACCTCGTCAACCTTGGCCACGTATTGGTTCGTGAGCTTCTGGACATCGGCCTCGCCGCGACGCTGGTCGTCCTCGGTGATGTCGCCGGCCTTCTCGGCCTTCTCCAGATCCTCGTTCGCCTCGCGGCGGACGGCGCGGATGCGCACGCGCGCTTCCTCGCTGTAGGTCTTGCACTGCTTCACGAACTCGCGGCGGCGCTCCTCGGTGAGCGACGGGAAGGGCAGGCGCAGGCGCTGGCCGTCGTTGCTGGGCGTCACGCCGATGTTGCTCTGCATGATGGCATGCTCGATGGCGCCGAGCACGCCCTTGTCCCACGGCTCGATGACCAGCATGTGGGCATCGGGCGTCTTGATGGCGGCCATCTGGTTGATGGGCGTGGGGACACCGTAGTAGTCGACACGGATCTTGTCGAGGATCATGGCGTTGGCACGGCCGGTACGCACAGACGCGAACGCGGTTTCCAGCGATTCAATCGCCTTTTCCATGCCCTCTTCGGCCTCGAGCATAATCTCGTCAATCATTTCCAAGCCTTTCATCCATAGTTCAACTGCGGGAATGTATCCCCGTCATTATACGCCTAGCGTTACTGAACCGTCGTGCCCACATCCTCGCCCTTGAGCACGCGAGCGATATTGCCGGGAACGGTCATATCGAACACGAGGATGGGCAGGTTGTTGTCCATGCACAGGCTCGTGGCGGTGGTGTCCATCACGTGGAGCTCCTTGGCCAGAACCTCGAGGTAGGAAAGCTTGTCGAAGCGCACGGCGTCGGGGTGCTTCACCGGGTCCTTGTCGTAAATGCCGTCGACCTTGGTGGCCTTCAGCAGGGCCTCGGCGCCGATCTCGCAGGCGCGCAGGGCGGCCGTGGTGTCGGTGGTGAAATAGGGGTTGCCCGTGCCCGCGGCGAAGATGATGACGCGGCCCTTTTCCAGATGGCGCACCGCCTTGCGGCGAATGTAGGGTTCGCACATCTGGCGCATCTCGATGGCGCTCATCACGCGCGTGGGAATGCCCTTGCGCTCGAACGCATCTTGCAGGGCAAGCGCGTTCATGCAGGTGGCGAGCATGCCGATGTAGTCGGCCTGGCTGCGCTCCATGCCCTCGGCCGAACCCGCCATGCCGCGGAAGATGTTGCCGCCGCCGACCGTCACAGCCAGCTCGATGCCGTCCTCGACGATATGTTTCACCTGGTCGGCCAGCTCGTCGACGACCTTCGGGTCGATGCCATAGCCCGCTTCGCCCATCAGGGCCTCGCCGGACAGCTTCAGCAGCACGCGATGATATTTGTATTCTTGCGTCATGGTATGCTCCCTCTCCTCGACGCTATCTGGCCTAGTTTACCCTAAACAGCACACCAGCCCATGCCCCAGACAGGAAAACCTATCAAACCTATCTTAGGAGCCATGTGAAAAACGAGTAGGAGGAACGTCCTTCGGCTCATCACGTCGCGCACCATAAAGAACGAGCCGGGGGGATGCCCCGGCTCGCTGCTCGAACGTTGCTTGCTGTCGCTAGCGCTGGCGCTGGTTGCCTTCGGCGTTCTGGCTTGAAGACGCGTTGGCGTTGTCGACGTCCGACGTCAACGCCACGTCCATCGTCTTGGTCTCGCCGTTGCGATTCACCTCGACCGGAACGGTATCGCCCACCTTGCAGCTGCGCACCTGCAGGATGACCTCGGTGGCAGACGCGACCTTCTTGCCATTCACCTTGGTGATGATATCGCCTTCCTGGATGCCCGCCTCGGCAGCGCCGGCATAAGCCGCCGCCACGTACGCGCCCTCGCTCACGGGCAGGTTATAGCGCTCGGCCGTCGCGGAATCGACGTTCACCAGCGACACGCCGAGTTGGGCATGGCTCGGCTCCTCGCCGGCGATGATCTGCTGCGCGATGTTGTACGCATAGTCGACCGGAATGGCGAAGCCCACGCCCGAATTGCTGCCGCTGTAGGAAGCGGTGAGCGTGTTGATGCCCACGAGCTTGCCTTCCTTGTCGACGAGCGCGCCACCCGAGTTGCCCGGGTTGATGGGCGCGTCGGTCTGAATCATGTTCGCGTAGATCGCACCATCGGAATCCTGCAACGCCGCAGATGAACGGCTTACCGCCGAGACGATGCCGGAACCGACCGACTGCTCCATGCCATAGGGGGCGCCGACGGTCATGACCCACTCGCCCACCACGAGGTTGGCCGAGCTGCCGATCTCGATGGGCGTGAGGCCCTCGGCGCCGTCGATCTTGATGACGGCGAGGTCGCTCGTCGAATCGGTGCCGACAACCTGGGCATCGTACTGCTCGTTGTTCACCGACACCTTCAGGCTGCTCTCGCCCTCGATGACGTGGTAGTTCGTGAGGATATAGCCATCATCCGAGATGATGACGCCGGAGCCGAGGCCCGACATCTGCTCGCCGCTCGATTGCTGGCCGAACCATCCGTATGCCGGCATTTCCTGATACACGTAGATGCACACGACCGACGGCAGGCTCTTCGCCGCGACGGCCTCGGGAAGGGAGACGTCTTCGCCCGCCACGGTGATCGTGGTGTTCGTGCCCGAACCTGCGCCCGCAGCCGGAGCGGTGCCCGGCTGGTCGGCCGAGACGGAACCGCCGCCCATGCCCGCGACGGCAAGGGTGATGACACTCGCCAACACGGCGCCGACAGCACCAGCGACCAGCGATTTCACCCAACCGCCGCCCTGCTTGGCAACAGCGCCCGCGGAATGCGCCCCGCCTTGCGCTGGAGCCGCCTGGCGATATCCGGCCGCTGCGTAATTCGGTTGCGCGGGCTGCTGGTAGGTCGGTTGCGCGGGCTGCCGGTAGGTCGACTGCGCCTGCTGTTGGTAGGCTTGCTGCGCCGGCTGTTGGTAGGCCTGCTGCGCCGGCGCCTGGTAGGCCTGCTGGCCCGACATCTGCGAAGGACGATAGGCCGTTTGCCCCGGTTGCGCGGCTTGCTGCGGATTCAGGTTCTGGTTGGATTCTGGATTTTGATACTCATCTGTCATGGAGAGCTGCCTTTCCACGGTTTTCCTCGGTTCCTACAATACCAGCCTGCCTGGGGGAACATCCCGCCCTCGCCATTGCTTCGCGTAGCACACGCGAAAATACCACGAGAAGCGTAAGCAAATGTCAACATACCGTTACGCACAATCTCGTATAATACACTTCGTTATCTAGACTTCGAAACCGTCATAAGGAGACACCATGGACGTCATGCAGACCATCAAGGATATCCTGCAGGAGAACCTCGACATCGACCCAGAAACCGTCACCGCCGAAAGCACGCTCGATGATCTCGGCATCGACTCCCTCGACACCGTCGAGCTCATCTGCGACCTCGAAGAGCGTTGCAACATCGAGATGGGCTATCCCGAGGGCCTGAATTCCATCGGCGATGTCGTGAACTACATCGAGAACCTCTAAACACCGCAGCCCGATACCATCCAAGCAAATCGCCCGCCCGGCATGAAGCCCGGCGGGCGATTTGCTTTTCTCGCGCGATGCGAGCTAGTTTTGACCGCCCTCGAGGCGCTTGTCGGTGCGCTCGAGCCTATCGACGTGCTTCTGCCCTTCCTCGGCGATTTCGCGGAAGTCTTCGATGGTCTTCTTGATGCGCGGAAGCGCGGCCTGCTTGTAGGTGCTGATATCCTCGAGCGCCTGCAGCGTGTCGGCAAACGACGCCTTCAGCGTGTCGACCGAGATATTCGCCTCGGTGGCCTTCACCTGAATCTCGGCGCCCTGCTCCTTCAGCATGCGCGACGTCGCCGAAATCATCGAGTTCGTGGCCTCGTTCAGCGAATTCACCTTGTCGAGCACGATGCGCTGGTTGTACAGCGCGCCCGCCACCGTCACCGCCACGCGCAGCGCCGAAACCGTCACGTTCTCGGCGCGCTCGACCGCGCGGATGAGCTCGAGGTTGTTGCGGCGGATGATGTTCATCGACACGATGCCCTGCTGGTTCACGACGAGCAGCTGCTGGAAGTCGAGAATCTTCTGGCGCAGCGGGAAGATGACCTCCTCTTCCACGAACTTGATGCGCTCGGGGTCGGCCGACCCTTCGGCCTTGGCCGTGTCGCAGGCGTTTGTCAGATAGGCATCGAGGTCGGTGGCCATCTCGATTTGCTGGTTGAGCTGCTTGGTGAGGTTGCGCATCGCGTCTTCCTCGAGCTCGAGCGTCACGTTGTCTTGCTTCAGCGTGCCCTTGCCGTGCTCGAGCGACTGCACGATCGACGCGATCTCGGCATCGGCGGTCTTGTAGCGCTCGAAGTAGCGGCGCACCGGGTCGAACAGCTTGCCGAGCACGCCCGTCTTCGCGAAATCCACGGCCGACGGGTCGAGGTCCTTCATGCGTATCGCCAGGTCTTCTAGGCCGCGCGCGACCTCGCCCGACTCGCCGCCTTCACGCGACAGTTGGGCCATGCGGCGCGAGAGCATCTCGTTCTTCGCCGTCGACTGCGTCATGATGTCGTTGCCGAGCGTCTCGACCGCCTGCAGGATGTCGCGGCGGTCGGCGATGGAATCGAGGTCGACCTTCATGATCTGCTCGCCACGCTCATTCGCCACGTTGTCGATGACCTCGGCGTGCGCCTCGGGCACGGCGAGTTCTTCCTCAACTTGCGCCTTGGTTTCCTCCGGATCGGGAATGTTCAAATCGAACGCCATGGTTTCCTGCCTTTCCGCCGTTTGCGAACGGTTCCATGTTACTGCATCCTAGAAGCGCCACCTGGCAAAACGCCAGCATTGACCCTGCTATTGGTAATACTTCATCTCCTCGCTGAGGGTGCGGATCTCCTGCAAGATCTGCTCGCCCTTGTCGCTGCGCTCGACGCTCTCGAGCTTGCCGAGTTCAGCCTCGAGCTTGTCGAGCTCGAGCAGCATCTTCTCGTTGCCGGCCACGATCTCGCGCATGCCGTCGAGCCGCCCCTGCAACATGCCCCAGCGCTCCGCGGTGGTCTCATCCACGGTCGAATCGGGGTTCAACGCGCCCTTGAACTGCCGTTCCATGCGCTTGTATTCATCGGAATCGAACGCTTGGATGCCGTTTGCCAGCTGCGCGGTGCTGCGATCGATGGCCGTGAAGGCATTGTCAGCCCCCACCGCGAACCGGTCCCAGCTGATGGTGCCCGCGTCGAACTTCGCGTCGAGCGCCGCATAGAAGCTGTCGCG
>SUUF01000172.1 GCA_015062635.1 Coriobacteriaceae bacterium | reverse complement strand
CCAACCGGCCGCGCGTTCTGGTTGCCCGAAAGGATTGACGATGTCGCTGCTCACCGACGACAACCTGCTGTACGCCATCTCGGAGGGCTCGCAGGTCCTGCGGGAATTCATCGGCGATGCGAAACCGGTCGCGGGCATCATCCTGGGCAGCGGGCTCAACGCATTCGCGGACGGCTTGGAAGACCTGCGCTTCCTGCATTTCGGGAACGTGCCCTTCATGAACGTCTCGACGGCAACGGGGCACCGCGGGCGCTTCGCGCTGGGGCGCGTGCCCGGCACCGACCGGCAGGTGCTGTGCATGCAGGGCCGCCTGCACAAGTACGAGGGGAATTCCGCGCTCGACATCGCGCTGCCGGTGTGGCTCATGCACGAATGCGGCGTTGACGTGCTCATCACCACGAACGCGGCGGGCGCCATCAACCCCGAATTCAACGTGGGCGATTTCTGCCTGATGACCGACATGATCAACTTCACCGGCCAGAACCCGCTGGTTGGACGTTCGCCCGACCTCATCGCGAGCCGTTTCGTGCCGATGCTCAACTGCTTCGACCCCGCGCTGCGCGAAATCGCGCTCGACGTGGCCGAGCGGCGCGACGTCGCGCTGCGCCAAGGCGTGTACCTGGGGCTTCTGGGACCGAGCTTCGAGACACCGGCCGAGATCCGCATGTTCGCGAGCTGGGGTGCCGACACGGTGGCCATGAGCGTCGTGGAAGAGGTCATCGCCGCGCGCCATGTCGGCATGCGCGTGATGGGCGTCAGCCTCATCACCAACATGGCCTGCGGAATCGACGGCTCCGATCCCAACGAGGACGACATGATGGATGTCGCCGGCACCTGCGAGGAGCCCTTCGCGCGGCTTATGCGCGGTGTCGTGGCCGCGCTCTGACGGCGACGCGAGCGGGTGTACAATACCCGAGTTTGCAAAATGGGAAGAAGGTTCGGCATGCGGGAGCATTATGAAAAGGTGATAGCGCTCTGCTGTTTCCTGCTCGTATTCTGCAATGTGGGCCTTGCCAGCACGTCGTTCAACGTATACCAGCCGTATATCGTCGCGTTGCCGGGTATCGGCGACTCGGCGGGTTCGGTCATCATCGGCGTGCGCACGTTCTTCAGCCTGCTGTGCATGTTCGTCGTCGTGCATTACTACCGGCTCGTCGACTGCCGGGCGGGCTCGTTCATCGCCTGCCTGTTCACGGCCGCCTCGATGGTGGTATATGGACTGGCGGCGAGCTTCCCGGCGTTTTGCGTTGCGGCGGCGCTCGGCGGCATCGGGTACGGCCTGGGCGGCATGGTGTGCACGACCTACCTCATCAACCGTTGGTTCAAGACCGACGTGGGATCGGCCATCGGCATCGCGGCGGTGGGTTCGGGCGTTGCGAGCATCGTCATTCCCGCGACGGCCGAGCGCATCATCGCGCTGTTCTCGCTTTCCACATCGTTTTGGCTTGAGGCTGCGCTTGCCCTGGTCATCGGTGTGCTCACGTTCACGTTGCTGCGTAACCGCCCGCAGGATATGGGCCTCGAGCCCTACGTGAACCCGAAGTGGCTCGAGAAGCATCAGGACGATGTCGTGCATGTCGAGGGCGGGGAAGATGTGCCGGTCGACCACGGCGTGCACCTGCCGGCCATGGTTCGCACGCTGTTCATCGTGGCCTGCGTGTTCGTGGGCGCGGTGTGCGTGTCGGCGCCGACCTTCCTGTCGGTGCTGCTGGTTTCCGAAGGCTTCGGCCATCAGTTCGCCGCGCTCATGCTCTCGGTTTCGGGCTTGGTGCTGACGGTGGGCAAGGGCGCCATGGGAAAGCTGTACGACCTGCTCGGCGGGCTGTGGGGGACGGTCATTTCCTTCGCGGCGTTCATCTTGGGCCTGGTGCTGCTGGTTATCGGCTCTTCTGGAAGCGAGCTGCTGGTGTGGGCGGGGTGCATCGTGTATGCGTTCGGCCTGGCCATCGGCTCGACGGGCATTCCCATCTGGTCGCTGCATTTCTCGACGCCCGAGGAGCGCGTGAAGACTGTGCGCACGTTCCAGACCGGGTACTCGTTCGGCAGCTTCGCGTTCTCGTTCGTGCCCGGCATCCTGAAAGACGCGCTCGGCAGCTACCTGTATTCGTATGGCCTGATGATCGGCATCCTGGCGCTGGCTGGCATCATCATCGTGGCGGTTTACCTGCGCTATCACGCCAGCAAGTAGCGGTGGGGCGTGCAGAAAACGGGACTTGGGACCTCTCGTGTCAGCAATTTCAGGGTCCGTTGCGCGTTTTTGCCACTTGGGACCTCTGACGTCAGCCGGTTGCGGACCGCACCGGCCATGGCGACCCGTCTCCGATCTCCGTTACCTGGGGTTTTGCATCCTGGAGCGGGAAAGCCGTGCGCGAAACCCCACCGCGTGCCTGACGCCAGAGGTCCCAAGTCCCGTTTTTCCGCAACGTAACCGGTAATTTACTGACGTCAGAGGTCCCAAGTCCGGTTTCCTGCAGGCGAATCGCGCGCGATGTAACGTTTCCTCGTAGCCTTCGTAACATCGTGCACGATGCAGCGTTTTCCCGCGCCCACGGTCCACGCCCACGCGCTGCCGACCGCTAGATGCCTGTGATGATGGACGAAAAAGTACGATCGTGCTCCCTCTTGTCAATTTCGAGGCGGGATCTGGACAAAATAGTACGGGTATACGCCTTCGTGCAGCATCGCGGAAGGGTGCGAGGGTATACGTGCTTGTGCACGATTCGCGTTTGCCCAGTTGGTAGGTGCCGAAGCGGAGCCGAGTGGGCGAAGCGCCCGTCCCACGGCAGTGCAACAGGGCGCACGACCGTGCTTTTTCGTCCATACGCGACCGAAAACCAAACAAGAGGGTGCATACCCGTACTTTTTTGTCCAGGAAGGAAGCGGGGACGAAGTCGAAGGGTCCCACGAGCGCGTGGCGTAGACAAATCCCGGGGCGCAAGCGGCAGGACGTGGAAATAGCCGCAGGGCCATCGGGGAAAACACGCATGTGTGTCATGGGAACAGACGCAGCGGGTCATTGGGCCAGTGTTGGCATATACATTTAGCCCGCCATCGCGATGCAGGGAGCGCACTCATTTGTGCAGCCCATGGGCTATTGGAAAGCGCGCATTGGGACATGGAAACAGCCGCGGGGAGCCATCGAACAACATGCTTTAGCGCTATAGAGGAATAAAGGTGTATGTCCCCGGTCGCCACATGTATGTCCCCAAGCG
>SUUF01000171.1:1980-3231 GCA_015062635.1 Coriobacteriaceae bacterium | reverse complement strand
ATGCTGTCGGCCGACTTGCAGTCGGCGCAGGCTCCGGTTTTCGAGCACGGGGTGGTAAGCCCGAACCGCTGCGCATTGATGGGAGCGGCCACGTTGCGCGCTCGCTTGATGGCGGAATCCACATCGGGGCACACCTTGTTCATGCCCACGATGAACACGAGCTTGCGCGGGCCGAACGCCAACGCCGCGATGCGGTTGGCCGCGCCGTCGATGTTCACCATGATGCCATCCTCGGTGATGGCATTCGCGCTGGCCAGATACACATCGGCATCGAACGCGGCCAGCATGGCCGCACGACGGTCATCGGCGTCGTCGCGGTCGACGAAGTTGTAATTGCCCGCCTTCACGGCATCGAACAGCCCGATTTCGCGGGCGCTCATGCAGCCGCCCATGTTGATGGTGCTGCCTTCGGGGATGAGCTCGAGCGCCTTGGCGAGTGCCTCTTCCCTATTCGCCGCGTAATACCCGTTCATGCGACGCGATTTCAGGCCCTTGATGACCTTCTGGGCCAGCATCTCGTTACGGCGGTAAATGAACGTTTGGACTTCGGCGCTCATCGTGGTCTCCTATTCCTCGCACCTGTTCCAGCCTATGAACAGCATCGTGTTCCAATCGCACTGTACCCGAAAACAAGCACGAGGTCAGGGGCAAATCGATCGCTTTGCCAGCCTCGCCATAACCTGCACCGCAGGAAGCCGTTTCCAATTCGCCCCAAAATATGAATTTATATGAATTATTATGAATCTTGCTATGATGAAAGCCACCCACGTCTGAAAGGAGCGCAATCATGCCGGGAATTACCGAGAATCCCTTTACCCCGACATTCGGGAAAGTGCCCTTTGCGCTCGCGGGGCGAACGGAATATATCGATGACGTTATCGGCGGGTTGGCAAACCAGCCGGGCGACCCCTATCGCTCGGTGATCTTCTATGGCCCCCGCGGGTCGGGCAAAACCGTACTCATGGAGGCAATCGCCCAAGAAGCATCGGGGCTTGGCTGGATTTGCGTCGACGCCATCGCACGCAGGGGCATGCTCAACGAGCTCACCTGCCTGCTCCAGTCCAGAGCGGCGCACCTCATCGGCGCAGATAAATCGTTCGACATCGTATCGCTGCAAGCCGGTCCGCTCAGCATCACGCGGGAAATGCACCACGACCCCGTCCCCTGGCGCCTGCAAATGGAAAGCCTGGTCGAACAGCTCAACGCGCAAGGAATCGGCGTCCTCTTCTCCATCGACGAAGCAGACCCACA
>SUUF01000171.1:0-1880 GCA_015062635.1 Coriobacteriaceae bacterium | reverse complement strand
TACTACCTATGGCGAAACACGCCGAAAGACCGCGATTTCCAAGTGGAAGACGCCACGCGCGCCATCAAGCTCATGCTCCATGAAATGGAGCGCTCGGTGTTCATCCCGACGCTCCACGATTTGCGGCAACGCGAAGAAGACTACCTTCGCGCGATGGCCTATGACGAGGGCCCCAGCTCGACGAGCGACATCGCCAAACGCATGGGCATCAGCATGACCAACGCGTCCAATCTTCGGCGGCGGCTTATCGAACAGGGCATCATCACCGAAATACGCATGGGCACCGTCGATTTCGACATCCCCTTGCTGAAAAGCTACCTGCAATCGAAACGCTAGCGCAGCGGCAGGACGGGCAAAATGGACGCAATGGCGCCGTCTGTCGCGCGTCTGCCGCGCGCGTGCGCGGATGCTTTATACTAGCTATCGAAAATAGTGAAACCCATGAATGCGAAAGCGCAGGGAACCATGCTCGAACTGAAGAACCTGGTGTTCGAGGTGCCCGTTTCCGAGGGCAGCTCCGAGACCAAACGCATTATCGACGACCTCTCGCTCGTCATCCCCGATGGCAGCCTCACGGTCATCACCGGCCCGAACGGCGGCGGCAAATCGACGCTTGCCCGCCTCATCATGGGCATCGACCAGCCCACGTCGGGCCAGATCCTGCTCGATGGCGAGGACGTCGCCGGGCTTTCCATCACCGAACGCGCGCGACGCGGCATCGGCTACGGTTTCCAGCAGCCCGCCCGTTTCAAGGGCATGAAGGTGAAGAAGCTGCTCGAGATCGCCGCCGGCAAGCGCCTGCCCATGTTCGCCTGCAACGAATACCTCACGAAGGTGGGCCTGTGCACGGCCGACTACCTCACGCGCGAGGTCGACAAGAACCTCTCGGGCGGCGAGGTGAAGCGCATCGAGATCGCGACGATGCTCGCGCGTGACTCCAAGTTCGCCATTTACGACGAGCCTGAAGCCGGCATCGACCTGTGGAGCTTCGATCGGCTCGTCGACACGTTCCGCAGCATCCACGAGGACGGCAACCATACCATCGTCATCATCTCGCACCAAGAACGCATCATCCAGCTCGCCGACCAGATTGTGCTGCTGGAAAACGGCCGCGTCGAGGCTGAAGGCACGCCCGAGGAGCTGCTGCCGCGGCTCGGCATGGAGCGGCGAAGCGATGCGTGCCGGCTCACCGAGCCCATGCTCGCCAACATCGAAAACGCCATCAACACCACTTGCTAACGGCGGGCGCCATAACCCCGCATATTCATAAGGAGAACCATCATGGCAGTCGATCTTTCCCCCATCGATGAGAGCCTGCTCGCTACCATCGCCAACCTCCATGGCATGCCGAAGGGCGCCTTCAACATCCGCCGCGACGGCAAGCTCGTCGAGCGTCACAGCTCGGCCTACATCGACATCGAGACCCAGTCGGACCACCCGGGCATCAACGTGCGCGTAAAGCCCGGCACCAAGGGCGAAAGCGTGTTCATCCCGGTTATCATCACGCAGTCGGGCGTGAAGGACGTCGTGTACAACGACTTCTACATCGGCGAAGATTGCGACATCGAGATCATCGCCGGCTGTGGCATCCACAACGATTCGCATAAGAGCTCGCAGCACGACGGCATCCACACCTTCCACATTGGCAAGAACAGCCGCATCAAGTACATCGAGAAGCACTATGGCGAAGGCGAGGGCACGGGCACGCGCATCTTGAACCCGGTGACCAAGGTGTACATGGACGAGAACTCCTACTGCGACATGGACATGATCCAGCTGCGTGGCGTGAGTTCCACCGTGCGCGACACCACCGCAAAGCTGGCGGCGGGCGCTAAGCTCGTCATCACCGAGCGCCTGCTGACGCACGACGACCAGACCGC
>SUUF01000170.1 GCA_015062635.1 Coriobacteriaceae bacterium | reverse complement strand
CCACCTTCGCGGCTTCGCGAAGCGAAATCGGGGCTTGAAAGACGTCAAACCAGCTCAGTGCACAAGCGGAAAGCCCGGTGGGGCTTTTCGCGGGCAGCGGAGCGCGGCCCCGCGCATGGCGCAAGGGGCAGACCATGGCTCGAGGCGGGCCGGGCACATCCCGGGCGCAGTCGCGGCGGGCATTCCCGAGGAGCAGCGGAGCGCGGCCCCGTGTGCCCGCCCGCCGCAGGAGGCAGGTCGGGCCGGTAGGCATGGCATGGCTAGAAGCCCAGTTCTTTGCGGTAGAGGGCCTCGTCTTCGGGCGAGAAGACGTTGAAGACCACATTCATGTCGGCAGCCTCGTGCGCATCGAGCCACGCGCGCACGGTGCGCACGGCGATGCGGGCGGCCTCTTCCTGCGGGAAGCCGAACACGCCGGTGCTGATGCAGCAGAACGCGATGGAATGGAGCTTGTTCTCGGCCGCGCAATCGAGGCACGACCGGTAGCATTGCGCGAGCTGCGCGCGATGCTCGTCGGTGGGCTTTCCGTTGGCGATGGGCCCCACCGTGTGGATGATGCGCTTGGCGGGCAGGTTGTAGGCGCGCGTGATCTTCGCCTGGCCGGTAGGCTCCTCGCGGCCCTGCTCGCGCATCATGTCGGCGCATTCCATGCGCAGCTCGACGCCGGCGAAGGTGTGGATGGCGTTGTCGATGCAGTGGTGCCCCGGCTGCCAGCACCCGAGCATCTGGGAGTTCGCCGCGTTCACGATGGCGTCGACCCGCAGCGCCGTGATGTCTCCGCGCCATAGCCGCATGCGCTCGCGGGTTGGCGCGACTTCCGCATCCTGCCAGTTCGCAATGCCTTTTTCCTCGGCTATGCCACGCAGCAGCGCATCCTGCATGTCCAGGAACGCCGGCATCGCCGGGGCCGGCGGGCGCACGTTCACCAGCACGCGGAACAGCGTCCACAACCCGTCGATGTCCTCGGGAATCGCGAGGTCCATGGGCTGCCCCATCATGCGCGCCCGCTCATCCACCAACACCGACACCAGGTGTTTCAGCATCTCCCGTTTCCGCATGGCTTCCATGAACGCCCCTCTCTCTCGCGCGATGCCGCCCGCCTCCCTTCCCGGTGCAGGCGCGGCGGCGGTCGCCAACCTGTCTCAGGATACCGCGTTATCCTCGCCCACGCAGTACGCGAAGAACGAATCGACCTGCTCGATGAGTACGGGGTCGGCGGTGTTCGCGCGCTTCTTGTCGACGCCCGCGAAGAACGCATCGAGCTGCGCCTGCGGCACGGCGCCGTCATACTCCGCTTGCAACGCCGAGAGCTCCTGGGCGCATTCGCCGAAGTATTCCCACGATTCCGCCGTGTAGAAATAGGTGTTGTGCCCATCACGGCCCGGCTCGTCCTTCACGATGTAGCGGACCTTCGGGTTCGAGATGGAATCGCGCCGGGCCATGATGCTCGACCCGTCAAGGCGGACGGTCCCGTCGCCCGCACCGTGGATCACCAGCACGGGCAGGCCCGATTCGTCGATCGCGCGCGCCGCCGAGCGTGCGGCATCCTGCCCGAAATCCTGCCATTCGATGAGCTTCAGGAACGGCAGCTGCGTGTACGCGAGCGCCCCCATCTCGGCAGCCGTCGATTCGAGGATGATGCCCTCCGGCAGGTCGAAGCCCGACATCGACACGCATCCGGCAACGCCATCGTCGTATGAAAGCGCGGCCGCCACGCCGTAACCGCCCCAGCTATGGCCGAACAGCACGATGGGCAGCCCGTCGGCCATGCCCGATTCCCGGGCGAATTGCACGGCCGCATGCACGTCGATCGGCGACTGGCTGAACCCCAAAACCGAATCGCCGTCCGACTCGCCGCAGCCGATGGCGTCGTAGGCGAACACCTTCCAGCCCTTGTCGACCAACGCCGTTATAAGCGCCAGGTAGTCTTGGTGCTGCGAGAAGATGCCATGGCGGAACACGACGAGGCCGCGGTCGTTGGATTCCCCGTACACGTGGCCGCGCAAGGTTTGGCCGTCGAGCTCGAACGACACGTCGGCGAAGGGGTGCTCGGCGGCGACGTCGGCATCGCGCAGCAGCATCGTGGGGCCATCGTCGGTGTGGCGGGCATAGGTTTCGTCAAGCGCCTGGCGGTCGACGATATACGACCCGATGCAGAACGCGAGCGCCAACGCCCCGACAACCGCAATGCCAATCTTCGCAACCCTGCCCATCGCCTTCACCCCGTCTCGTCGGAACCTGCGCGCCGAACCGCCGAACCGGCGCATGCTGGCGCTATGCCCGCACCGCGCCCACACCCGGCAATGCTTTCCCATCGCGCGCGATGGTATTGTACCCGGCGGCGGGCCGCAACGGAAAGGCCCCGCGTACGGGGCCTTTCGCTTGACCAGGTGAACGGTGCGCGGTTCAGGCCGCTACAGCTGCTCGAGCATCCACTCGGCCAAAACCTCCTCGACGTCGAACTTGATGTCGTCGTAGTTGTGGATCTCGTGACGATAGCCCGAATAGAGCTTGGTGGTGACCGCATGCCCCGTGGCGGTGAGCCAGTTCGCGCACGCATACACGCCCTCGCCGAAGTTGCCCACCGGGTCTTGGTCGCCGGCGATGCACAAAATGGGCAGGTCGGCCGGCACCTGCGCCGCCCACTCCTGGCCTTCGATCTGCAGCATCATGTCGATGAAGTCGCGCAGGCTTATGTTGTGCGTGGGATGCGTGAACGCGTCGAACGGGTCTTCGGCGTGGTCCTTCTGCACCCACGGGTCGTGGCAGATCCACTCGTTGCCCAGGGTCGCGCCCTCCTCGCAACGCGCGAACATCCAGCCCATGAGGTCGACCACGAAATCGGGGTTGGATTCGTGCGCCTGACCGGCCGCGATGGCCGCATCGATCTTGGCGCGCACCTCGTGCGTGTTCAGGAAGATGCCCGTGGTGCCGCAGTAGATGGCGCCGGCGAGCTCGGATCCGTACTTCGCCGAGAAGTCGCGGGCGATCATCGAGCCCATGGAATGGCCGAACATGAAATACGGCAGGTCGGGATACTTCTCGCACACGATGTCCTTGAAGCGCTTCTCGTCTTCCATCATCGTATGCGGGCCCGCGTCGCCCCAGTCGCCCCAGGTGTCGTTCAGGATAGCCGTCGCGCCATGGCCCACGTGGTCGTCGGCTGCCACGATGAAGCCGGCGTCCATCAGGGCGACGATCATATGGAAATAGCGGCGCGAATGCTCGCCGAAGCCATGAACGAGCTGCACGATGCC
>SUUF01000048.1:3933-14762 GCA_015062635.1 Coriobacteriaceae bacterium | reverse complement strand
GATTTCTTGCCTGCAAGCAGGTCGAATGAGAAACCGGCGACGAGCGATTCGGCCGTTGCCGGCTCGTCGACGGGTTGAAGGCCGGTGATGAACGCCAGGTGGCCAAGGAGCGCCTCGGGCGTTTTGAAATGCTCGAGCAAACCGTCGAGCGTCTGGTCGTGGTCGCGCTTCGACAGGCGCCGCCCTTCCCCATCGAAGAGCATCGGAACGTGCGCATACGCGAGCGCAGGCGCCTGCGGGTTCAGCGCGGCGCGCAGGAATTCCTGTTGCGGCGCGCATTCGAGCAGGTCGAAACCGCGAACCACCTGCGTGACGCCTTGCGCGAGGTCATCGACCACAACCGCGAGCTGGTACGAATAGACGCCATCTGAGCGGCGGATGATGAAGTCTCCGCAATCGGTATCCAACTGCTGGTGAAACGCGCCCTGTATCGCATCGAGAATGCGGTATTCGCGCTCGGGAACGCGCACCCGGTACGCCGGCGGGCGGCGCTTGGCACGATCCGCGGCCTCTTCCGCGGAAAGCCCCAGGCAGGTGCCCGCATACAGGTAGCGCTCCCCCACATGCGGCGCCGATGCCGCATGCAAGTCGGCGCGCGAGCAGAAGCAGGGATACACGATGCCCTGGGCTTGCAACGTGCGAAACGCTTCGTCGTAGGCGCCCGTGCGGTCATGCTGCCACATCACATCCGCGTTATCCCAGGTAAGACCAAGGGTCTCCAGATCGTGCATTATCGCGTCGGCATATGTGCGCTTGCTGCGCGCCGGGTCGAGGTCCTCGATGCGCAAAAGAACCCGGCCGCCGCCCGAACGGGCGGCGAGCCAGGTTACCAGGCACGAGAATATGTTGCCCACATGCAGCCCCGCGCTCGGCGTGGGAGCCATGCGTCCGACGTACGGACGCGACGATCCGCGGCTCGCTTCGTTCTGCATGGGCTCAGGCGCTTAGCGGACCGAATCGAGGCCCAGGTGGAACGCGCGGATGTTGGCCTCGATGGTCTTCGGCGGCACCTTCGCGGAAATGACCTCTTCCCAGCTCTCGTCGGTGAACGGAAGCGAGGCGGCCAGCGCGCCGAGCAGCACCACGTTCGCGGATTTCGGGGAGCCGGCCTGGCGTGCAAGCTGCGACGCGGGGACGAGCTTCGCGCCGTAGGCCTTCAGGCGCTCCTGGATGTTCGCGGGCATTTCGGCCTTGCCGGTGAGCACCGGCTGCGGCTTCATCGACTCGTCGTTCACGAGCAGCGTGCCGCCTTCCTTCAGGAAGGGAATGTTGCGCAACGCCTCGGTGGTCTCGAACGAGAGGATGTAGTCGGCGCAGCCTTCGTCGCAGACCATCGAGTGCACCTCGGTGCCGAAGCGCACGACGGTGGTCACGGCGCCGCCGCGCTGCGACATGCCGTGGATCTCGCTCATCTTCACATCGAGCCCCGCCGCCTGGATGGTGCGGCTCAGCAAGTCGGATGCCAGGATGGTGCCCTGGCCGCCGACGCCGCAGAGCAAGAGCGTCTTGGTGTCGTCGGTGTTAGGCATTGTCGGCTCCTTTCACCACGGGAACGCGAATCGCGTCGAACTTGCAGTATTGCGCGCAGTCGCCGCAACCGATGCACAGGTCGGGGTCGATGAGGGCGCTCCCGTTGCCGGCATCGCGCGACAGCGCCGGGCATCCGATGCGGATGCACGAACCGCAGGCGGTGCAGGCGTTCGTGACCTCGCATGCGGGCTTGCGGTTCTTCTTGTCGAGCAGCACGCAGGGGGCGCGGAACACGATGACGCTGAGGTCGTCATTCGCGATGGCGGCCTTCAGCGCGGCGCGGACGGCCGCCACGTCGTGCGGGTCGACCGTCTGCACGTCCTCGATGCCGAGGGCCTTCACGACGCGCTCGATGTTCATCTCGCGGCTCACGCGATGCTGCAGTGTCACGCCGTTGAAGGGATTGCCCTGCTGGCCGGTCATGGCCGTCGTGCGGTTGTCGAGGATGCAGATGGTGCCGGTGCCGCGGTTGTAGGCGGTGCCGAGCAGCGAGGAAAGCCCCGAGTGGCCGAAGGTCGAGTCGCCGATGACGCCGACGATCGGGCGATGCTCGGTGCCGGCCATCGCCAGCTCGAAACCATGGGCCATCGAGATGGAAGCGCCCATGTCGAGCGTCGTGTCCATTGCGGAAAGCGGCGGCAAGGCGCCGAGCGTGTAGCAGCCGATGTCTCCGGTGACGATGGCGCGAAGGCGCGAGAGCTCCTTGAACACCGGGCGATGCGGGCAGCCGGGGCACAGTGCCGGCGGGCGGCCGGGAACGTCGCCGGGCATCTCCTCATGCGGCGGCAACGGCTTTCCGAAGGCGTACTCGATGGCGAGCGGCGACACTTCGCCGCAGGTCGGAAGCGGGTTCACGAAGTCGGCGACGTGAATGCCGAGCGCCTTCACGTGCGACGAGAGGTAATCGCTCGCCTCGTCGACGACGTAGAGCGCATCGACGTGCGCGGCGAAATCCTCGAGCGACTTCTTCGGAAGCGGCCAGACGACACCGAGCTTGAACGTGCTCGCATCGGGCATCGCATCGCGCACGTACTGGTAGCACGCGCCCGAGCACACGATGCCGATTTCGGTGGAACGGTCCTCGCGCACGTTGTAGTCGCACTCGTCGACCCATGCGTTCAGGGCCTCGGTGCGGGCGGCTTGGACGACGCGCCGCGGTTTCGCGAAGGCGGGCATCATGACCCATTTGCTCGGGTCCTTCTCGTACGGCTTCACGGCGACCGGTTCGCGCTCCCCCACCTCGGTGACGGTCTTCGCATGGCTCGTGCGCACCGTCGTGCGGATCATGAACGGCGTGTCGAAGCGCTCCGAGAGCTCGTAGGCGTCGTGCGCGAACCGACGCGCCTCGGCGGAATCGGAAGGCTCGAACATCGGCAGGCCCGCGGCATGCGCGTAGAAGCGCGAGTCCTGCTCGTTTTGCGACGAGAACATGCCCGGGTCGTCGGCGGCCAGCACGAGCATGCCGCCGTTCACGCCGGTGTACGAGGCGGTGAACAGCGGGTCTGCTGCAACGTTCACGCCAACGTGCTTCATCGTGGCCAAAACGCGCGCGCCCGCGGCCGCGGCGCCCACCGCTACCTCGACGGCGACCTTCTCGTTCGGCGCCCACTCCGCATAGACGTCGTCCTTCTTCGCGAATTCCTCCATCGTCTCGGTGGAGGGGGTTCCGGGATACGCGACGCCGATATGGGCGCCGGCCTCCCATGCGCCCTGGGCAATCGCCTCGTTACCCGATAGGAATGCCATCTGGTCTCCTCTCCCCGTGTATTCCCATGTTGCCCGCAGCGGCTGCGCTAGCAGTCGACCCGCAGGCAGAACGCGCCGATTTGAATGATGTCCCCATTCTTCAGCACGGCGCTGGTGATGCTCTTGTTGTTGATCCAAATGCCGTTGAAGCTGTTCTGGTCGGTGATCTTCCACCCGGAAGGCGTGGTTTCGATGATCGCATGGCGGCGCGACACCGTCATGTCGTTCAGGAACACGTCGCACTTCGGGCTGCGGCCAACCATGAGCGGCCCTTCCGTGTCGGGAAGGCCGATGGTGATGCCGACTTGGGGCCCCTTCAGCACATGCAACGACGCCGGCTTGCGCGTGGCGGGTTGCGGCACCACCTGGCCGCTTTCATGCGGAAGGGGAACCGGCTTGAATTCCTCGGTGGTTCCGTGGAGCTTGAATCCGCACGACGGGCATGCCGTGTCGAGCGGCGAAACCGCCCCTGTGCATACCGGGCATCGCTTCTCCATTCGATTGACCTCCTCGTTCCTCACACGTGTCCTTAAGGATATCAGTTACCGGAAGAAACCGTCTGCGACTTGTCGATGAGCAGCGGCGTCGTGTTCAAAATCTCGTTGGGCGCGGTGGCGTCGTTGCCCCACAGGCGCTCCCACCAAATGCCGATGGCGGTGAACAGGTCGGGGGCGTCGACGTCTTCCGCCGCGACGAGGTCGACTGACGCGATCTCTTGGTTGCGCTGCTTGAACACGAGCCGGCCCACGTGGTCGCCCGCGTGGATGCTGCCATGAAGCTCATCGTATTCCGCTTCCTGCGAGATGTTGCCGTCGAGGGCGAAAACGCGCACCGTCTGCTCGGGATTCTCGATGGTCGCGGCTACCGAACGGTCGATCCAGTCGAGGTGCGACACGCGCGCCATCACCGGGAACACGCCCTGCGTCTCGCCGATGGTCGTCTCGACCGATTCCGGGGCATTTGCGAGCCTGTAGTCCTGCACGTAGGAATAGCACCAGTTCCACAGCTGCTGCGTGTCGAGGAAGCGCTCGTATTCATCGGTGGAATCGAGCACGATGGCATAGTATTCGCGGCCCTCGTAGTCGTTCGCGCCGGCGAAGCAGCCGCCGGCGGCGTTCGTGTAGCCGGTCTTCACGCCCACCGTGCCCTCGAACGTCGAGAGCAGCTCGTCGGTGCTCTGGAGCTCGATGGTCTCGGTGGAGCCATCGCGCTTCACCTTCACGTTCGCGGTCTCGGAGCCGACGATCGAGCGGAACGTGTCGTTTTGCATCGCGCGCTGCACCATCGTCGCCACGTCATAGGCGGTGCAATGATGGTCGCCCTCGAACTCCTCGTCATCGAGGCCGTGCGGGTTCTCGAACACGGAATCCTCGAGGCCGAGCTCGGCCGCCTTCTCGTTCATCGCCTGCACGAAGCGCTTCACGCAGGCCTCATCCGAGGCGCCGGGATGCCCCTCCTCGCGCAGGATGTCGGCGCCCACGGCGGTCGCGACGGCCTCGGCGGCATCATTGCCGGAAGCCACCATCATGGCCGTCAGCGCGTTCTTCAAGTCCATCGTGTCGCCCTCGATGAGGGATGCCGATGATTCTCCGATGGCCGCCGCGTCTTCAGTGACGGTGACGGTCATGCTCAGCGTCGGGTCGTATTCCATCGCGACGATCGCGGTCATCACCTTCGTGATGGAGGCGATCTTCACGCCCGCATGGGCGTCGCGCTCGAAATACACCTTGCCGGTGTCGTCGATGAGCAGCGCGTAATTGGCCTCGATGCTCGGGCAGAGCGCGGTGCTCAAGCCGCTTTCCGCAATCGGGGTCTGCGCGATCTGGTCGGTGTTCCGCACGTCGGCCAGTGCGGGTGCGGCAAACGCAAGTGCCGCGAGGCAACACGACAACAACACGCAAGCCAAGTGGCCTGCGTGTTGCCTAAAGTCGCGTGTCAGGGTGAAACGCTTAGTCACGCTGGTAGATCTCCTCCTTTTTCACCAGCTCGTAGCCGGCCTTCTCGAGGATGGCCTCCATGTCGTTGTGGTCGTCGTCGACCTTCAACACGTCGATGGCATACTCCTGGTTCACGCTGAAACAGTATCCATATTCGATGTTCACGCCGGTGGAATCGATGAGCTCGAGCAGGTCGGCCAAACCGCCCTTGCGGTTCGGCACCTTCACGCCGATGACGGGGATGACCGTCACGCGGAAGCCGGCGTTGTTGAGCGCCTTGCGCGCCGCACGCGGGGTGTCGCAGAAGATGCGGGCCACGCCGAAGTCGACGGTGTCGGCCACGTAGAGCGAGTGCATGTTGATGCCGTTGTCGGCGAGCACGCGGCACAGCTGCGCGAGGCGGCCCTCGGTGTTCTGGATGAAGACGGTGAGCTGGTTAAGCATTTGCTTCTCCTCTCAGGTCGATGATGCGCTTGGCCTTGCCCTCCGAGCGCTCGATGGTCATCGGCTCGACGATCTTCACGTCGACGGCAACCTGCAGGTTCTCCTTCAAGGCGGCCTCGATGCGCTTCTTCAGGTCTTGCAGGCGGCGGATCTCGTCGAACGGGAAATCCATGACGGTCTCGACGTGCAGCTCGACGTGGTCGAGCGGGCCCTTCAGCGTGAGGATGATCTGATAATAGCTCGTGACCTCGGGGAATTCCGAGATGACCTGCGCGAACTGAACCGGGAACACGTTGACGCCGCGGATGATGAGCATATCGTCGGTACGGCCGGCGATGCGGTCCATGCGGCGTCCGGTGCGCCCGCAGGGGCAGGTGCCCGGGATGATGCGCGAGATGTCGCGGGTGCGGTAGCGCACGAGCGGGCTGCATTCCTTCGTGAGCGTGGTGAACACGACCTCGCCCCACTGGCCATCGGGCAGCGGCTCGAAGGTCTCGGGGTCGACGATCTCGATGATGAACTTGTCCTCGTTCACGTGCAGGCCGTGCTGCTCGCCGCATTCGCAGGAAACGCCGGGACCCATGACCTCGGAGAGCCCGTAGATGTCGTACACCTGGCAATCGAGCTTCTGCTCGATTTCCTTGCGCATGCCCTCGGAGCAAGGTTCGGCGCCGAGGATGGCGGCCTTCAGATGGAGCTCCGACTTGTCGATTCCCATGGCCTTGGCGGTGTCGGCGATGACGAGCGCATACGACGGGGTGCAGGCGAGCACCTCGACCTTGAAGTCGCGCAGCAGGCGCACCTGGCGCTTCGTGTTGCCGGTCGAGGTGGGAACCATCGCGCAGCCGGCGTGCTGACCGCCTTCGTGGGCACCGAGACCGCCGGTGAACAGGCCATACCCGTAGGCGACCTGCATGACCGAGCCGGGGCCGCAATCTGCCGCGCGCACGAAGCGGGCAAAGCAGTCGCCCCACTCGTCGAGGTCGTGCTCGGTATAGCCGACGACGCTCGCGGTGCCGGTGGTGCCCGACGAGCAGTGGATGCGCGCGACTTCGTCGATGGGCACGGCGAACATGCCGAAGGGGTACGAATCGCGCAGGTCCTGCTTCACCGTGAAGGGGAACTTGCGCAGGTCGTCGAGCGTCTGCAAATCGTCTGGCGAGACGCCGGCCTCGTCAAAGCGCTCCTTGTACAGCGGAATGCGCTCGTACACGTAATGCACGAGGTTCTTCACCCGATCCAACTGGAGTTTCTCGATCTCCTCCCGAGGCATGGTCTCGAGTTCTTCTTGATAGAACAATGCGCGCTCCTTTCGGTTCCGGCGTCAGTAACCGTACTCCTCGTCCTCATCACCGTAATACTCGCCATCGTCATAGTCCTCGGATTCTTCTTCACCGTCGCCGCCTTCGGCTTCGGCGTCATCCTCGGATTCGGCGGACGTGCTGCTATCCACCTCGGTGTTCGGCCCGACCAGAATTATCTCATCCTGTGAATCATACACGGAAGTGAACGTATCTTTGCGCACGATATTGCCACTGGAATCGCGTACCGTGCGAACGACCTCGATGCTCGAGCCGTCGACACCCGACTGCTTCACCTGCGTCTCGCCTTCGGCGAGGCTGTTGTCGAATTCGGTGCGCGTCTGATGCTTCTCGCCGTCCTTGAATTCGCCCTCTTCCGACTCGACGGTATATCCCGGGTCGACGCCGATGAGGTTCACGGTGACGGTCGTGTCATCCCACGATGTCTGCATCAGCACGTCGTTGGCGGTGTCGTTGTGCCATACGAGGTCGAGCGACGGCCAATCGATGGCCGCATCGCGGCCCGACGGGTAGCTTGCGATGTACAGCGAATGGTTCTGGCGCTCGTCCACGGGAAAACCGGCCTCGTAGACGGCGTTGAACACCGTCGTCGCGACCTGGCAGATGCCGCCGCCGATATCGTCGACGATCTCGCCGCCGATGATGGCGCCGGCTCCCTTGAAGCCCTTCTCCTCGTTGCACTCACCCGCGACCTCGTTGAACGACCACGTGCCGCCATCGCCCTTGATGATGGAGTTGTTGATGAGGTCGGCGGCGAGGTGGATGTTGTCGTTGCGGTTCGTCGCCCCGCCCGTGTATTCCGTCACATACGACGATATCGTCGTGATCAGGCCGTAATCCATTGCAGCCTCGATGCTCATCGAGGCGGGAATCTGCGTGCCGCTCACCTCGATCGTCGGCTTCGAGGAAGGCGTCGCGTCGAGCGTGAGCTCCTGCAGCTTCACGACGGCCTTGCCCACCTCGGGCATCGTGCCGGTCGCGTCGGTCTTCACCGAAACCTCGTCGCCCGATTTGACGAACTCAACCTTCACGTTCTGCTTGTTGTACGTCGAGTTGAGGTTCTTCAGCACGATGGCCTTAGCGTAAGATTCATCGTATGACGCTTCGAGCTTCCACTCGCCATCGACCGAAGTCGTGGTTTTCGTCTCGATCATATCGGAAAGATCGTAAGACGACGCATCCCAGGTGGTTCCCTCGAAGGTGAACGTCGCGCCATAGGCGATGCCCGCGTTGATGCGGTCGGCCACCGCCTGGGCCGCCTCCTTCGTGATGCGGATGGGGGCATCTTCCGCCGCCGCGACGATGCCATCTTCCTCGGCCTGTCCAAGCAGTTGCGCGGCGATCGCGTCGCGCAGGGTCACGCGGTTAACCTCGCGGCCCGACTTCCCTTCCGTCACCTGCGCCTCTCCATCGACGAAGACGACGTCGCAGTCTTCATGCGGTTTGCCGATGGAACGGTCGATGCTCGAGGCGAGCCGCTCGATGGCGGAATCGCTGATTTGCAGCGTGGGCTCGATGTCGTAGCCGAGCGTTTGCGCTGACATGCGTGCTCCCATGCCGCCGTTATCGCGGCCGACCTGGTATGCCTGCTCGGCAAGCTGCGAAGAATAGATGCGCGCCTGGAGCTCGGCGGCGTTCGTCGTCCATACCTTGCGCTTTCCGGCGGCTTCGTCGACCGAGACGTATTCATCGTCTTGCAGGTCCTCGATATCCTGTCCGGCTTTCGCCTTCTCGTAGGTGGCCTGGTCGGCGTAAATGTTCACATCATTGCCCGACACCTTCGAGCCATACGTCTTGTCGACGGCGGCCGTGGCCTCCTCGACCGTCATGCCCGACACGTCGATCGTGCCGATATGCACGCCAGGGTAAATCTTCCCGCCGTTCACCACCTGGTCGACGAGGCCGATGAAGAAGAACACGAGGAAGACGCCGAGGACGATGCCGATATGCAGGCGATGGCGCGAAATGAAACCGGAAACGCCCGCATCGGCATGCGTGGCGCGGGCGGAATGTCGTTGGTTCGCCTGCCGGGCGCGCACACGTGCCCGCGCTTGCGTATCCTGCCTGCGTGTCGGATGGTATGCCTGCGTCTTGGATGGGCTCGAATAGCCGCTGCGCCGCCTGGTCGTGGAAGCGCGCGAGGCCCTGTATTCTTGCTTTTGATTCACAGGCGCCTGCTCGGTGGGAGATTCCGCCTCGACGGCAGACGTCGTATCGGCATCGACGCTCGCGGATTGGTCTACGGGAATCGGTTGCGATTCGGGCACGGCGTTCACCGCGGCATCGAGCTGCGACTCGCGGTTATCGGCCGGTTCCATCGCCCACCTCCCTTTGACGGGCGAGCTTCGCCGAAAGCGCCCGGGCGCCGCGCACCGTGTACACGACGGTCACGACAAGCGAAAGCACCAGGCCGATATACAGTATCCAGATGAACCAGCAATAGGGCTCGCCGCTGAATCCGGGCAGCCACGTGAAATCGCACCATCCCATACCGGCGAGAATCGGGATGTTAAGCAGCAGGCCTGCGAACCCGATGCTCAGGAACCACATGCCGACTTTGCCGATGTAGCTCACCGGCACGCGGATGCCATGCTTGCGGATGAGGTAGATGCCGCCGCCGAGCACGTAGATATCGCGCAGCAACACGACGAGGACGATCCACAGCGGCAAGCGCCCGACGATGAGCAGGCCGATGACGGCCGAGATGATGAGCAGGCGGTCGACGAGCGGGTCAAGCATCTGGCCGAGCCTCGTCACGGTATGCGTTTTGCGCGCGATATACCCGTCGAGGAAATCGGTCGCAGCCGTGAGGCCGAACAGCACGCCCGCCGCAATGTCGCGACCTTGCAGGAGCAACGCGAACGAAATCGGAATCAGGCAGAGGCGTAGGAATGTGATGAAGTTGGCCACCGTGAAGATACGGTCGCTCACTTCTTCCTGCGCTGGCACCGACGTGGGCACTGTTTCCGTTTCGAGTTGCATAACGTAAGAATTTACCACCCGTTACGAGTTAGGTGCGCCATCGCACCGAAAGCCCATATGGACTCTGCATTTTCCCGGTGCGAGGCGGCGGTTATGCAAGGTACGAATACTTGATGCTGTTGTTCGGGTTCGTGCAGCGGAACACGACCATGCGGTTGTCGGCATGGGCGAAGGCAGCATTGCCGATGCAGGCGGCGGACGCTTTGTTGATGTTGTCGCGCGAACGGTGCGCGCTCACGAAGCAGGCGTCGGGCGTCGGGGCGCCCAAATCGCCGTCGGTTCCCTTGATGTAGGTGTTGTACACCGCCATCGCCGTATCGGCACCCACATATACGCAGGTGTGGTTGTATTTCGTGTTGGGATACTTGTCCTTCATGCCGGTCACGCGTATGAGCACGTCGCCTGGCTGGAGGTCCGAGATCTCCCCGCTCCAATGCCCCAGGTACTTCCAGTCGCTCGACTTCATGAGGTACTTATACTGAGCGGGCGTTCCCGGAGGATAGTCGATGTCGACACCCGACCAACGGGCCGCAACGGCAACGCCGCGGTCGCACGACATCTGCACGTATCCGGGGAATATAGCGCCCGTGATCGTCTTGTATAGCGTCGTGCCCGTATTCGATGCCTTCTTCTGATAGTAGCGCGGCTGGGAATAGGCATAGCGGCATGCGTACACGGCGAGCGTGTTGTATTTCCCGTCCATCAGCTTCAGGTTGATGTCGACGGCATAGAACTTCTGCGCCTTCGTGCCCTCTGGCGCGCCGACGACGATGCTCGTCTCGTTCTTCGTCTTTCCGCCATCAAGCGCCATCGCAAGGCCCGTGGCCACGTTCACGAACGTCAGGAAATTCCCCTTATCGACTTCGAT
>SUUF01000048.1:0-3833 GCA_015062635.1 Coriobacteriaceae bacterium | reverse complement strand
GAATAGAGCGAGCGGATCTTATATGAGTTATCGGCTTGCCGCTCGAAGGCGTACTTCTGGTTGACCAGGCCCGTCGAGCCGAAGAGGATGATGTTTCCGTGGTTCTGCGTGAGCCAGGCGTCCACATCGAGCACCTTGCCGGGCGAGGCCGCGCTGCTGATGTAGTACTCGCTGTTCATGTCGTACACCGTGATGGTCTTCGACGCCTTCAGCGTGCCCATCGTGGTGTATACCTTGATCTTCGCGGAGCCGGCCTTCAGCGCCGACATCACGCCGTTCTTCAGCGAGAAGACGCCGTTGTTGCCGCTGATGCGCACCACGCAGTTCGTGACGTCCCATGCCGACGTCGAGCCGACGGGCAGCTTGTCGCCGCCGATGACGCAGTTCGCGGCAAGCGCCTTCGGCGCAACTGCGGTCGAGCCCGTCGTGGTGGCCGCGCGCAGTTCCACGGTCTTCCCCACCGCGCTCGTGCCCTTCGCGACGCCGATGGCTTTGCCGGTCGCGACATTCTTCAAGATGAGCCTATTGCTGGAATCGACTTCCACCTTCCAGCGTTTCGCCTTCGCGGTGCCCGTCGAGCCGAGCGCCAGGTCGCTTGTGTAGGAGCCATTCGATTTCCTCGCCTGCAGCGCCTTGCCGGACGATTTCGAGGTGATCGTGTACGAGCTGCTCTTATACGTCTTGAACACGAAGTGCTGCGTGTCCTTCTTCGACTTCTTGGCAAGTTTCACGCTATCGCCCGAGGCGGCGTCGAGATACAGGTTCGACCCCTCCCCCATCTTCAGGTACACCGATCCCATGAACTTGTAGACGGTCACGTTCTTCGTCGCGATCTTCTTGCCGAGCTTGTTGTAGACGGCGATCTTGGACGAACCCGCCTTCTTGGCGGTTACCTTCGTTCCCTTCACCTTCACATACTTCTTGCCGGAAATCACCTTGATCTTGGCATTCTTGAGCTTCCACATCGTGTAGGAGTAAATGGGAAGCTTGGTGGCGCCGGCCGTGTACTGGGGCTTTCCATAGATGCGGAACGTGATCTTCTTCGTGCCCTTGTATTTGCCGATGCCCTTGATGATGATGACCGCCTTGCCGGTCTTCACGTTGCGCTTGTACGTCGCCGTGAAATCGACCCCGGCCTTGAGCTTCTTCGACCCGCACTTCACCGTGAGCTTCGGCGTGAGCTTCTTTCCCGTGTAGATGGCATTCGCGCTCTTCGCGTAGGTGATGCTCTTGCGTGCAGACGAGGCGGTGGTCTTCGCCTTCGACTTCGCGGTCGCTACCGCCTGGGTGGTGAGCGGCACCGATGCGATCTCGCCCACCATTTCGGCGTGTTCTTCAGCGGTTTCGACATCGGCGGCAGGCTCAGATGCGCTTTCGGGTTTGGCGTCGACGTCGGCCGCAGGTTCATCAGGCGTGCTTGATACGTCGGCGGTGTCGGCGGCTTCTTCGTGGCCATCATATGTGGAATCCACGGCTGTCTCAGCCGTTTCAGCCGGCTCTGCGGTCTCATGCGCGATATTCGCCGTTCCCTCGTCGGTCGCGGCGGGGGCTGCTTGTTCGATCGGCTCCGTCGGGACCGCGCTCTCGTCAGCAGGCGCGGTGTCGCTATCGGACACGGTATCGCTTGCTGGCACGCTTTCGCTCGTAGAGGCAGCCGATTCGGCCTCATCGTCTGCAGCGGCTGATGATTGAGCGATATCGGTCGCATCGACCGCTTCCGCATCAAGGCCCCACGCAATCGCGGGAAGCGCGAAAAGAAGCGCGAGGCACAGTATGGCGGCGCAAAGAAACCCTGCGGTTTTCGCGGAGCATGCCGCAGCTCCGTCCTCGTCGAGGACCCCCCTCGCAACGATGTTTTGAATCATAGAGCTAGTCCTTATCCAACATATCTGAAGACGATCATCGCGCCGTCGGCGAACGCCTGGCTTGCGGTTTCGATGCAGGCGGCGCTGCGCTTCGCGGGGTTCTTGTTGGAAACGTGCGCGCTCACGAACACGCCGGTCGGGGCGCCCATATCGGCATCAGTGCCCTTCAGGAGATTCTTGTAGGTCGAGTCGGCGATGGCTTTGCCGATGTAGATGCAGGCATGGTTGTTCGATGCCTTCTTCCCCGCGCGAGAAACCGTGACACCGCCGATGCGGATGAGGATGTCGCCCGGCTTGAGCATCGACGTCTTGTTGTTGTAATTGCCCAGGCACTTCCACTTCGAGGATTTTTGCATGTAATAGTACATTTCCTTGTTGCCGTTGGGGAATTTCTCGTCGGTGCCCGATGCCTTCACCGCCAGCGCGACGGGGACATTGCACTGCATCTGCTTCTCGTTCTTCGTGTAATACGAGCCGAGGGTATTGCACATGCGCATATAGAACTTGGTGCCCGTATGCCCGTCGCTCTTGGTCGTATGGCGGGAATAGCACAGTTGCGCCGCGATGAAGGCGATTGCCTCGCCGTCGTTCGTGGCAATCGTGTAGTCATTCGCCTCAGTCTTGGCGCCGTAATCGCGCTTGCCCGAGACGACCCACTTCTGGTTGGCGCGGCCGTTTTCCTGGTATTGCAACACGTTGGCACCATCGGCCTGCGTGGTCTTGATGATGCTCATCACCTTCGCGGAACCCATGTTCACGAAGATCAGGCGGTTCTTCGAGTCGACTTTCACGCCCCAGCGCTGGCTCGGCTTGCCGCTCTTCTTCCACTGCTTGACGTTCGCCTTGTTCTCGGTCGAGCCGAACTCCTGCTGGATGTATTTCCCGGAATTCACGGAAACGATGCCGTAGGTGCCGTCGGAGTTCAGCTTGAGCTTGAACTTCTGCGATTTCGCAGACGACTTCGTCGACACGATCGCATTGCCGCCGTTGTCCTTCGATGCGCCTTCGATGTTCAGGAACAGGTTGCTGCTGCTGGCGAGGCGCAGCTTCACATTGCCGGTGAGCTTGTACACCTTGATGGTCTTCGTGGCGACGACCTTGCCGGCAAGGTCGACCACCTCCACCTCGGAGGTGCCCTTCTTCACGGCGGTCACGACATTGCCGACCACCTTCACCGACTTGCCGGAAGCCACGCGGAGCTTGGCGTTCTTGACCGTCCAGGTGGACGTCGACTTCACGGGCATCTTCGTCGCGCCGCGTTTATATGATGGCTTCGCGTAAATCGTGAAGGTCACGGTCTTCTTGCCGGAATAGGCGCCGATGCCCTTGACGACGACCTTCGCGGTGCCGACTTTCACGTTGTTCTTGTAGGTGACGGTGTAATCGGTGCCCTTCTTCAGCGTCTTCGAGCCCTTCTTCACCGTGACGGCGGGCGTGAGCTTCTTGCCGGTGTACACCACATTGGAAACGGTGATCTTCGCGCCGGAAATCGAGGTGCTCGATGCCGCTTGCACCGAAAGCGCCTTCTCGGAGGAATCCGGAGCTTTCTCGATGGAAGAGGCATCGGCATCGGATGCGCTGGAACCGGAAGCGGGCTCATCGGTCGGCGCAACCGTTTCCGGCTCGGACGCTGCCTCCTCGTCTTCAACTGTAGCGCTCTTGGCTGTGTTCTCGGTCGCCTTCTCGGTCGTTGCCGATTCTCCGGCCTCTTCAGCCGCCCCCAGCGTATCGGACTCGTCTGCAGCGTCGTCATCGGTCGTTGCGGCCACGACGAGCTCTTCTTGCCCCGAAGCCGCATCATCCGTTTCCACCGCGTGCGCCACGCCTGACGCCACGGTGAACAACGCGATGATTACCGCCATGCACGCAACGGCGATTAGTGAGAGAAATGATCCGTCGTGCCTGCTCGAGGTCAATCTGGGGTCGCTCATACAGCTCCGTCCATTCGGTTGACATATATAGGCATAT
>SUUF01000169.1 GCA_015062635.1 Coriobacteriaceae bacterium | reverse complement strand
CCGGCCCACGCTGCCGAGCTCGTTTTCGCCCAAGCGGGACAGCGCGATGAGCGGCGCCTCGGTGACGCCATAGGCGTTGTGTATCTCGATGCCCAAGCCGCGGAAGTTCTCGAGCAGCTCCATGCTCACCGGCGCCGACCCGACGAGCAGCTGACGGCACTGGTCGAGCCCCGCCCTGCGAAGCAGCACGCGTCGCGCCACCTGCGCATAGGCACGTTTCAACGGCCCGTCGGGCATCGTGAGGTAGCGCCTCCCCGCCTCGGTGGCCTCGAATTCGCTCCACACCTTCTCGTAGAAGCGCGGCACCGAGAAGAACAGCGTCGGTCGCACCTTGGGCAGGGTCTCGGCAAGCATGCCGAAGTCGTTCAGGAAGTAGAACTCGATATCAGAGAGGATGTAATAGGGCGCATACGCCACCAAGATGCCCTCGACCACATGGCTCATCGGCAGGAACGAAAGGTAGCGCAGCTTGCCGTTGCGCGTGCGCCAATCGAGCAGCGCGGGCATGACCTCGGCCATCCAGCGCAGCTGGGCGTGGTCGAACGTCACCCCCTTCGGCTGGCCCGTCGTGCCCGAGGTGTACCGGATGGTCGCGACCTGGTCGAAGGAAGCGCGCGGCAGGGCCCTGCGTGCCGGCACGCCGGCGATGAACGCATCCCACGGGATGACGCCCGCGACGGCCGGGGAATCGAGCAGCGAGACCAGGGGCACGTCGAGCATCTCCGGCAACGTCTGCAGCAGCCGCTCCATGCCCACGAACGCCAGCTCGGCGCCGCTCTTCCGCACAAGCTGCACGATATCGGCCGCCGGCGACGTATAGTACAACGGCACGCTCGTGGCGCCGGCCAGGCCCACCGCCGCGTCGGCGATGAAGTAACGCGACGAATTGAATCCCACGAGCGCCACGCGGCTGCCCGGCCCGATACCCCGTGCCGCAAGCGCGGCGGCGACGCGCTCGACCTGTTCCTTCACCTGCGCGGTATCGACGGGCACGATGCCCTGCCGCGTCACGTCGTAATAGCGCAGGCTCGCCGTGCGCGACGTCATGCGCACGAGCATCTGCTCGAACACCGTGCGATCCGTGTGGTTGAGGAAGCCCATGCGCGTGGCATACCCGAGCAACTGGGGCAGGTACGCACGCCAATCGGGATAACCCACCCCGAACACGTCCTCGACATTGGCGGTGCCGAAGTCGCGGTTCTCGTTGAAATACGGCGCGAGGGCGAGCATGTTCTGGACGAAGCCCTTCCCCTTCGCCGACTCGCTCTTCGCCAAGTTGCGGCGCCTGCCGAGGTCGGCGGCGCGCGCGACCGGAATGCATGGAGACGCGCCCGGATCGAAACGCAGCTCGCGCCGCGCCCAATCGCGCACGAATGCCAGCAGCTCGGCGACCGTCGGCTGCAAGCGCGCCGGCACCACCGCATGGAACGTCCTGCCCGCCGCTTCGGGTTTCAGCGCGGCACCCACCACGATCCGCGCGACATAATCGACCGGCACCATCATGAGCTTCTGCCGCGGCGAAACCGGCACCAGGGGCAGCTGGCCCTTCAAATAGAGCTTCAACGGGTAGTACAGCGTGTTGAATGTGGCCGCGAAACCCGTTCGGGTGTCGCCGACGATCTGCGCTGGCCGCACGATGGCCACGGGGAAGCGCCGCCCGCAAGCGCGCACCAACTGCTCGGCGCCGAATTTGCTCTGTTCATACAGGCTGTTGAATCCAGAATCCACCAGGTCATCTTCGGAAATCGCGCCCATGCGCATGCCGGCCACATACGCCGTCGAAACGTGGACGAAGCGCTCGAGGCCCCCGCTGCAGCGCGCCGCATCGGCAAACAGCAGCATGTTCGCCGTGCCGTCGACATTCACCGTGGCGAATCGCGCCGCCGTTTCGTTCACGCCGATTTCGGCCGCCACATGCACGATATGCGTGACCTCGCGGGCGAGTTTCCCGTATCGCGCCGCATCGAGGCCCAATCCCTCCTGCGTGATATCGCCGGCGACGGGAACGATGCGCTTTCCCACCGCATTCAGCAACAGGGGCCGCTCCCGCCATAACCGGCGCAAACGCGCCTCCGCCGCCGCATCCGATTCCGCGCGCACCAGGGCATACAGGCGCGCGACGCCCGCTTCGAGCAAACCTTCGAGCACGAAACCCCCGAGGAATCCGCTTGCGCCCGTAATGAAGGCGCAGCTGCTGCTGCCAACGCCCACGCGAGCCACCTCCCTGCATCCCGCCGTGTGCGATACATTAATCGCCTACTATTATATTGTACGCGACCTACCATCGGATGCCGCCGCATATCATGGTATTCAAACGGTTACCATATACCGCCACACGATAGCGCCCGCAGCACGCACATGCTGCGGGCGCCCGGCTCTCGTGCGCCCGTCATCGGGGAAATCCCGCCTTCCCGCTTTCGCACTTTAGCATGATGGAGTACACTAGCCTGAACAATCTCGAGGACTGGGGGCGCCGTGGACGAACAAGAGCGGAACGAACGCATCGATGCCGACGCCGAGGGCAAGGAAAACGCACCTGCGCCGAATGGGGGCGCGGCAACGCGGCAACCGGCAAAGGAGGACGGGTCGATACGCCTTCCGAACTTGTTCTGGGCGCTCGTGCCCATCATCTCGATGGTGGGGCTCATGCTCTACGTGTTCGGGTTCGTCGCCGACACCGACCGCTACGACGCCGCGCATATGCCGCTGCTTTGCTCGACCGTCGTCGCCTGTGCCGTGGGCATGGCATATGGCCGCTCGTTCAAGTACATGCTCGACGGCATCTTGGAACGCCTGCTCGTCTCGATGGAGGCCATCCTCATCCTGCTGATGGTCGGCTTGCTCATCAGCTCGTTCATGATCTCGGGCACCATTCCCGCGCTCATATACTACGGGTTGGAATTCCTATCGCCTTCGGTCTTCCTGCCCGTGGGCTGTATCCTCTGCGCCATCGTGGGTTGGGCGTGCGGTTCCTCGTGGACGGCCACAGCCACGGTGGGCATCGCGTTCATGACCATCGGCACCGGCCTCGGCATCGACCCCGCGCTCTGCGCCGGCATGGTCATCTCGGGCGCATACGTGGGCGACAAGTTCTCGCCGCTTTCCGACACCACCAACCTCGCGGCCGCCGTCGCGGGCACCGGACTGTTCGACCACGTGCGCGCGATGGCCTCCACCACCGGCCCGGTATTCCTCATCGCGCTCGTGCTTTACGGAATCCTCGGCGCGAACGTGGCATCGACCGGCTACGACCCCTCGGTCGCCCGGGGAATCCAAGAGGCCATCGCCGGCACGTTCAACATCAACCCGGTCGTGCTGTTGCCGGTCGTCGTCATCATCGCCGTGTGCATCCTGCGCGTCC
>SUUF01000047.1 GCA_015062635.1 Coriobacteriaceae bacterium | reverse complement strand
CCCTGCTCGAGCGACATTCCCATAACCACATCGCCCGGCTTGATGAGCGCCTGGTACGCGCAGGAATTCGCATTCGCGCCCGAATGCGGCTGGACGTTGGCGAACTTGCAGCCGAAAACCTGCTTCGCGCGCTCGCGCGCCAGCTCTTCGACGATGTCGACCTTCTCGCAGCCGCCATAGTAGCGCTTGCCCGGATATCCCTCGGCATACTTGTTGGTGAGAACGCTGCCAACGGCCTCCATCACCGAGGGAGACGTGAAGTTCTCGGATGCGATGAGCTCGATGCTGTCACGCTGGCGCGTCAGCTCCTGGCGAATCGCATCGGCCACTGCGGGATCGGTCTTCAGGATGTGCTCAAGGGACATGTCGCTCTCTCCTTCTACTCTTCGGGATATGCCGGATGTTTATGCGCCAGTACGCTCGAGAGGCAGCAGCTTTGCCAGCCGGGCGGCGTGGCGGCCACCTTCGAATTCGGTCGTCAGGAACGTGTCGACGATCTTCGTGTTGGTCTCGAAATCGATGAAGCGGCCCGAAAGGCACAGCACGTTCGCATCGTTATGCGCGCGGGCGAGCTCCGCGAACTCGGGAATGGTCACGTTCGCAGCGCGCACGCGCACGATCTTGTTAGCAAAGATGCTCATGCCGATGCCGGTGCCGCAGATGAGGATGCCGAAGTCGGTGCCCTGGTGCTTGAAGCTCACATCCATGGCCACCTTCACCGCGTAGTCGGGATAGTCGACGCGCTCGTCCGTCTCGGGCCCGCGGTCGAGGACCTCATATCCTTGCGCCTTCAGATACTCGACCATCTGCTGCTTCTGCTCGAAGCCGGCATGGTCACTGGCGATGCTGATCTTCATGTACCAAACTCCTCTTTCGTGAAGCCATGCGCTTGCCTTCGGGAATACTACCGTCTGGGTATCGATGTTTCCCGCATCATCGCACGGTTTTTGCGGTATCCGGTTGATTATTCGGGGCGCAATGCCCTTTGGGACGAGTATCCCGCGCAATCGGCATGCCGCGTAGTATTGCCGTCTTATTTTACGACGTACGGGTACGCTTGATGCAGTCGTGCCAGCCCTTCAAATAGGCTTCACGTTCCGCAGGCGTCATCGCTCCCGCAAAACGGGCGTCGACCTCGCGCATCGCGCGAATCTCGTCGACGCTCCCCCAGAACCCGGTGGCCAGACCCGACAGGTACGCAGCCCCCATCGCCGTGGTCTCGGTGTTAGCCGGCCGCAGGATCTCGAGCTGCGAGAGCCCTGCCTGGAATTGCATGAGGTAGCCGTTGCGGCTCGCGCCACCGTCGACCGCGAGCGTCTTGATGGGAATGCCCGCATCCGCAACCATGCCGTCGATGAGGTCATTCACCTGGTAAGCAAGCGCATCGAGGCAGGCACGAGCAATGTGCGCCCGTCCCGCGCCGCGCGTCAGGCCGTAAATCGCGCCCCGTGCATCGGCATCCCAATACGGTGCGCCGAGGCCCGTGAACGCCGGCACCACGTACACGCCCGCCGTGTCGGACACGCTCGTGGCCAGCGCTTCCACGTCGGAGGCGCTCTCGATGATGCCGAGCTCGTCTTTCAGCCATTGGATGAGCGCGCCGGCCATGAACACGCTTCCCTCGAGCGCGTATTCCACCCGCTGCGAACCCGGAGCCGAAGCCGCGATGGTCGTGACCAACCCGTTTCGCGAACGCACGGCTTTCTCGCCGGTGTTCATGAGCAGGAAGCACCCGGTTCCGTAGGTATTTTTCGCCTCGCCGGCGGCGAAGCAGCATTGCCCGAACAGCGCGGCCTGCTGGTCTCCGGCGACGCCGCAGATGGGTATGTTGCCCGCGATGCCCGGATGCGCCGTCGCCCCGTACGAGCCCGACGAGGGACGTACCTCGGGCAGCATCGATGCCGGCACGCCGAACAGGTCGAGCAACCATGGGTCCCAGGCGCACGAGTGGATGTCGAAAAGCATCGTGCGGCTCGCATTCGTGAGGTCGGTGGCATGCACGGCGCCATTGGTGAGGCACCATACAAGCCAGCAGTCGATGGTGCCGAACAGCAGGTCGCCCGCCTCGGCGCGCTCGCGTGCACCCGGCACGTTATCGAGGATCCACTTCACCTTGCTCGCGCTGAAATAGGCGTCGGGCACGAGCCCGGTGGTTGCGGTTATGCGTTCGCGCACCTCGGGGTCGCCGCACAGCTCCTCGATGATGGGTGCGGTGCGGCGGCATTGCCAGACGATGGCGTTGCAGACGGGCTCGCCGGTATGCCGGTCCCACACAACCGTGGTCTCGCGCTGGTTGGTGATGCCGATGCTGTCGATATCGTGCGGGCTCAGCCCGTTGCGCACGAGGATATCGGTGAAGGTCGAGAGCTGGGTCGCGAGGATTTCCTGCGGGTCGTGTTCCACCCAACCCGGATGCGGGAAATGCTGCTCGATGGGACGTTGCGCCACATCTACCACTTCGCCCTGGCGGTTTATGAGCAGGGTGCGCGAAGACGTCGTGCCCTGGTCGAATGCCACGATATGCTCTCTCATTGCTCCTCCTTGTCACGCCCGCCGTCACGCAGCCCGCACGCTGCATGGCTGGAACCATTATCGCTCAGAACGAACCGGGGAGAAGGGAGGATGCGCCTTCGTTCACGCCAGTGCGGCGTCGATGTCGGCTTGGGTGACGGCCCCTTCGCGCAGGATGCGCGGCTTGGAGCCGAGGCAGCTCACGACGGTGGAGCCGATGCCGCTTTTCTCGCGGTCGTCATCGATGGCGGCCGCCACCCGTTCCAGCACCCGCGGGTCGATTTCCGCGAAACGATGCGGGTCGGGGCCGCCGGAAAGGTTGGCGCTCGTCACCGCGAGCGGACACCCGACCGCCCGCGCCACCGCGCGCGTCACATCGTCGTCGGGCATGCGCAGCCCGATGGTTCCCTGCTCCGATCGATACGCCGCCGGCACGGCCTCGCTTGCCTTCACGATGACAGTGAGCGCCCCCGGCCAGAAGGCGCGAACTAACGTGCGGGCGTATGCAGGCACATCGGCGCCATACCTCTCGAGGTCGCCCATCTCGCCCACCAACCAGGCCACGGGCTTGTTCGAGGGACGCCCCTTTATCTCGTACAGCACGGCCGGGCTTGCCGCATGGCGGCAGGAAACCCCGACTCCGTAGAGCGTATCGGTGGGAAGCACGACGGGAAGGCCCCGCACCAAGGCCTGGACCACCGCATCGAAGCTGCGTTCGGGCATCTTAGGCGGTCTTCCCTTCGCGCTTGCGCGGGGTCAGGCGGAATGCATCCTGCGTGATGGGCTTGTCGAACGCGTATCGATGCCAGGTGAGCCACACGATGAGCGCGACCATGACGGCTGCGACGGTTATCGTCGCATAGAACAGGAACTCGACGGCGGCCACCAACACCAGCAGCACCATCGTCAGGCCCCAGGCGGTGTGGAATCGCATGACCAGGCCCACGGCAAGCACCAGCAGCAACACGCCCATGATGCCCAGCGTCGGCCCGAAGAAGATGTCGCCGAAGTTGATGAACTGGATGGCGGCCGCATAGGGCTCGAACAGCTGCGGCACGAAGTTCAACCCGATGTTCACGAGGCCCGTGATGCCGACGAAGGTGCCCGACACCCACGCGACGTCCTTCTTCTGCTGTTCGGGGTCGGCCTTCTTGTCCTTGCTGCTGAAGAAGTCGGTTTGACCGAGCAGCAGGGCGCCGATGCAGAACGGAAGCCAGAACATGATGCCGCGGTACACGAGCGCGATGGCCGTGGCGGTGCTCAGGTCGCCGCCCGCACCGGTGATGATGGCGGCGATGGCCGCTTCGACGACGCCGACTCCCTGCGGCGTGGGCGAGACGATGACCGAAACCGCGGCCAGCGCGAACGCCGCCACGAGCACCGGCACCTCGGTGTAGCCGAAGGCGAAACCGATGGCCACCAAGCACAGCATGTTCAGGATGGCGGACAACGATGCCCACGACACGCTGACGATGGTTCCGGTCGGGTTGTGGGCGAGCACCCGCGAGCTCTTGATCATCGAATCGGCATTCGAAGAGCCCCAGGCGGGGGCAAGCGATTTCTTGAAGATGCCGATGACCTTGTTGATGATCCACTCGATCTTGTCGAACAGCCAGTACAGCACATCGGGCTTGAAATACCCGAGGACGAACAAGCTGGAGAGGCCGAACAGAACCAGGGCAAGCAATCCGCCGCCGACGACGAAGAACGTGTTCACCTGGCCGGAAAGCGCCATGGTGATGAATCCGATGATGCAGATGACGAACACTGCCGCGAAGTAGCCGATTTGCGAGAGGATGGCACCGCTCGTGGCCGTGCCGATGGGCGCGCCCTTGCGCCGCAGGTCATCGATGATGAAGGCAACGCCAGTCGCACCGCTGAACAGGCAGAATGTATTGATGAACACGAGGCTGAATATCAGTACGATATCCTGCCAGAGCGTGGTTTCCTTGAAATCGACCGCATCGAAGGCCGTCTTGTACGACATCGCCTGCGTGAGGTGGCGCAACAGCATGACCACGCATGCGATGACGATGGGCACGACGGCTCCGGTGGCCACCGTGTTCACGAAATCCATGAGGTAGTCGGCGTTCGCGAGCAGGGCGCAGCATGCGACAATCGCGACGATGATGAGCAACGCCTTCTTCAAGCGGTCCTCCCTGCTCCGTTTCTAGTGTGGCCCGTAATAATACCACCTTACGCCGCAAAAGCGCCATCTGCGCGATTACTCGACACAGAGCACATCCACGCAAGGGGCGCAGGAGCCGGGGCAGCCCGCCTGACGGCGCGCGTCTTCGGTTCCCGCCCCCTGGTGCAACAGTTGTCGGCATGCCGTGTTTTCCCCGCACAGAGCCCCAGTTAGCATTTATAGTATGCAGCATGAAAAAATCTGAAGCGTTGAACATACTCGGGCTGCAAGAAGGCTTCACCGACGATGAGCTGAAAAAGGCCCATCGCAAGAAGGTCGTGGAAAACCACCCCGACCGGTTCCAAGATCCCGCCCAGAAGGCACAGGCCGAAGAGCGGACGAAGAAGATCAACGAAGCCAACGACGTCTTGAAGTCGGGTAAATGGGACCCGGAATACGGCCCGCGCTACCACACCAGCAGTTACGGCGGCGCCCCGTACCGCAGCCCCTACGTGAACTATGGCGGCGGCCAGGGCTCCGGTCCGGAATGGGTCGAGGTCGACCCCGAGATGTTCCGCCAATGGGCGCAACAGGCGGCGCAACAGCAGCAGGCGCAAGGGTACGACCCGTTCAGCCCCTTCGTGACCTACACCCCGCCCACAGCCGAGCAGCAGGCGGCCCGGGCGCAGCAAGACGTGCGCATCGGACTTGTCATGCTCGCGGTGAAGGTGGCGCTGTGCGGCCTGCTCGCATTGAACGGCAACTACTTCGACGCGATGCTCACCTGGGCGGTCATCACCTACCTGCTGTTGTTCTCCAGCCGCTTCGGCGGTTGCAGCTGGATCGTCATCCTCTTCCTCATCCCCGTGTTCTATTCCACGGCGGGCATGCTGGAAGCGGCGGCCCAACGGGGCGGCATCGTCTCGATCGTGCTTATCATCTCGCTCTTCGCCTCGTCGCTCTACTTCGACTTCCGCGATGTGCGCGACGCCTATAAACGCTGGACGGCGGCCAAGAAGAAAGTCGCAGACAAGAAATAGCCGCACAGCGACGGCAAGATGAAAAAAGGGGCTGCATCTTTTGATACAGCCCCTTTGCATGCGTGCCAGCGCGATGCGCCCCTTCGTCATGCTTTGCGCGACCCCGTGGTATCCACTAGCGGGCGCTCGCTTAGACGTTCAGGTACTTTTCCATGTTGATGGGGTCGCATGCCGTGATCTTCGCCTTGCCCTTGAGGTTCTTGTACACATCGACAACGTAGTAATTCACGGCCTTCTTCCCCGGAATGACGCCGCTGCAGAGATAGCGATAATTCATTCCCGATACCGTCTGCTTCGAGATGAGCACGAGGGCGTTCAGCTGGACGCCGGTATACTTCTTCGTGGCCTTGGTGAACGCGGTCCGCGCTTCCTTGGGGAGCACCTTGGACTTGCATTTGCTCATCTTGGCGACGTTTTTCCATGCGCCCGACATCTTAGAAGACTTCGGGGGATTATTCAGTGTGCTGACTTTCTTATAGTTGAAGTTGTTGACGGTGACCACCTTGGCCTTGCCGGATAGGGACTTGTTTACGATGACGACCTTCCAGGAGGTGACCGGCTTGGACGTCGCGGTCTTCGCCTTGCAGAAGTACGCGTAGTTGGTACCCTCAACGACCTGCGTGGACATGACGAACACGGGTGTGTAGCTCACGCCGGCCATTCCTGCGGTTGCCTTCTTGAACAGCTTCTTCTTGGCCTTGGTGACGTACGTTCCTGCCTTCTTGTTGATTGTCCATTTGCCAGATTGCGTCTGCTGCGCCGCGAGCTTTGGAGTGCCCGCCGTCGGCTCGTCAGCAGACGGCGCCGCCCATGCGGGAACGGCGATCGATGCGCAGAGCGCTATGACGAGAGCTGCTGCCATCAGGGTCTTTTTCATGGTGCTTACTCCTTTCAACGGGCCTCGCGGCCAGCTTCCATTGGCATCGTTTATGCCTCGTGGGCTCGGTCGTGGTTCTATGGCGTCGGGGCTTAAAGATGGATGCTCCCATGTTCCGTGATTGCAGCCAGCCTTGTCGGAGTTCCCACATGTTCATTATACCGCCTGGAAAGCCCTCTGCTTTTGGAATCGCCCAAACTGCGCTTGGGCAGAGCTGCTGATGCTTTGCGCCTTGCTTGCCGTAGAAGAGCAGATGGGTTCGATGGGACGAAGGGCTGCCGGTCGCCGCTCCCTTGGACTTTCAGGCGGCCCCATGTTCCATTTGTCGGGAATCTTCCATCGTGAACCCGCCAACGTCAGGATTCCCCCATCGTGAACCCGCCCACGTCGGGAATCTTCCATCGTGAACCCGTTAACGCCACGAATTCGCCATCGTGAACCCGGTTTGCAAGGAATCGTCCCTCATGAGCGCCAAAACGTGGCAGAGGCGGGTTCACGATGGGGGATTCCTGGCAAGTGCAGTGTCGCATCGTGCGGGAGCCGGCCCGACGCGGACAAAGGCCCCCTGCAACCGCCGGCAGCGGCCCGACGCGGGCAGCAACTCATCGGGAACGCAAGCATTTCACGGCAGCCCCACTCGAGGGGCCATTGGAGCCTCGTCACCCCAGCGGGCAACAACAAAGGGGCTGTATCAAAAGATGCAGCCCCTTCTCTTTCCCTACACGTGCCCTGGTTCGCCGAAGCGCTTATCCCGCGATGTTCACGCGCGCGCCCTGCGGGGTATCCTCGATAACCAGGCCCAAGGCCTTCAGCCCGTCGCGGATGGCATCGGCCACCGCAAAGTTGCGCTCCTTGCGGGCGGCGGCGCGGGTGTCGAGCAACGCCTGCACGGCCTCTTCGGGGTCGTCGCCCGCATACCCCGCCTGCTCGGCCGCCAAAGCCACGGTTTCAACCGGGTAGGCCGATTCGGCCTTTCCGGCCGCAAGGTCGATGCCCAGCACGCCGAGCAACTCGGCCACGAGGCCCGCCACGGTGCGCAAGCGCCCGGCATCGGCCGCGTTCAACTTCGCATCGGCGATGGCCGCATTCAGCTCGCCCACGAAGGTGAACAGCGCGCCCAAGGCACCCGCCGTGTTGAAGTCGTCATCCATCGCCTCGACGAAATCGGCGCGGAGCTTCTCGCCGGCGGCCTCGAGGGCAGCCAGGTCGAAGGAGGTCTCGTCGCCGGCGGCATTGCCTGCCAGCCACTCGACGTTGCGCAGGCAATTCTCGATGCGCTCGAGGCTCGTCGCACTCTCGTCAAGCCGCTCCTGGCTGAAATCGAGCGGGCTGCGGTAGTGCGCCTGAAGCATGAGCATGCGCAGCACCTGCGGCTTGGTGTACTCCAGCACCTCGCGCAGCAGCTTGAAGTTGCCGAGCGACTTGCTCATCTTCTCGGAGTTCACCTGCAGCATGCCGCCATGCATCCAGGCATTGCAGAAGGTCGTGCCGTATGCGGCCTCAGACTGCGCCGTCTCGTTCTCGTGGTGCGGGAAGATGAGATCGGAGCCGCCGCCATGCACATCGAGCGGAAGGCCGAGATACTTCTTCGACATCGCCGAGCACTCGATATGCCAACCCGGACGGCCCGGCCCCCACGGGGAATCCCAACTCGGCTCGCCCGGCTTCGCGGCCTTCCAGAGCGCGAAATCGAGCGGGTCGCGCTTGCGGTCGTCCACGGCGCCGCCAGCCACGAGGTCGCGGTGGCCGCTTTCCATCTCGTCGATGTTGCGACCGGAAAGCTTGCCGTAGCTGGGGAACGAGCGCACGTCGAAGTACACGTCGCCTTCCTCGACATAGGCATGCCCCTCGTCGATGATGCGCTGCACGAGCTCGATCATCGCCGGAATCTCCTCGGTCGCCTTCGGGCGCACGTCGGGGTCCATCACGCCGGCGGCATGCATGTCGGCGATGAACGCCTCGGTGTACTCCTTGGCCACCTCGGCGGCGCTGCGGCCCTCTTCGTTGGCCTTCTTGATGATCTTGTCGTCGACGTCGGTGACATTCTGCACGAACGTGACCTTCAACCCACGCCACATGAGGTAGCGACGGATGGTATCGAAGCTGATGAACGTGCGCGCATTGCCAATGTGAATGTAGTTGTACACGGTGGGACCGCACACGTACATGCGCACATGCCCTTCCTCCACCGGCTTGAATTCCTCTTTGCGACGCGTCTGCGAATTGTAGAGTTTGATCATGGGGTTCCTTCTGGTTCGAAACAATTAGCTGCGATTCTAACGGTAATGCCGCAAGCCTTACAGGGCAAATGAAATTCCCGGTCCCGGCACGCCGGAAGCGCCGGCAAAACGTCGTGGACGCACGATTCCCCGCATATGCCGGGCAATGGACCCATCGCGGGCATAACCGGGTAAACGCGTCAAGACGCGCCGGGGCGGCAACGGGCCGGTTATCTACATCGATGCAGCAGGGCGACCGCTTGGGCAGTCATGCCCTCTTCGCGGCCCTCGAAGCCCAAACGCTCGCTCGTCGTGGCTTTCACGCCCACGTTGTCGACGGAAATGCCCAAGGCCTCGGCGAGGTTTTCGCGCATCTGCTGCCGGTGCGGCGAGAGCTTCGGCTGCTGAGCCGTGATGACGGCATCCACGTCGATGATCTCGAAGCCTTCCGCGCGCACGCGTTCGGCCACGATCGAGAGCAGCTTCAGGGAATCGGCGCCCTTGTAGGCGGGATCGCTGTCGGGAAACAGTTTCCCGATATCGCCCAACCGCGCCGCCGAGAGCACGGCATCGGCCACCGCATGGGCGAGAACGTCGGCATCGGAATGACCGAGCAAGCCGCGGAAATGGGGGATCTCGACGCCGCCGATGATGAGCGGACGGCCGCCGACCAGCTCATGGATATCGGTGCCGAGGCCGATTCGCAGGTCAGCAGGGTTGAAATCAGCCATGGCTAGTACTCCTCTTCCGCGTCGGACGCTGCGCTCGCATGATGCCGGTTCGCGACGATCATCTGGATGGACGTCGTGAGCATCCGGTAGTCCTCGGGAACCGTGAGCTTGATGTTGTTGCGCGATCCCTCGACGACGAGCACCCGTCCTCCCAGACGCTCGATGAGCGAGGAATCGTCGGTTCCGACGAAGCCATCCGCAAGCGCGGCCGCATGGGCGCGCCGGTAGATACCCGTGCGGAACACCTGCGGAGTCTGGGCATTCCAGAACACCGAGCGATCGGGGGTGCCCATGACCACGCCGTTTTCAACCACTTTCAGGGTATCGATGGAACGGTGGGCCACCACGGCGCCATCGGCATCGATATTGCCCTTCAGGGTTGAAATCGTATGCTCGATGAGGCCCGGGGACACGAGCGGGCGAGCGCCGTCATGCACCGCAACGAACTCGAAATCGTCCGGCACGTACTCCAATCCGGAAAACGCCGACTCCTGGCGGATGTCGCCTGCCGGAGCCAAAACGACCGGCGTGACGAATGGGAACGGGTCGATGGCCTCGCGCAGGTATTCCTCGTGGCGCTCTTCGGGGCACACGACGACGATGAGCCCGACATCGCCCACTGCATCGAACGCCTCGGCCGACCAGGTGAGCATCGGCTTGCCGGCGATCTCCACCAGCTGCTTGCCGCCCTGACGCCCGAATCGCTCGCCCGAGCCTCCCGCGAGGATCACGGCAGCGGTCTTCGGATTCTTGTCGACCTTTCCCTCGAGGCCGGAAAGGCTCTCGACGATGGCCTCGAAATCGATGTTGAGATTGAACGACGGCTCGCGAAGCACCTCGTCTTTCGCCGGTGCCTGGGCGGCGGTTCCCGCGGCCTCCCATTCTCGCTGGTTTTCCATCGTGCGCCTCTCAATCCCCCGAGGTTAGTTTATCCGCACTATGGTAACGCTTTTATGGCCCATATGAATCGTTACCTGGTAAACGCCATCCGAATAACGTGCACGCCGTGCGCCATCGCAGCCCGAACACGAAAAGAGCCGCCCCGGAGGGCGGCTCCCGCTTCGCCGTTAGTCGGCGGCACCTCCGGCGATGCCCCCGCCGGACGGTCCGCTATAGGCCGTGCCGGTGTTGTCAAGCCCGTAGCCCCGCAGCAGCAATTCAGCCTCGGTGGCGATGCTGTCGCGACGGCGCGGCGCGGGAATCGCACCCGAGCCCTGCGTGAACGTGAGCTCCTTGGCTTCGGCGTCGTAGTCGACGTCGATGACCGATCCGCTCGTCCACCTTCCTTCCAGAATCTGGTCGGAAATCGGATCCTCCAGCAGGCGCTGGATAGCGCGGCGCAGCGGACGCGCGCCGAAGGTGGTGTCGGTGCCCTCTTCGCGCACATGGTCGCAAGCGGCATCCGTCAGGTTGATCGTCATGTTCTGGGCGATCAGGCGCTGGCGCAGGTCGTCGACCAGCAGGCGCACGATCTGGTTCATCTCGACGTCGGTGAGCGTCTTGAACACGATGACCTCGTCGACGCGGTTCAGGAACTCGGGGCGGAAGAGCTTCTTCAGCTCGGACATCACGGATGCGTTGATCTCCTTGTCGGAAAGGCCCTTCTTGCCGCCGCTGAAGCCGACAGGCGTTTCCTGTGCGATCTCGCGGGCACCCACGTTGCTCGTCATGATGATGATCGTGTTGCGGAAGTCGACGGTGCGGCCCTGGGCGTCGGTCAGGCGGCCTTCCTCGAGAATCTGCAGCAAGATGTTGAACACATCGGGATGCGCCTTCTCGATCTCGTCGAAGAGCACCACCGAATAGGGACGCTGGCGCACGGCCTTGGTGAGCTGGCCGCCCTCGTCATAGCCCACGTAACCCGGAGGAGAACCCACGAGACGGCTCACGGTGTGCTTCTCCATGTATTCCGACATGTCGAAGCTGATGAGCGCTTCCTCGGAGTTGAACAGGAACTCGGCGAGCGCCTTCGAAAGCTCGGTCTTGCCCACGCCCGAGGGGCCCAGGAAGATGAACGAACCGGCGGGGCGCTTCGGGTCCTTCAGCCCCGAACGGGACCGGCGGATCGCCTTCGACACGGCTGTGACCGCCTCGTCCTGGCCGATGACGCGCTCGTGCAGCACGCCTTCCATGCGCAGCAGCTTCTCGGCCTCGGCCTCGGTGAGGTTCGACACCGGCACGCCCGTCGACATCGAGACGACATCGGCGATATCCTGCGCGGTAACCTCCCGCACCTCTTTCTCGGTGCGCTCCTCCCAGTCCTTGCGCGTGGTCTCGAGCTGCTCGCGCAGCTTGGCCTCGTCGTCGCGTAGCTGGGCGGCCTTCTCGAAATCCTGCGCCTGAATGGCGTCGGTCTTCTCGTTCTGCAGGTGGCGCAGCTTGTCCTCGAGCTCCTGCAGCTCGGGCGGCAGCGTCATGTTGCGGATGCGCATGCGCGCACCGGCCTCGTCCATCACGTCGATGGCCTTATCGGGCAGGTAGCGGTCTTGGATGTAGCGGTCGGCCAGCTGGACGGCGCTTTGCAGGGCCTCGTCGGTGAAGTGGACCTTATGGTGTTCCTCGTAACGCGAACGCAACCCGCGCAAAATACGCTCTGCCTGCTCTTCGCTCGGCTCGCCGACGTTCACCGGCTGGAAGCGGCGGTTCAACGCGGCGTCCTTCTCGAAGTGCTTGCGGTATTCCTCGAGCGTGGTGGCGCCGATGACCTGGATGTCACCGCGCGAAAGCGGCGCCTTCAGGATGGCGGCGGCGTCCATGCTGCCCTCGGCCGAGCCCGCGCCCACGATGGAGTGGATCTCGTCGATGAACAGGATGATGTTGCCAGCATCCTTCACCTCCTTGATGCACTTCTTCAGGCGCTCCTCGAATTCGCCGCGGTACTTGCTGCCCGCGACGATGCCGGATACGTCGAGCGCGACGATTTTCACGTTGCGCAGGATGTCGGGCACTTTCTTGGCGACGATGAGCTGCGCGAGGCCCTCGACGACGGCGGTCTTGCCCACGCCGGGCTCGCCGATAATGAGCGGGTTGTTCTTCTGACGGCGCGACAGCACCTGCATGATGCGCTCGATCTCGCCCGCGCGGCCGATGACCGGGTCGAGCTTGCCCGAACGCGCCTTTTGCGTGAGGTCGGTGCCGAATTCCGCGAGCGCCGAGTCGGAGGCGCCCTGCGCGGTGTCAAAGCCCGTGCCCACCGAAACCGTCGTCTGGCCGATAAGGTCGTTCAGCTCGGCGCGGATGGCGTCGCCTGAAATGCCCATGCGGTCAAGCACGTCGGTGGCGGTGCCGCCGTTTTCACGCACGATGCCCAGCAGCAGGTGCTCGGTGTTGATGAAGCTCTGCCCCATCTGCATCGCCTCGCGCAACGCGTTTTCAAGCACACGCTTCACGCGCGGGGTGAAGGAGAGGTGGCCCGACACGTCGGCCGACTCGTCGATGGCCACGATCTGGCGCACGTTCGCGATGACGTCGTCGTAGTGCACGTTCAGCGACTCGAGCGCCTGGGCGGCCAAACCGTCTTTCTCCTTGATGAGCGCGAGCAGAAGGTGCTCGGTTCCCACGTAGGGCTGGTGCAGGTTTCGCGCCTCGTCTTGCGCGAGCACCAAGACCTTGCGGGCCTTATCGGTGAATTTCTCGAAAGACATGGTGTTCCTATCTACGCTAATCCCAGTTTTTCGAGGGTAATGATACAAGCCAGCTTCACCGCTGCCTATGCATCGGCCGGCATCCGCACACGACGAACATAAATTTGAGTGCGTATATGTTAGGTTTCCTTCATTTTCGTGCTAAAAGAATCTTCATTGTCAATTTGATAAAGACATCGATAATGCGCTGCGGCACGGCAAATCGACCGTGCCGCAGCCCCACGCTACATTGCCGCAAGCAGCTTCTGCGAGACCCGCGAGGTCACCTCGATGTAGTACGCGTAATCGGCGTTCGACATGTTGCTCGTGTCCATCGCGTTTATCTTCTCGGAAAAGTCGTTGTACTTCTGAAGCATGTCGGTGTAGTCGGAAAGCATGCTGGCGGAATAACCGGAATCCTTGTAACGCTGCATGAAGTCGACGTATTCGTCCATCACGGCCTCATAGCTGTCGAGGGCTTCTTTCACGTCAGCCGAAACCTCGCCGCTATCCGCCGCCTCCTTCTCCTCGGCCGCGGCGCTCGAAGACGCAGCACCCTTCGATTCCGCCACCTTCGCGGGATCCTTCACCGTTTCGATCTTCTCGAACTCGATAGTGCTCCCCGACGCATTCATCGTCGCTTTTCCGTCACGTATGGGAACGGTAATCGATGTGCCGTTGGCCACCAAGTCGAAAGAATCTTCGCCATCCGCCTTCCACGTTCCCTTCACGGCATCGGAAGACGTTTCCATGACCAAGACAAACGTGCCGTCCTCGTTCAAGTTCAGGAAATAATCTGCGCCGTTGGCACGAAGCGCGTCAATCGCGTCGGCGTCGATGCTCCCATTGCTAGCCTTTATGCCAACCACATCCCAGGTGCCCACGAGATTCGCGTTGACGCCGGCGGAAGCTTCTTGGCTTGCCGAGCTCGCCGCCTGCGAGGACGATTCCTCAGCAGCCGAAGAGCTCGATTGCGACGAATTGGCAACCGCGCCCGCGCACCCGTACATGCCGATGGTCACGACCAAGGCGACGGCGCCCAACACGATGCCGGCAACCGCGATTCCCTTGCCCCCGTGCTTGCCCTTGTTGATGCCCAGCAGGCCCACGATGGCCAGAATCAGGCCCACGATGGCGAAGGGCATCGTGAGGATGTTGAGCAAGGGGACAAACGCGCCGAGTATCGCCAAGATGCCCAGAACGAGGCCCGCGACGGCTAGGCCCGATGTCGATTTCTGCGTCGCAACCGGCGTTGCGGGCGCTGGAATCGCGGTATCTTGCACCGGAGCCGTTTGGTTTTGCACGGCAGCCGGCGCAGCCGCATCCGGCGATTCTCCCGATATTGCGGACGAACCTTGCCGTACATCGGTGTTTTCCCTGTTGTCTTCCATCATGCCCTCCTCTTCTCGCGATTTCGCGATAGCTCTTCACCGTCCAGCACGATGGTATGAATTGGCGGAAACCGATTCATTAACTGCTAGTTAAGGGCCATGCTCAGCATCCTCGTCGCCCGGCAGAGCAAAGCGACAGTACGCTACAATCGAATTCGAAGGAGGCGCCCATGGAAAACGAGCCGTTGACAGAGGAACTGCTCGATGAGCTGATGTCGGCTCCAAATATCCAGCGCTACCTGGACGCACATCGGCTCGGCACGCCTTCCCTTTCGAGCTACCTGAACGAGCAGCTGGAAGAGCGCGGCTTGAAGCGCTCCGAAGTGCTGCGCGACGCGGGAATCGAGCAGACCTTCGGCTGGTACGTGTTCAACGGCCAGCGCGGGATGAGCCGCGACAACGTGCTCAGGCTCTGCTTCACGATGGGCTTCGACGTCCGCTGCGCCAACCGCGCCTTGCAGGCGGCGGGCGCGAACACGCTCTATCCGAAGAACCGG
>SUUF01000046.1 GCA_015062635.1 Coriobacteriaceae bacterium | reverse complement strand
GCAATTCGGCTGTGTGGCGCAAAGTGTCGAAGGAGCGGCTGGACGACGTCAGGGGCGCAGCGCCCGCTTCGCCCGAAACATCGCAAGCGACCACGATTCCGCCCTATCACGCACGATACAGGCTCGGACGCTATGCGATAATGCTTGTGTATCTATTCATGGGAAGGAGGCCCTCGATGGCACAAACCCAAAACGCAACCCGGCTCTCTTCCCCCGAACAGCTCAACGATTACCTGCGGGTCACCAACCCGAAAGTCTGGGTGCTGCTTCTGGCCGTCGTGTTGCTGCTGGTGGGGCTCTTGCTCTGGAGCACCTGCGCGGTCATCGAGAGCTCCGTCACGGGAACGGCGCGCGTCGCGAACGGACAGGCCGTCGCGCTCTTCGAGAATAGGGAAGACGGCGAGAAGGTGCAGGCGGGCATGACCATGGAGGTCGGCGGCTCGCGGGCCGAAATCGATTCGGTCGGCACCGACGTCAACGGCAAGATAATCGCATCGGCCAAGGTGAACGTCCCAAACGGCACCTATGAAGCCCGGGTGGGATACCGGGCGACGCAAGTCATCTCGATGCTGTTGAACTAACGGGTGCACGACATGGACGCAGTTGCAAAACCCATAACCCGAGGCGTCGCGAAGGTCCCCGTGGTCATGCAAATGGAGTCGCTCGAATGCGGCGCCGCGGCGCTGGCCATGGTGCTCGCCTATTACGGGAAGTGGATCCCGCTCGAACAGCTGCGCGCCGACTGCGGCGTGTCGCGCGACGGCGTGAACGTCAACATCATGGTGAAAGCGGCGCAAAGCCATGGCCTGCAAACCGAGCTCAAGCAATGCACCGCCGCCGAACTTCGGGAAAAGCCGTGCCCGTGCATCCTGCGCTGGAACGGCAACCACTACGTCGTGTTCTGCGGCATGAAGGGAAAGCACGCCTACCTCAACGACCCGGCGCGGGGCAGCCTGCGCGTCACGATGGAAGAGTTCGTGCGCTCGTACCGGGGCGTGTGCCTGCTGTTCGCGCCAAACGCCGATTTCACGCCAAGCGGCAGGCGCAAGAGCGTCTTCAGCTTCGCGCGCAACCGCCTGCGCGGGGCGGGCACCGCCGTCGCGTTCGTGGCGCTCACGACGATCATCGGCTACCTCTTCGAGCTCATCAACCCCGCGTTCTCGCGATTCTTCATGGACCGGCTGCTCACCGGCGAGAATAGCGACCTGCTCCTGCCGTTCATCGGCCTGTTGGCCGCCATCGGCGTCATGCAGGTGGTGGTCTCCGCAGTGCAAGCCATCTATTCCCTGAAGATCAACGGCAAGATGGCGGTCATCGGCAGCAGCACCTTCATGTGGAAAGTGCTGCGCATGCCGATGGAGTTCTTCTCGCAACGCATGGCCGGCGACATCCAGCAACGCAAGCTGACCAACTCCGTCATCGCGAGCACCCTCGTGAACCTGTTCACCCCGCTCGCGCTGAACATCTTCATGATGCTGTTCTACCTCATCGTGATGATCCGCTATTCCCTGCTGCTCACGCTGGTGGGCATCGCGACCATCGTGCTGAACTCGCTGCTTGCCGGCTACATCTCGCGCAAGCGCGTGAACATAACGCGCGTGCAGATGCGCGACACCGGCAAGCTCGACTCAACCACGGTTTCGGGCATCCGCATGATCGAGACCATCAAATCGGCCGGCGCCGAAAACGGGTTCTTCGCCAAGTGGTCGGGCTACCAGGCCGCGGTTAACGCTGCCACCGTGCGCTTCGCCAACCTCAACCTCTACCTGGGCATGGTGCCGGGCTTCTTCACGAACCTCGCGAACTACGCCGTGCTCGTCCTCGGCGTATTCCTCGTTATGCAGGGTGAATTCACGCTCGGCATGGTGATGGCCTTCCAGGGCTACTTGCAGCTGTTCATGAACCCCGCAATGACTATTGTGAGGGCCGGCCAAACCCTCACCGAGATGCGCACGCAGATGGAGCGCGTGGAAGACGTGATGGAGTACCCCGAGGACGTCACCTACCGCGACGACCCGATTGACGACGAGGCCGATTACGGCAAGCTCGACGGAAAGGTCGAGCTGCGAAATGTGACCTTCGGCTACGCGAAGCTCGGCGACCCCCTCATCCAAGACTTCTCGATGACGATCGAGCCGGGCGACAGCGTGGCCTTGGTCGGCGCGTCGGGCTGCGGCAAGTCGACGCTCTCGAAGCTCATCGCCGGGCTGTACCAGCCGTGGAGCGGGGAGATCCTCTTCGACGACAAGCCCGCCACAGACATCGACCGCAGCGTGTTCACGAGTTCGGTCGCCGTCGTCGACCAGGACATCACGCTGTTCGAAGACACCATCGGGAACAACATCCGCATGTGGGATGAGTCCATCGAGGATTTCGAGGTCATCATGGCGGCGCGCGATGCGCAGATTCACGACGACATCATGGAACGCGAAGGCGGTTATGCGAGCATGATCGTCGAGGGCGGCCGCGACCTGTCGGGCGGCCAGCGGCAGCGGCTCGAAATCGCCCGCGTGCTCGCGCAGGACCCGCACGTCATCATCATGGACGAGGCCACGAGCGCGCTCGACGCCAAGACGGAATTCGAGCTCGTGCAGGCCGTGCGCGATCGCGGCATCACCTGCATCATGATCGCCCATCGCCTTTCCACGATTCGCGATTGCGACGAGATCATCGTGCTCGACAAGGGGCGGGTCGTGGAACGCGGCACGCATGACGAACTGTACGCGATGGGCGGCGTCTACGCCGACCTCGTCTCGAACGACTAGGAGGAGGTGCGGAAATGGGTCTTTTCGATGATCAGTTGAAACAGCGCAAGCAAGCCGACCAAGACTTGTTCGAAGATTCCATCTTGCGCATGGCCTCTGCGGTCGTCGGCTCGAAAACCGCCGGCGCGATGGCGAGCGCGCATATCGTCACGAAGGAAGCGGTCGACGACATTCTCAAGTTCTACCGCATCAACCCCGTCGACATTCCCGCAAGCATAACCAACCCCGACGAGCAGCTGGAATACGCGCTGCGCCCGCACAACATCATGCATCGCATGGTGGCACTGTCGGAAGGCTGGTACCACGATTCGTACGGGCCGCTCATCGCCTACCGCAAGGACGACGGCCAGCCGGTCCCGATGTTCCCGAAATCGTTCTCGGGCTACTGGTATCACGACAAGTCGGGCAAGAAAACCACGGTCAACGCCGCCAATGCGCGGGAATTCGAACCCGAGGCGCGGTGCTTCTACCGCCCGCTGCCCTTGGGGAGAATCGGCGTTCCCGACTTGCTGGAATACATGTGGCAATGCCTGAGCGGCGCCGATGTCGCGCTGCTCGTGGGCATCACGCTGCTCGTCACGCTCACCGGCATGCTGCTGCCGATGCTCACGAAGGCGCTCACCGGCTTCGTGGCCGACAGCGGCAGCTACCCGATGCTGTGGGCGACGGCGGCCTTCATGCTCTGCACGGCCTTCGCGCAGCAGCTCATCTCGGCTTCGCGCGAAATCGCGGTGAACCGCATCCTCACGAAGTGCGCAATGTCGGTCTCGTCGGCCCTCATGATGCGCATCCTCAGCCTGCCGGCCACGTTCTTCCGCGATTACACGTCGGGTGAGCTGGCCAGCCGCAGCACCGCCGCGCGCACGCTCGTCGAGCTGCTCGTGTCGAACGTCCTCTCGCTCGGCACCACCGCCCTGTTCTCGTTGCTCTACATCATGCAGATCAACCAATTCGCGCCGAGCCTCACGCTACCGGCAGTCTGCGTCATCGTGGCAACCGTCGCCATCACGCTCGCGACCTCATTCGTGCAGATGCAGGTGACACGCCAGCAGATGGAATACGCCGCCAAGGAAAACGGCAAGAGCTTCCAGATGATCTACGGCGTGCAGAAGATCAAGCTCGCAGGCGCCGAGAAGCGCGCCTTCGCCCAGTGGGCCAAGGCGTACACGAAGAGCGCCGAGCTGCAGTACAACCCGCCGTTCTTCCTGAAAATCAGCTCCGCGCTCATCACGGCCGTCTCGCTTGCCGGCGCGCTCGTCTTGTACTACCTCGCGGTTGTGAACGGCGTGACGCCATCCGACTACATCGCGTTCTTCGCCGCCTACGGCATGGTGATGGGCGCGTTCATGTCGTTGGCCGGCGTCGTGCAGTCGGCTGCGCGCGTCAAGCCGATGCTCGACATGCTCGAACCCATCCTGCAGGCCGAACCCGAAATCGCCGAGAGCAAGGAAATCCTCACCGGCATCTCGGGGCGCATCGAGCTGAACGACGTGTCGTTCCGCTACAACGAGGGCATGCCCTATGTGCTGAAGGACCTCGACTTGAAGATCCGCCCCGGCGAATACGTGGCCATCGTGGGCAAGTCGGGCTGCGGGAAATCGACGCTCGTGCGCCTGCTGCTGGGCTTCGAGACGCCCGAGAAAGGCGCCATCTACTACGACGGCAAAGACCTTACGAAGGTCGACCTGCGCTCGCTGCGCCGCCGTATCGGCACTGTCACGCAAGACGGCAGCCTGTTCCAGGAAGACATCTACTCGAACATCACGATTTCGGCACCGCAGCTTTCGCTCGAAGACGCCTGGGAAGCCGCCGAGATTGCCGGCATCGCCGACGACATCCGCGCGATGCCGATGGGCATGCAGACCGTCATCTCGGAAGGCAGCGGCGGCATTTCGGGCGGCCAGAAGCAGCGCCTGATGATCGCCCGCGCCATCGCCCCCAAGCCGCGCGTGCTCATCTTCGACGAGGCCACGAGCGCGCTCGACAACCGCACGCAAAAGCAGGTGTCCGAGGCGCTCGACAAGCTGAAGTGCACGCGCATCGTCATCGCCCACCGCCTGTCGACCATCAAGAACTGCGACCGCATCTTGTATCTGGAAGGCGGGCATATCGTCGAAGATGGCACCTACGACGAGCTCATCGCGCGCAACGGCCTGTTCGCCGAACTCGTCGAGCGCCAGCGCCTCGACGTGTAGGCGCGCGGGTGCCGCCGCGCGGGCATACCGGGGGCTCGGCAGCCGGCGCAAGTCGACCGCCGGCACAAGGGAGGAGTTGCCATGGATACAGCACATGAGCTGGTGTTTTTGGGAACGGGAGCGGCATGCGGCAACCCGACGTTTTTCTGCGGGTGCGAAGCGTGCCAAGAGGCGCTCGAAAACCCGGTCGAAGCGAAGACCTGTTCGTCCATCGCGGTAATGGGAACCGGGATCACCCTCATCGACACCGCCCCCGAGCTGCGCCTGCAGTTCGCGCGCGAGGGCATCTCGGCAATCGACCGCGTGCTGTTCACCCACCAGCACTTCGACCACACCGGCGGCTTGCCCCAGCTGGAATTCGCGGTGCGCCTGGTGCGCCACGACCCGCTGCCCGTATATGCCACCGCGGAATGCCTGGCCTGGCTCGCCACCCACTACGATTGGATGTGGGACGTCGTGGAGCCGCACGTCGTGGAGCCGTTCCAGACGCTCACGTTCGACGGGGTGTCGTACACCGCCTTGCCGGCATCGCACTGCGAAGGCGCGGTGGGTTACGAGATTTCCTGCGACGGTGCACGCCTGACCTACTTCCCCGACACCGGCCCGCTGAAACCGGCGGTGCTGCAGCGGCTGCAGGAGCTCGATGCGCTCATCCATGACTCCACCTTCATCGGGCGCAACTGGAACCCCGCTTCCCACACGACCGTCGACGGCACCATCGCGCTCGGGCGCACGCTCGGCGCGAAGGCGGTGTACCTCACGCACTGCTCGCTGCACTACGACGAACCGCATACGGCGACGGCGCTGCGCGCCGAACTCGCCGCGCGCGACACCGGCGGCATGCGCGTCGTCCTGCCGCACGATGGCCTGCGGTTAAACGTCGGCGACCTCGCCATTCTTCCCGCCACACCCGCATCCGACGCGCTATCCTACTAGTGTCGGATGTAGCGAGCCCACAGTTCGTTCGCGAGCGTATCACGAGGTAACCGCACGCGCGCCGGCCCAACCGGGCGCGAAGGCACGACAAAGGAGGATATGCGATGACCACCCAGAAAAACGCGCTCATGCTGTTTTCGAAGCCGCCGATTCCCGGCATGGTCAAGACGCGCCTGACCACGAAATACGACGGCCTCTTCACCGAGGTGCAGGCGGCGACGCTGTACCGCCGCATGATGCTCGATGTGTTGGAATGCGCGCTGCAGGCACTCGACCGCCTGGAAGAGCAGAACCGCCGCGAACGCGAGGAGAACCCCGACGTCGTCGAGCAGGTCTACGACATGTTCGTCAGCACCACGCCGGCCAAGAACGTCGAGGTCATGGAAAAGGTGCTCGCGGAATCGGGCGAGTGGTCGCGCCCCATCCACGTTATTGAAGATGCCGGCAAGGTATTCGACGACCACTTCGATGATGCGTTCAACAAGGTGTTCGCGATGGGATACGGCACGTGCATCGCGCTTGGCGGCGACCTGCCCATCATGCCGCGCACCCACATCATCGATGCGTTCAACCACCTCCACCGCTTCCAATCGCTGTACCCCGAAGGCGGCATGGTGCTGGCTCCCTGCCAGGCAAGCGGCACGTCGCTTGTGGGCTACACGCCCGAATGCGGCATGAACAACCAGACGGTGTACTACAACGCCGCGGGACGGCCGGCGCTGCAAGCCTATATCGACAAGGCGCGCGAACTCGGCGACGTGCACATGGCGCTGCTCGACGCCGTGCCCGATGTCGACAACATGGAAGATTTCGCCCACGTCGTGACCGTCACCAACGCGCTCGAGCATGCAGCGCTTTCCCAAGATGTGTTCGTCCCGCATCGCACGCTCACGTTCATCCGCGCCATGCGCGTGACCGTGTCGACGCCGCCGAACCGCAACTTCGACAACCGCGACGAAATCGACAAGTAGGCGCATCATGGCAACGCGCATCGGTACCACGAGGAGCATCTGCCCCGAATGCCTGCGGCAGCTTCCCGCCGTCGACGTCGTGCACGATGATGGCACCGTATGGATGGAGCGAACGTGCCCCGACCATGGGTTCTTCGAGGCGTACCGCTGGCCGAACGCCGAACACTACCAGGCATTCCGCTCGCTCGCGCTGCCGGCGAACCCGCCGGCGCGCAGCTTCCCGATGCACGCCCCGTGCCCGTTTTCGTGCGGCATCTGCAACCATCATGCGCGGCGTCCCACGCAGGTGGGCATCGAGATCACCCAGCGCTGCAACCTCAACTGCCCGGTCTGCTTCATGGCGTCGCACGAAGACGACAACGAGCTCGCGACCGAGGAATTCCGCGGCATCTTCCAGACCATCCGGTCGTTCGCCGGCGCCGATGTGGGCGTGAACCTGACGGGTGGCGAACCGACCGTGCGCCCCGACTTGGCGAGCATCGTGCGCATCGGACGCGAAGCGGGCATCCGCTACATCGAGATTAGCACGAACGGCCTGGCCATCGCGCGCAACGAAGCCTACCTGCGCGAACTGGCCGATGCGGGCATATCGGGCGTTTACCTGCAGTTCGACGGCACGACGCCCGAACCGTACCTGGCCACCCGCGGCGCCGACCTGCTGCAGGCGAAGCTTTCGGCCATCGAGACCTGCCGCCGTTGCGGCGTGCAGGTGGTGCTTGCTATGACCGTCGTCGGCGGGGTGAACGAGAACCAGATCGGCGACGTCGTGCGCTTCGCGTTGGCGAACAACGACATCGTCGTCGGCGTGGCATTGCAGCCGGCATTCACGAGCGGACGGTTCGAGGTGCGCCGCAGCGTGCCGCTGACGATGGGTGACGTCATCTTCGCGCTCGACGCGCAGACCGACGGGCTCATCCGCGTCGATGACCTGGTGCCGCTGGGCTGCTCGCACCCGCTGTGCGATGCGGGAACCTACCTTGCCCGCCGCAACGACGAGTTCATCCCGGTCACGCGCGGCCTGACGCACGAGGAATACCGCGCCTGGTACGACCCGAACTCGCCGCAGGGGGCGGTGCTGTGGGACATCGCGGCGAAGCGCGTGCCCGACTTCGAGGGCGGGCTCTCGCTCATCATCATGGATTACATGGATCGCTCGAACGTCGACCTCGAGCGCATGGAGCAGTGCTCGATGTTCCACGCAACCGCCGACGGGCGGCTCATCCCGTTTTGCAGCTCGGAGCTCAACGACGCCCAGGGGAACCGCATTCACCCATCGTTGGGCCGGCGGGAAGCCAGGTGAACATGAAGCGACTCGATTGGGACACCGGCCTCGACGAAGGCCCCAAGGTCACGTACGAATGCGAGCACAATGCCAGCCTCTGCCTAGGCTGCGGCCTGTGCGCGGCGTTTTGCCCGATGGATTGCTACGAGATGCGACCCACGCCCACGGGAATCGACACCCCGACCGGTGAGATGCCCGTTTCGGTGGCGCCTGAACGCTGCGTGGGCTGCAAGACCTGCGAGGGGCAGTGCCCCGTGAACGCGCTGCGCATCACCGGAAGCGGCCCAGCATACGACCCCTTCGAGAACCGCGAGAAAGCCCCGGCGCTTCCGCCTGAAGAGCAGGCGCGATATTCCGAATGGGCGCAGGTATTGAAAGAGTCGCTGCAGCTGCGCTCGGAACCCGTCGCGGTGACGCTCGTGCCCGCCGGCGCTCCGTTGCCCGACGTGCCGGTGCCCTCGATGCGCCTGCGCTACTGCCAACAACTCGCGTACGCCCGGCTCGGACGGTCCATCATGTTGCCGCCGAACCGGCATTCCTGCCCCGACGGCACCTCGATTCTGGGCATGACCGACGTGCCCCCCAAGCTGGCGAGCGGCGAGCTGTACCTGCTGTTCCAGAAGCTCGACACGATGGAAGCCGCATCGCAGATGATGGCAGAACGGCCGCGCCTGCCACAGCGCAGCATCGACGCGACGGTTGCGACACCGCTCGCCAAGGCGGCGGCCGCACCCGACGTGGTGGTGGTCGTGGGCGACGCCGAGCAGATGATGTGGCTTACGATGAGCGCCTCGTATTACACGGGAAAACGATTCAACTACCGCGTGTCGGGCTACAACAGCCTGTGCGTCGAGGCCACGCTCATCCCGCGCGAAGAGCAGACGATGAACCTGTCGCTTGGCTGCTACGGCTGCCGCGCGGCAAGCGACCTTCCCGCCGACCAGATGTTCATGGGCATTTCCACCGCCATGATGCCCACGGTGATAAGCGGATTGCGCCAGCTGTCGAAGAAGGCGATACCCGAATCGCGCGCGAAAATCTACCTTCCGCCGCTGTAGGGGCAGCCATGACCACCGCCTGCAACGCACCCGAGCCCTGCCTGAGCATCACGCTTCGCCCCGCGCAAGAAGGCGACGAGGCCTTCGTGCGGGCGCTCATGCGCCTGGGCGGCATGGGGTTCGCCGCCGATTGGCAGCATGCGCTGGTCGCCGTCAACGCCGCAGACCAGCCGGTCGGCTACATCCGCGTCCAGCAAACCGGCAAGGGGCCCCATGTGGCGCCGGTGGCGGTGCGCCCCGATTACCGGGGCAAGGGCGTTGGGCGCTTGCTGATGCGCGGAGCGCTCGAGCAGCAGGGATACCTGAAGCTCGTCGCACGCGGCGAGGTTGCCGGGTTCTACCGCAGCATCGGTTGCCGTGAGATTCCCTTCGATGAGATTTCGGGTGACCTCGAGGAAGACTGCGGGCACTGCGCCGACCGCGCAACCTGCCAGCCCGTCGCGTTCATCATGGAACAGGAGCCGAGCCATGGCTGACGTTTCACCCCTGCTCGACCGACTGCGCCAGACGCTCGCCACGATGGAAGACGTCTGCATCGGCTGCGGTTCGTGCCTGAACCGCTGCGAACTGCTGGAAGGATGCAGCTGGAACCTGGCCGCGCTCTGCGCCGAAAGCCGCGCTGCGCTCGATGGCGCCTCAACCCTCGATGACGTGCGTCGCGCGATGGCGAAGCACCGCCAGCTCTATCGGCAGATCCGCCTTTGCGCGGGGTGCGACCGCTGCACCGCGCGCTGCCCGCAGGACCTGTCGATGACCGACCTCTGGCGACCCTGGCGCGAGCTTCTGCGCGATGCGGGGTTCATCCTCGACGCCGATGTGGCGCTTGTCGAAGTCGACCGCGTGTGGAACACGTTCAGCGTATTTCGCCATCTGCAAGGCGTGCGCTACGACGACCTTCCCGTGCTGCACATCGCCCCCATCGATGCCGCGGAAACGCCCGATGATCCCGATGCCGACATCGCCTTGCCGCCATCAGCCGAAACGCTCTTCTTTCCCGGGTGCACGCTGAGCGCCTACGCCCCCGAGCTCACCCGCATGGCCCTCGCATGGCTTGAAGAGCACGAGGGGCCGTGCCTGCTTTCCACGCAATGCTGCGCGTGGCCGCTCGAATGCGTGGGCGAGATGCGGCGCGCGATATCGTGGCGGGAGCGAATCGTCGCAGCCGCCCGCGAACGCGGCGTGAAGCGCATCGTGACGGTATGCCCCGGGTGCGAGAAGCAGCTGGCAGCGGCGGCGGCCACGGTCGCACCCGATATGGAATTCTTCTCGCTCGCGCGCTTGATGCTCGATGCCGGCGTGCAGGTGAGCGCGCACGCATTTGACGGATGCCCCCTGCCGATGACGGTGGTCGATTCCTGCAATGACCGCGCCGGGAAACACGGGCCCGCCGTGCGGGAATTGCTTGCGGCGGTGGAGAGCCGGCCGTTTCCCTGCACGGGCATCGATGCCTGGTGCTGCGGCGCAGGTGGCAACGTGGTATCGTTCGACGGGCGCATGCCCCGCCAACGCACCTGCCGCACCTTCGAGCTGGGCGACGCAATTGGCGCGCGCACCGTCGTGAGCGCATGCCCGACCTGCGCATACACTTATGCCTTCGAGCGCTGGATGGACGCCCGGGACGCGAACCAGCACTGGGGGCATATGCAGAACGTGAACTACCTCGAAGTCGTCTTCGGACGGCGCATCAACTGGCCCGCCATCTTCAATGCGCTCGTCGACATGTGGAACGGCGAACAGGCCGAATGGGTGGCCAAGCGCCTCATGCCATAACGGCCCCTGCCCCCGCGCAGGCGGGGCATTTCGCTATCGGCGTATTTCCCGTGGGCCTAACCTAGGCCGTCTCGCCGCCTCAACTGCTGCCGGCGCCGGCCGTGCACCCATAGCAGTGGTTCGCGAACACGATGGGGCGCGAACCCTGTTTCTGGCGCGCGAAATCGGCGATGGTCTTTTCCCCGGCAATGGGTATGCCGAGCGCCTGGTTGAAATCGCAATCGTATACGGCTCCCTGCCAGTCGACGCTGATCTGCGTGCGGCACATCATGCCCTCGAGCGTATCGGGGTTGAAGGCGTCAAACAGCCGCTTCATGTACGTGGCCAGGTTGTTCTTGCGGTTCAAGCCCTCGGCGAACCGGCCTGACGGGTTGTTGGTGATGGCCACCAGGCTCGAGAAGTGCACGCCATGCTGCTTCAGCAGCCGGGTGCGATATTCGTTTTCGAGCGAGGCTTGCGACGGCGGGAGCGTCGCCGTCGACGGGTTGAACACGAGCGTGATGCGGTGCGTGTCGCCCTGCCCGTCGCGATCGCCGTACCCCACGGCGTTCAGCGCCTGCAACGCCTCGATAGACGCGTCGAACACCCCCTTGCCGCGAATCTTCTCGACGTTGTAGGAGCTGTAATAGGGCAGCGATGCAAACAGCTGCACGTCCAACTCGGCATACAGGTCGACGAAGCGGGCATACTCAGGGTCGATGAGGATGCACAGGTTCGTGCGGACGATGGGGGAGACGCCCCGCGCATGCCATTCGCGCAGGAACCACTCGAGGTCGGGATGCAGCTCGGGTGCGCCGCCGGTGATGTCAACCGTCGTGAAATCGCCCACGTCGAAGGCGTCAAGGCATGCCCGCATCGTTTCGCGGCTCATCGATTCCGTGCGCGTGGGGCTGCACTGCAAATGGCAATGGCGGCACGCGAGGTTGCAGCGATACCCGATGTTCACCTGCATCGTGGTAAGAGCATCGGCGGTGCGCCGATATTCCTGCGGAACCATCGTGGCGAACCGTGGAACGACCGCCATGGCTTCTTGGATGGTCATTGCGTCCATGTGTTCCCCCAGCGCCCGAATCGGGCGGCGATGGGCCCATGCCCCATTGCGCGGCGTGGACCCGCTGCGCCTGCTGTGATTAGAATTCCTGAGACTTGATGATGTTGAGGGCCTGAACGCCATGCGCGAGCGCCGCGCCTCCGCGAATCGCGTTGGTCACGTGGAAGACTTCGGCGATTTGCGCCTCATCGCAGCCCTGGCTCAAGAGCGCGTTGGTGTACGCGTCGATGCAATACGGGCACTGCACGGCGGCGGCCACGCCAAGCGCGATAAGCGACTTCTCGCGGGCGGTAAGGGCGCCGTCCTCGAACACCGCGCCATAGTAGCCCATGAATTTATCCCACAGGTCGGGCGAGAGGGCGCCGATGCCATCACCCGAGAAATTCGCCAAGTCTGCTGGGTTGTAATAGGTATCCATCGTTCCCCTTTCTCTCCAAGTCATTAGGCTTTCCTTATTATATAACGATTTATATGGTTCGGCGCCGGCTTCGGCTCGCCACGTCCGGCGACCCGTGCGAAACGATGCCGCCACTACTGCGCCAGCTCCTTCTTGATGCGCTCGGTGCGCTGCGCCACCTCGGCCTTCGCACGTTCGACGTCGAGGGTCGGCCACACGCCGTCGCGGTACACGACGCGGCCGTCGCACATCGTCAGCACCACGTCGCTGCCGTGGCCTGCATACACGATGTTGGCCAGCATGTCGTTCGTCGGGCACCACGAGACGCCGGTCACGTCGAGCACCGCGAGATCGGCCTTGAACCCGACCTTCAGCTGGCCGCAATCCATGCGCCGCTGCGCGATGGCGCCGGCGCGCGTCGCCGCATGCAGCGCCTGCTTCGGCGTCACGAGCGTCGGGTCGAGCTGCTTGCCCTTCGGCAGCAAGGCCATCAGGTACATGTCCTGGAACATGTCGTGGTTGTTGTTCGACGCCATGCCGTCGGTGCCCAAAGCCACGTTCACGCCGGCCGCGATCATCTTGGCAACCGGCGCGAAACCGCTGGCCAGCTTCATGTTCGACGCCGGGTTGTGCACCGCTGTCACCCCATGCTTCGCCATGATGACGATATCCTCGTCGTCGATCCACACGCAATGCGCAGCCACCAGCGGCTGGTCGAGCGCGCCGAGCGACTCGAGCCACTGGATGGGCGACTTGCCGTCGTGGCGCGCGCGGCACTCCTCGGTCTCGAGCTTCGTCTCGGCCACATGCACCTGGATGGGCAGGTCGTATTTCTTCGCGACATCGAACACGCTCTTCGCGGTGACGTCGTTGTTCGTGTACTCCGCATGGATGCACATGTCGAACTTGATGCGGCCGTCGGCCATGCCGTTGATGCGCTCGGCACCGTCGATCATCTCGTCGTAGACCGCCGTGTATTCCTGGATGGGCTTCGGCTCGAAGGCGATGGGCGACGTGCACAAGTTCGCCTTCACGCCCGCCTCTTCGACGGCGCGGGCGCGCTCGGGAGAGAAGTAGTACATGTCGGAAAAGCCCACCGTGCCATACCGCACCATCTCGGCAATCGCGAGCACGGTCGCCCAATAGTTGTCGTCGCCGTCCATCTTCGCCTCATACGGCCACACCTGCTGCTCGAGCCAGGCCTGCAGCGGCAGGTTCTCGGCATACCCGCGCAGCAGCGTCATGGGGGCATGGGTATGCGCATTGTAGAACGCCGGAATCAGCAGGCGCCCCGCACCATCGTACGTCTCGCCATAGGCATCGGGGTTAGCCGGCGGCTCTTCGCCGATGTAATCGACGGTATCGCCGAGCACTCCCACCCACCGATGCTCGTGGTAATCGAGGTTCTCATCGAGGATGGCGATATCTTCAAACAGCATGGGATGACCCCCTTTAGCGTATGTACCCGTTGCATTCCCTATGGTAAACCAAGATTGACACAGCCCCACCGCATCGTTGGCGCAAATCCCCTGCAGCTTTCACCCGCAAAAACAGGCAAATCGACGCGGTGGAAACGGTCGTAGCCTGCTAGCATAACGGTAAGCATAAACGCACCATGCGCACCTACAGCACGGAAGGAAAACGATGTTCTCGGTAGAAACCAATGACAAAGACACCGTCGTGGAAGCGATGCTGAGCGGCCGGCTCGATGTGAAGGCCGCAAAGGAAGCCGACGAAGCCTTCCTGGCCATCGCCAGTCAGGGCAAGGACGTCGTCTTGGATATGTCGGACCTCGTGTACATCGCGAGCGCGGGCCTGCGCGCCCTCAAGCGACTGCGAGTCGCCGTTCGCGACAACGGCAAGACCGTCACCCTGCGCAACGTGCAGGAAGACGTGATGGACATCCTCGAGATGACCGGTTTTGCCGCGATGTTCTCGTTCGAATAGCCTCACGGAAAGGGCGATTGCCATGAAGAGCATCACCGTATCTGCGACCGATTCCGACCCCGGCCCGGTAATCGAGTTTGTGGAAGAGGAGCTTTCCCTACACGAATGCCCGCCAAAAGTGCTCAACCAAATTGAAGTGGCCATCGAGGAAATCTTGGTCAACATCGTAAGCTATGCGCAGCTCACAGCCGAAGACGGGGTCGAGGTGCGCTGCGAGGTGCTCACCGACCCGGTGCGGGTCGTCGTGCAGTTCCTCGACCAGGGCGTTCCGTTCGACCCGCTCGCCAGGGAAGATCCCGACCTCTCGGTCGACACGCTGATGGAGCGGGAAGGCGGCCTGGGCATCTTCATGGTGAAGAAGATGATGGACGACGTGTCGTATGCCTACGAAGGCGGCAAGAACACGCTCACCATCTTGAAGCATCTTGATTAACCGCCCACGCGCAGGAGAGGCGTGCCCATGGAACCGAATTACAAGGAAATGGTCACGAAAGACCCTTCCGGATTCGTATTGCTTGCCGACTATGTGCCGGCCATCATCCAGGAAATCAGGTATTACTCCACCTACAACTTCATCGGCGACCGCATCGACGGCTACGAGGAGCCGTGCGCGTTGCTGACGAAGGAGGCGGCCCGGGCGCTGAAGGCCGTGAGCAACGAGCTGATCGTGCATGGATACCGCCTGAAGGTGTTCGACGCGTATCG
>SUUF01000168.1 GCA_015062635.1 Coriobacteriaceae bacterium | reverse complement strand
TGCGACGGCAAGAAGAAGATGTACGAGATCCTGGCAACCGACGTGCCGATGCACATCATGCAGCTTCCGCAGATGAAGCGTCCGAAGGATTTCGCGGCCTTCGCCGATGAGATCGCCGATTTCGCGAAGAACGTGGAAGAGGTCACCGGCGTCGAGCTGACCCCCGAGCGCCTCGCCGAGGCCATCAAGGTCATCAACAACCGCCGCAAGGCGCTGGCGCGCGTGTACGAGACCCGCAAGAACCCGGATATCATTCCGATTTCCGGCACCGACGCGCTGCTGATGATGCAGATCGCGTTCTTCGACGACCCGGTTCGCTGCGCCGAAATGGCCAACAAGCTGGCCGATGAGCTGGAGCAACGCCTGGTCGATGGCGTTTCCGTGTTCCCGAAGGGCACGAAGCGCATCCTGCTGACGGGCACGCCGCTCGCCATCCCGAACTGGAAGCTGCACCACATCATCGAGACCTCCGGCGCGGCCATCGTGTGCGAGGAGAACTGCACCGGCACGAAGTTCTTCACGAACCTCGTGGACGAGACCAAGGAAACGCTGCCCGAGATGTACCAGGCGCTGGCCGATCGTTACATGCAGATCAACTGCGCATGCTTCACGCCGAATGCGGCGCGCATCGATGAGGTGCTCGCGCTTGCCAAGGAATATCATGTGGACGGCGTCATCAACACGAACCTGAAGTTCTGCACGACGTTCAAGACCGAGGCGCCGGCGCTCGAGAAGGTGCTCGAGGATGCCGGCATTCCGGTGCTCGACATCGAGACCGACTACACCGACAACGACGCCGAGCAGCTGCGCACCCGCGTCGAGGCTTTCGTGGAGATGCTGGGCTAACCTGATACTTTGCAAGGACATGCGGTGGAAGCGCGGCGTCGAAGGGTCCCGCGCGGATGCCGGGGTGTCGTACAAGGGGAACGGGGAGACATGAAGCAAGGTATCGACATAGACCAGCGCATCCGCGAGGCCGAGGCCGCGTTCCCCGGGCGGCCCATCGACTGCTATATGCTGTTCGAAGACCATACGGATGCGATGGCCATGTACGAGGCGGCGCGGTCGGCGGGTTTCCGGCCGCGCGTCTCGACGACGCCCCGGCAGGCGCAGGCATGCTGCGGCGTCGCGTTGCTGGTGCAGCGGGAGGAAGCGCCCGCGGTGCTGGAGTTGGCCTATGAACAGGGAATGGCTTTCGAGAACATGATCGCGCTCGATCGGCAGATCGACCCGAAGCGCGACCGGTATTGTTGATGCCGCGAAGCCTACGAGGAAACGTAACATCGCGCACGATGTTACGAAGGCTCCGAGGAAACGTAACGGGAAGGAGAGCATATGGACTTGGTAATCGATGCGATGGGGGATGCGTGCCCGCTGCCGGTGGTGAAGGCGAAGCAGGGGCTTTCCACGATTGACGAGGGCACGGTCGAGGTGCTGGTGGACAACGAGACCGCCACGCACAACTTGGAGAACCTGGCGAAGAGCCTGAACTGCGAATCGCGGGTCGAGCAGGCCGCCGAGGCGGAATACCACGTGTTCATCGCCAAGACCGCCGAGAGCAAGTCGGGCGACACGCTCGAGGTCGTGGCATGCGGCACGGGCGGCCCGAAGGTCGTCGTGGTGTCGTCCCAGTTCATGGGTCAGGGCGATGACGTGCTCGGCGGAAACCTGATGAAGGCTTTCATCTTCTCGCTCACGCAGATGGATGTGCTGCCCGATACCATCCTGTTCTACAACGGCGGCGCCCACCTGACCGTCGAGGGCTCGCCGGCGCTCGACGACCTGAAGGCGCTGGCCGCTGCCGGCGTCGAGATATTGACCTGCGGCACCTGCCTGAAGCACTACGGCATCGAGGACAAGCTTGCGGTCGGCGACGTGACGAACATGTATGTGATCGTCGAGAAGCAGCTGAGCGCGGGAACGGTCGTCCGTCCGTAATGCCCGCGAAGGGACGGTTTCTCGTGATGCGGAGCGGTTTGGGGAGCCGAGATGATCTACTTCGATAATGCTGCCACGACGATGATGAAGCCGCCCGAGGTTGCCCGCGCGGTGGCCGATGCCATCGGGTCGTTCGGGGGCGTGGGGCGCGGGGTGCATGACGCCTCGCTTTCCGCCGGCGTGGCCGTGTACCGGTGCCGCCAGCAGGTGGCGCGGCTGTTCGGCGCTCCCGACGCCAAGCGCGTGGCGTTCGGGTTGAATGTGACCGAGGCGTTGAATGCGGTGGTGGGCGGAATGCTGGGCGCGGGCGACCATGCCATCACGACGGCCGCGTCGCACAATTCCGTGCTGAGGCCGTTGTTCCGCAAGGTCGATGAGCAGGGCGTCGAGCTCGATGTCTTACCGGTCGCGCCCGATGCCTCCATTGACTACGATGCGTTCGAGCGGTTGTTCCGCCCGAACACGAAGCTCGTGGTGGTGACGCATGCCTCGAACCTGACCGGTGACGTGTACGATGTGGCCCGCATGGCGCGCATCGCGCATGCCCATGGGGTGGTCATCTGCATTGACGCGGCCCAGACGGCCGGCGTGGTGCCCATCGACATGCGGCGCGACGGCATCGACATCGTGGCCTTCACCGGGCACAAGAGCCTGTATGGGCCGCAGGGCACGGGCGGCTTGTGCCTGGCGGAAGACGTGGACCTGCCGTGGTTCAAGGTCGGCGGTTCGGGCACGCACAGCTACGATCGGGAGCACCCGCTGTTTTATCCCGAGCGGCTCGAGGCGGGCACGTTGAACGCCCACGGCATCGCGGGGCTTTCCGCCGGCATCGCGCATATCGAGGAAGTGGGCGTGGACGAGATCGCCCGGCAGACCGCCGCACTTGCCGACCGGTTCGAGGCGGGCGTGCGTGGCCTTCCCGGCGTGCGCATCGTGGGCGGCCATGGCGGAATCGGGCGCACGGGCATCGTGGCGCTGAACGTGGGCGACATCGATTCGGCGCAGGTGGCGGATGCATTGGGCTATGACTACGGCATTTGCGTGCGGGCAGGTGCCCATTGCGCGCCCCTGATGCACGAGGCCATGGGCACATCGCATCAAGGCGCGGTGCGCTTCAGCTTCAGCCATTTCAACACGGCCGAAGAAGTGGATGCGGGCATCGCCGCCATCGCCGAGATAGCGGGCGAGTGATGCGCGAGAAGCGGCTTCGGTGCGTGCTCACCTTTTCCACGACGGCTGATGCGATGGCGATGGAAGCCGCGGCGCGGGAGCACGGCCTTCCCGGCAGGATGATTCCCGTGCCATCGGAAATCGACGCCGGATGCGGTTTCGCCTGGCGCTGCGAGCTAGAAGAACGCGATGCACTGCTAACCGGTGCGAAGGAGCGCGGCTTGGCCTACGAGGGCGTATTCGAAGTCGCCATGTACTGAAACCTGACAAAGTCACCGGAGGGGTTTGTCAGGTCGATAGGCCCCGATG
>SUUF01000045.1:5316-15156 GCA_015062635.1 Coriobacteriaceae bacterium | reverse complement strand
CGGCCAGCTCCTCGAAACGGCGGCCCACTTCGCTGCCCTTGCCCGCCATCGTCTCGAGCAGCACGGTCGTGCTCTGGCCGGGCGCGAGCACCGCGTTCAACGTGTCGGCGATCATCTGGATGCCGGCCTCCGCGCCCTGCCCCACATGGCTTCCGGGGTGGAAATTGTAGTAGCTGCCCGGCACGGCCTCCATACGCACCAGGTCGTCGGCCATCGCCTGCAGCGCGAATTCCCGCGCCGCCGGCTTCGCCGAGCACGGGTTCAGCGTGTACGGCGCATGCGCCACCAACGGCGCGAAACCCTGTTCGGCCAACTGCGCCCGCAGCTCGGCGGCGTCATCGGGGTCGATGGCCTTCGCATTGCCGCCCCGCGGGTTGCGTGTGAAGAACGCGAAGGTGTTCGCCCCGATGGACGCCGCCTCGCATCCCATGTGGGCATACCCCTTCGCCGTGGAAAGGTGGCACCCGATGTTCAGCACGGCCCGCCGCCTACGCCTTCTTGAAGATGGTCTTCGCCAGCACGCAGGCCAGCGCGATGTCGAAGGTGAGCTCGAGGGCGACCAGGCCCAGAAGCGCCTTCGTGGGCCGGTCGTTGTCGTTCAGCAGCACCAGCTCGTCCGCCACCTTGCCGTTTCGCTCGGTTCCCACAAGTTTCAGCATGTCACGCCTCCTTCTGGCACATGCGGTGCGCGGCGGGCCGCACCCGCCGCACGGTGTCCCGTCGCAACCCGGGTTACGCCTTCACCTCTTGCTCCATCACTTCATCTTGGAAGTCGTCGATGACCTCGCGCGTCGGCGCGGGCCCGGCGACGAACGCCTGACGCCCCTCGCGCGCAGCGGCCTCGGCTTCCTCCATATTCGCCTTCGCCACCGAAATCATCAGCTTGATGCGGTTCAGCTGGTTCACCTCGGACGCACCCGGGTCGTAGTCGACGGCCACGATGTTGCTCTCGGGGTGCCGGCGGCGCAGCTCCTTGATGACGGCCTTGCCCACCACGTGGTTCGGCAGGCACGCGAACGGCTGGGCGCATACGATGTTCGGGGCACCCGTCTTAATGAGCTCGATCATCTCGGCCGTCAGCAGCCAGCCCTCGCCCATGGAATTGCACAGGCTCAGGATCTCCTTCGCGTAGTCGGCCAGCTCGTAGATGTTCGCACCCGTCTCGAAACGCACCGACTTCTGCAGCTCGTCGTTGATGGGCTTGCGCAGCGCCTCGATGAGCTTCAGGCCATACTTCGCGAGGAAGGCGCCCTTGCTCGAACGGCCGAGCGGGTCGCGTTGGAAGATGCGCCCGGAAAGCCCGAACAGGAAGAACTCGGTCAGGCCCGGCACCACGGCCTCGCAGCCCTCAGACTCGATGACCTTCACGACCTCGTTGTTCGCGGTCGGGTGGAACTTCACCAGGATCTCGCCCACCACGCCCACGCGCGGTTTCGAGCGGTCGTTCACCAGCGGCAGCACGTCGAAGTCGGCGACGATGCCCTTCACGTTCTTCTTGAACTCGCTGCGACTCATGCCCCGCCTGAATTGCTGGCTGCAAATGGCCATCCAGTGGTCGAACAGCCGGTTCGCGGCGCCGGGCTCGGCCTCGTAGGGCCGCGTGCGGTACAGGCACTGCATCAGCAGGTCGCCGATCGCGATGGCCGTGAACGCCTCCATCCACATGGGACCGGTGAGCTCCCAGCCGGAATTCTCCTCGTCGGTGGATTGCAGCTGCAGCGCGATGACGGGAATATGCCCCATGCCCGCCTGCTTCAGGGCCTTGCGGATGAGCGCGATGTAGTTCGTCGCGCGGCACCCGCCGCCGGTCTGCGTGATGAGCACCGCGAGCTTGTCGGTGTCGTAGCGGCCCGACATCACGGCCTCCATGATCTGGCCCGTCGTGAGGATGGACGGGTAGCAGATGTCGTTGTTCACGTACTTCAAGCCGGCATCCACGGCGCCGCGGTCGACGCTCGGCAGCAGCTCGACGTTGTAGTTGTGGTGCAGCAGGCAGTGCTTGATGAGCTCGAAGTGGATCGGCGCCATCTGCGGGGCCAAGATGGTGTAGCCCGCATCGCGCATCTCCTTCGTGAATTCCACGCGGTGGAACTTGGTCGTCGCGGCCTCGCGCTTGGCGCGCCGGTCGGCCGCGGCCTCGGCGTCCACCGGGAAGCCCACCTTGCGGGCGGCCGCCACCTGGGCCGCCGCCTCGGCGCGCTCGCGGTCGGCCTGGCTCGTGCCCGCCGCCAGCTTCGCGTCGACCTCGGCCGCGATCGCGTCGAAGTCGAGGTTCGACACGCCGCAGGCATGCGCATCGGCCGCCGCCTCGGCCCGCTCGTTTTCCTTGTCGCGCAGCGCGGCCAGCAGGCTGCGGATGCGGATGCGCACCGCGCCGAGGTTGCTCACCTCGTCGATTTTCAGCAGCGTGTACACCTTGCCGGCGTCTTCCAGAATCTCCTGCACCTCGTCGGTGGTCAGGGCATCCAGACCGCAGCCGAAGCTCATCAGCTGCACGAGGTCGAGGTCGTCGCGCTGCGTGCACACCTTCGCGGCGGCATACAGGCGCGTGTGGTACATCCACTGGTCGACCACGCGAATCGGGCGCTCGAGCGTGCCCAGGTGCGCGACGGAATCTTCCGTCAGGACCGCGAGCCCGAAGCTCGTGAGCAGCTCGGGAATGGCGTGGTTGATCTCGGGGTCGTTATGGTAGGGGCGCCCGGCCAGCACGATGCCATGCGTGTGGGTCTCTTCCATCCACTTCAGGGTCTCGACGCCCTTCGCGTGCATGTCGTCGTGGAAGCGCTGGTCCTCGGCCCACGCGATGTCGACCGCCCGGTCGATGTCCTTCTGGCTCGGCGCCGGCGCATGCTTCGTCATCACGTTCGCGTTGTTCTTCACCAGCTCGATGAACAGGCGCTTCTTCAGCTTCTCCTTCTGGTCGTACGGAAGGAACGGGTTCACGAACGCCACGTCGCTCGTCTTCAGCTCGTCGATGTTCAGGCGCAGCGCCTCGGAATAGCTCATGACCATCGGGCAGTTGTAGTGGTTGCCGGCGGTCTCGTCTTCCTGGCGCTCCCACTTCGCGCAGGGCATCCAGATGAAATCGGGGTGCTTCGCCAGCAGGTTCATGATGTGCCCGTGGCTGATCTTCGCCGGGTAGCAGGCGTTTTCCGACGGAATCGACTCGATGCCCGCCTCGTAGGTCTTCTTCGTGGACGGGTCGGAAACGATGACCCGGAAGCCCAGCTCGGTGAAGAACGTGAACCAGAACGGGTAGTTCTCGTACATGTTCAGCACGCGCGGGATGCCCACGGTGCCGCGCGGCGCGTCTTCCGGCGCGAGCGGCGTGTACCCGAACAGGCGCTTCGCCTTGTACTCGAACAGGTTGGGAACGTTGCTCTTGGCGTTCGCGTTGCCCGCGCCCTTCTCGCAGCGGTTGCCCGTGATGAAGCGGCGGCGCTTGCCGGTGTGCGGGTCTTTGCCGAAGTCGTTGATCGTGAGCAGGCAGTGGTTCTCGCACGCCTTGCAGCGCGTCGTGTGCTGCTTGGGCTGCAGCGCGTCGAGCTGGTCGGGCGTCAGCAGGTGGCTCGTGATGAGCGCATCGGCGCCGAGCGCATGGGCCGCGCCGACCTGCTCGCCCTGCTGCTGGCGGAAGACGGCCTCGTGGTAGCGGTCGCGCGCGAGCAGGGCCGCGCCGTAGGCGCCCATGCAACCCGCGATGTCGGGACGAACCGCGTTCACGCCCGAGAGCTGCTCGAAGCTGCGCAGCACCGCATCGTTCAGGAACGTGCCGCCCTGCACGATGACCTTGTTGCCGACCTCCTTGGGGTCGCGGATCTTGATGACCTTGAACAGGGCGTTCTTCACGACCGAAATGGCCAGGCCGGCGGCGATGTCACCGACCGTGGCGCCTTCCTTCTGCGCCTGCTTCACGCGGGAATTCATGAACACGGTGCAGCGGCTGCCCAGGTCGACTGGGTGCTCGGCGCGGTTCGCGGTGGCGGCGAACTCCGAGATCTCGAGGTTCAGGCCGCTCGCGAAGCTCTCGATGAAGCTGCCGCAGCCCGAGCTGCAGGCCTCGTTGAGCATGATGTGGTCGATGACGCCGTCGCGCACGCGCAGGCACTTCATGTCCTGCCCGCCGATGTCGAGGATGAACTCGACGCCGGGCAGCATCTCGTCGGCGCCGCGCAGGTGCGCGACGGTCTCGATCTCGCCCGAGTCGACGCCAAGCGCCTCGAGCAGCAGGCCCTCGCCATAGCCCGTCACCGTGGCGTGCCCGATGTTCACCAGCGGCGCGCCGGTCTCGCTCGTCGGCAGCAGCGAATACATCTCCTTCAGCGCGCGCTTGGCGGTGCCCAGCACGTCGCCCTTGTTGTTCACGTAGTAGGTCCACAGCAGCTCGCCGTCCTCGCCGATGAGCGCCGTCTTCAGCGTGGTGGAGCCCGCGTCGATGCCCAGGAACACGTTGCCGGCATAGGTCGAGAGGTCGCCGCGCTTCACCTTCTCCTGGTCGTGGCGGGCGCGGAACTCCTCGTATTCGGCGTCGTTCGCGAACAGCGGGTCGAGGCGCTCGACGTCGCTGCCTTGGATGTCGCCGAGGTTCTTCAAGCGCGTGAGCACGTCGTTCAGGCGCTCGGGCGTGGCTTCCTTCGCGCCTGCGATGCCGCAGCCCGCGGCCACGAACAGGTGCGCGTTCTCGGGGATGATGATGTGCTCGTCGTCGAGGTTCAGCGAATCGTAGAAGCGCTCGCGCAGCTGCGGCAGGTACTGCAGCGGGCCGCCGAGGAAGGCCACATGGCCGCGGATGGGATGCCCGCAGGCCAGGCCCGAGATGGTCTGCGTCACCACCGACTGGAAGATGCTCGCGGCGATGTCCTCCTTGCGCGCGCCCTCGTTGAGCAGCGGCTGCACGTCGGTCTTCGCGAACACGCCGCAGCGGCTCGCGATGGGATACAGGATCTCGTGGCTCTTCGCGAGCTCGTTCAGGCCGGTCGCGTCGGTGTCGAGCAGCACGGCCATCTGGTCGATGAACGCGCCGGTGCCGCCCGCGCAGGTGCCGTTCATGCGCTGCTCGATGCTGCCCCCGTCGAAGTAGATGATCTTCGCGTCCTCGCCGCCGAGCTCGATGGCCACATCGGTCTTGGGAATATAGGTTTCGACCGCGGTCTTGCTCGCGATGACCTCCTGCACGAACTGCACGCCGAGCCACTGTGCCAGCAGCAGGCCGCCGGAACCGGTGATGGCGATGGTCATGACGTTGTCGCCGTAGCGCGCGCAGGCTTCCTCGAGCACTTCCACGACCGTCGCGCGCACGTCGGCATGATGGCGCCGGTAGATGGCGTACAGGATGTTGTTCTGCGGGTCCAAGATGGCGAACTTCACCGTGGTCGATCCCACGTCGATGCCGATGCGCAGCAGGCCCTCGCCCACCGGCTGCGGGCTGGCCGCGGCATCGGCGGCGACGACGGTGACGCGCGGGTCGAGGCCGCCTTCGGCAGCCGCGTCGCTCGGTTTCTTGTTCTGCAAGGTATCCATGGTTTCCCCTTTTATGGTCGCAAGCGTTACAGCTCGATAGATTCGCCCGGTTGGATGAACAGCAGGCGCTCGCTGATGAGCGCCATCTCGTCGGAGGTCTCGCGCATGCCGGTTTGCACCCAGCGCGTGATGACCCCCAGGTAGGCCGAAGCGTAAAACGCGACGTAGTAGCCCACGAACGCCGTGGGATTATCGCGGTATTGCTGATGCAGGATGCTCTCGACGATCTGCGTGCACAGCGAATCGCGCAGCAGCGGGCCGAAGCACACATCGCCGCCCGGCCCCAGCGCCGCATGCAGGAAATCGCCCTGGTCGCGCAGGTAATCGAAGATGTCGACGAGCAGCGGCAGCGGCCGCCTTTGCACGATGAACGTCAGCGCGGTCTCCATGTCGAGGTCGCCCAGGCGCCGTTCGAAGGAAACGAGCCCGTCGAGCACTTCCTGCTCGAAAGCGGCGAGCAGGGCGTCTTTGTCCTGGTAATGGTTGTAGAAGGTGCCGCGCGTCAGGCCGGCCCGGGTGCACAGGTCGTTCACCGTGATGGCCTCGAGGCCGCGCTCTTCCATGAGCTCGATGAGCGCCTGGCGCAGCGCCGCGCGCGAACGCGTGATGCGCCGGTCTTCGCCCGAGGCCTCATGCGCCGGCAACGCATGCCGGGAAGCAGCCGCCTGCCGCCGCGAAGGCACCCGCTCGGCCTTGGCCGCCGGCCGTGTCTTCTCGAGTGTGGGCATGTCCCTCCTGTTCCGAAGTCGGCTTTTAAACATGCTGTCCATTATTGAACACTATGTTTAATTACGAGTATAGGCAAGTGCCGGCAAAGTGCAACCCCCGCCATGAAAGCCACGTCGCCGGATGGCGGGCCCAAGCGTGCCTACAGCACGTACAGCACGGCGTACAGTCCCACCATCGCTGCAAGGAACAAGGCGTTCACCAGCGCGAACACCTTCATGAACGCCCCAGTCGACGCACCGGGCGCATACAGGTAGAGCTTCAGCGCGATAAGGCTCGCGAGCGAGGCGATGGGCGTGCCGAGGCCGCCGAGGTCGACGCCGATGAGCAGCGAGTGCCAATTCTGCGTGAACCCGGCCAACAGCACCGAGGCGGGCACGTTGCTCACCACCTGGCTCGCCAGCAGGCTCGTGAGCATCGGGTGGCTTGCCATCAGGCCCGATAGCCATTCCCCCAGCGCGGGCAGGTGCGCCATGTTGCCCGAGAACACGAAGAAGCACACGAACGTGGCGAGCAGCCCGTAATCGACGCGGCGGAAGATCTGGCGGTCGAAGGCGAGCAGCGCGGCCGCCACCAGCGCGAGCGCCGCCTGCCAGGGCAGGATGCGCAGCACCGCGAGCAGGCCCACCGCGAACAGCGCGCCATGCAGCGCGACGCGCTTGCGGTCGACCGGGTCGTCGACGCGCTTGATGCGCACGTCCGACACCTCGCGGGAGCACCGCAGGCACGCGAGGCCCGTCATCGCGAGCGCGAGCAGCCCAAACGGCGCGAGCGCGGCCGCGAAGTCGGCGGCCGAAAGCCCGTAGGTCGTGAAGATGAACAGGTTCTGCGGATTACCAACGGGTGTGACCATGCCGCCGAGGTTCGCGGCGACCGCCTGCAGCACGATGACGTACGCGAGCCGGTCGTGCCAGCCGGCCGCCTCGAGCGCAAGCGTGGCCAGCGGCACGAAGGTGATGAGCGCGACATCGTTCGTCACGAGCATCGACGCGAAGAACGGCAGCATCACCAACATGAAGCACACCGCGCGCTGGCTGTGGCGCCCGCGCACGAGCCCGCGCGCGACATGTCCCATAAGCCCGCTCTTCTGCAGGCCGGCCACGGCTGCCATCAGGCAGAACAACAGCGCGATAACCCGCCAGTCGATGTAGCCCGGCACCTGCGACACATCGCCGGCCGCCACGAGCGACACGCACGCGCACGCGAAGGCGATGCAGAGCACCGCCTGGCTGCGCAAGAACACGATGATCCGATTCCGCATGATGCCGACCTGCCCGCACCCAGCGCGCCTAGGCGCCCGTCACAAGGTCGAACACGAGCCGTGCCGCGAACAGCACGAGCACCACGAGCATGATGGGGCGCGTGATGCGCGAGCCCTCGCGCGTGAACTTGCGCGAGCCCAGGTAGTTGCCGGCGATGTTGAACACGCCGGCGACGATCCCGAGCGGCAGCCACACCGCGCCGTTCACCAGGAACACCGTAAGCGCCGCGAGGTTAGTGGAGAGGTTGATGGCCTTGGTCGTGCCCGCCGCCGTGCGGATGTCCTGGTGCGCGACCGTCGTGAGCAGCAGCAACAGGAACGTGCCCGTGCCCGGCCCGTAGAAACCGTCGTAGACGCCCACTACCAGCGCCACCCCCGCCGTGATGAGCATCGCGCGGCGGCGCGGCATGTCGGGATCGGCGAACACGTCGAGGTCCTTGGTCTTCAGCACGAAGTAGGCGATGAACGGCAACGCGACGAGCATCACCGTCTTCAGCACCTGGGCGTCGGCGAGCAGCGCGAGGTTCGAGCCGAGGGCCGAACCGGTGAGGCCGCAGGCCACGCCCACCACGACGAAGGCCTTCACCATGTATCCCGAAAGGGCGTAGCGCACGGTCGAGATGGTCGTGCCCATGGCCGACATGAGCTTGTTCGTGCCCAGGGCATTGTGCACGGGAAGCCCTGCGAAGATGAACGCGGGCAACGAGATGAGCCCGCCACCTCCTGCGATGGCGTCCACGAAGCCGGCGATGAACGCCAGCGGGCACACGATGAGGAATTCCACGGACCGCCCTTTCACGAAACGAATGCGAGCATAGTAGCGCATTACGCCGTCGCAGGCCCCGACATTATCGCGCCAACCACCCCAGCACCATGGGCCGGTAGGGACATACATGTGGCGACCGGGGACATACTTGTGGCGACCGGGGACTGTCCCCGGGAGACCGGGGACATACCTGTGGCGCCCGGGGACTGTCCCCGGGAGACCGGGGACATACCTGTGGCGCCCGGGGACATACCTGGGGAATGCGCACTATGCAATGGCTGCGGCGAATTCCTCTATGCAGGCATTCACGTATTCGGGCGCATCGATGGTGGAATTGTGGCCGGCTCCGGGCACCCATTCAAGCGGCAAGCCGCCCGTTTCGTGCCACGCCCGGTTGTAGCGCTTGGTCGAACCGGCTGCATCGTGTTCGCCGCACAGCAACAGCGCCGGGCAATCGATGACATACGGACGATCGGCCTTCGCCGCCCGGGCCAGCATCCGATACCCATGGGCCGCGAGCCGGCAAAACTCCAGGCGGTCGTACTTCGACATCATCTCGCGCATGTTCGCCTGACCCGCCGGCGTGCAGGAAACCCCGCGCGCACCCCACTCCACCAGCAGCTTCCAGGGAATGCTCACGTACATGCGGTAGGTGCGCTCGAGCGCGGCAAGCTCCCACGCCTGGTAGTAGCGCCGCTGCAACGGCGCCGAATCGACCGATACGAACCCTGCGAACGACCCGGGGAACAAATCGAGGTACACCTGCCCGATATAGCCGCCGAGCGACTGGCCCACATACACGGGGCGCTCGACGCCCTCGACCGCGAAAATATCGTGCAGGATGCGGGCGTAATCGTCCATCGTGAAATCGAGCGGATACGGACGCGACGCGGCATGCGCGGGAGCATCCCACGTGAACACGTTGGCCTTCCCCGCGAAGTACGCAAGCTGCGGCGCGAACAACGTATGGTCGGCGGTAAGGCCCGGGATGAACACCATCCACGGCAGCGCCGGGTTGGGCGCATCGACCCAATAATGCACGTTACCGCTGGTGGTGGTGTATATCTTTTCTTCCATGGCTTGATTATAATGCCTCACCGCAACCGATTTCACCGAAAGGAGGTGGGCAAGATGGCCAAGCGGAAAAACACGCCGTCGAAGACGGGCGCTGTTTGGCACCTGTCGGCGGAAGAGGCCACGCTGGCACGCAAGCCGCGCTACAACGCGCACATCTGCAAGACCGGCGCGCACGGCGACGCGAAATACAACCGCCACAAGGCAAAACGCGACTGGGAAAAGCAGCTGCGCAACGAGGGGACCCTGCGGGGTCCTCTCCTTTTTCAGCTGGCTGCGATGAGTTGCAGGAGTCGCAGACGATCAGGCGCTCCCTCCTTCGGGCCGCTGGTCGGCGAGGGCCAATCTGGCGAGCGCCGGGGGCGTGGCGGGCCGGAGGGAGCAGCCTTGGGGCTGTGACCGGAGGCCGCCGCGGCCCCTCCTTCGGGCCGCTGGTCGGCGAGGGCCAATCTGGCGAGCGCCGGGGGCGTGGCGGGCCGGAGGGAGCAGCCTT
>SUUF01000045.1:0-5216 GCA_015062635.1 Coriobacteriaceae bacterium | reverse complement strand
CCCTCCTTCGGGCCGCTGGTCGGCGAGGGCCAATCTGGCGAGCGCCGGGGGCGTGGCGGGCCGGAGGGAGCAGCCTTGGGGCTGTGACCGAAGGCCGCCGCGGCCCCTCCTTCGGGCCGCTGGTCGGCGAGGGCCAATCTGGCGAGCGCCGGGGGCATGGCTGGCCGGAGGGAGCAGCCTTGGGGCTGTGACCGGAGGCCGCCGCGGCCCCGGCGCCGCCAGATTGGCCCGCAGCCTTTAGTTCTTGAGCGAATTGATAGGCGCCGGGAAACGACCGCCGCGATGCGCGAGCACGCTGCCGGCAAACGTGTTCACCGGCATCACAGGGGCGCTGCCCATCAGGCCGCCGAAGTCGAGCACATCGCCCACCTTGTAGCCGATTGCCGGAATGACGCGCACGGCCGTGGTCTTGTTGTTGATGACGCCGATGGCGCTCTCGTCGGCGATGATGCCGAAGATGGTCTCGGGGGTCGTGTCGCCGGGAATCGCGATCATGTCGAGGCCCACCGAGCACACGCAGGTCATGGCCTCGAGCTTCTCGAGCGAAAGCGCGCCCGACTCCGCCGCGCGAATCATGCCCGCGTCCTCGGACACCGGGATGAACGCGCCGGAAAGGCCGCCGACCGAGCTCGACGCCATCACGCCGCCCTTCTTCACGGCGTCGTTGAGCATCGCGAGCGCAGCCGTGGTGCCCGGGCCGCCGACCTGCCCCACGCCCATGTCTTCCAGAATGTCGGCCACGGAATCGCCCGCAGCCGGGGTCGGCGCAAGCGACAGGTCGAGAATGCCCTGCTGGTAGCCCAAACGACGGCTCGCCTCGCGGGCCATCAGCTCGCCCGCGCGCGTGATCTTGAACGCAGTCGCCTTGATGGCCTCGGCCACCTCGGCCCAACTCGCGTCCTTCGGCATGTTCTTCAAAACCGCATGCACCACGCCGGGACCCGACACGCCCACGTTGATGATCTCGTCACCCTCGCCCGAACCATGGAACGCACCGGCCATGAACGGGTTGTCCTGCACGGCGTTCGCGAACACCACGAGCTTCGCGCAACCGTAGCACTTGTCGTCCTTCGTGGCCTCGGCGGTGGCCAGCACGGTGTTGGCCATCAGCCACACGGCATCCATGTTGATGCCCGCGCGCGTGGAACCCACGTTCACCGACGAGCACACGAGGTCGGTGGTCGCCAGCGCCTCGGGAATGCTCGCGATGAGCTTGCGGTCGGCACGCGAGATGCCCTTCTGCACCAACGCGGAAAAGCCGCCGACGAAGCTCACGCCCACTTCCTTGGCGGCGCGGTCCATCGCGCGGGCAACCGGCGCCAGGTTCTCGCCTTCGCATGCCCCGGCGACCTCGGCGATCGGCGTCACCGAGATGCGCTTGTTCACGATGGGAATGCCGTACTCGCGCTCGAGCTGCTCGGCCGTGGGAACCAGCTTCTCGGCGGCCTTGGTCATGCGGTCGTACACCTTGGTGGCCATCTTGTCGACGTCGGCGTCGGCGCATCCTCGCACATTGAGGCCCAGCGTGATGGTGCGGATATCCAGGTTCTGCTCGCCCACCATGGCGAGCGTTTCGGAAACTTCCTCCGGGGTGATCTGCATGTCGAAATCCCTGTCTTCTCGTGCGTTTCGGTCGCGAACGATTATACACGCCCGCCCACACCTCGCGAAACCCATTCGCGACACACGCACCCCCCGACCTGCGCCGCTCCCCGATTTTCGCACTTTGGGTGCAATATTCTGTACTCTATTGCATTGTCATTGTGTGTTCTTAGGGTATACTTTCTTGCTACACGCAGCACTGGACGCACAGGACAAATGAAGCATTCAAACGGACGACAAGGCTTGGTGGGCCTGCTCACCTCCGATACGTTCCAGCTGCTCTGCCTGCTCGAAAGCTTGCAGGCAGAGACGCTGGACGGACCGCGGGTGCGCGAAAGCCAAGAGGAGATTGCCGAGCTTTTCCACGTAAGCAAGGGAAAGCTCAATCCCCTCATGCAGTCGCTCGTCGCTTCCGGATGCATCCGGAAATACCGCGCGCGCAGCGGTTACCAGGTAACGCCGCTGGGTTCGCAGGTCATTTCCCACATCGGGAAGCTCGAACGGCTCGAAGCAGCGCAGCAGGCGCCCACCGGGAAGGCGGGCTGAGGCATGAAAGGCATCTTCGGTTTGTTCGGATCGGAAAAGAAGATTTTCGCCGGAAAGCAGCGCCTGCATGGCGAGCCGTTCTGCCCGTTTGTCACAAACGACACCGGCTACCAGGCCTTACGCGCCAACCGCACCGCACAGCACAACCCCGGCTCCCTGGGCAACACCGGCTCGTTCGGCCCCATCACCGATTTCAACCAGAAGCGACCGCCGAACCGCACGCAATACTGGTAACGAAAATGGGCCGAAGGCCGTTCCCCCGATCCATCGCGCACGACGAGTCGAAGGCCGCTCCCCCGACCCATTCACTGGCTCATTCACGGGCAGCGCAGGCTAGAAGCCGCCCTACGCCTTGTTGGTGGAAGCCTCCTGGAGCGCGGCGTCTTCGGCTTCGGCCTCCTCGATGGCGGCCTCTTCCTCCTCGATGAGCTCGGCTACTTCCTCCGGGTCGAGGTCATGCTCGGCGCGGGCGCGCTCGGCCTCCTCGGGCGTGATGCCCTCGGCCTCGAGCTCCTCTTCCTCGGCCTCGCTTTCCATCTGCTCGAACAGGCGCGATTGCGCACGCACCTGGCGGATTCCCTCGGCCTCGATGAACACGCGCGTGGCGTCGGGGAACCGCTCGTAAATCTGGCGCTCGATGTCGTCGACGGCGCGCAGGATGTCCACCGCGTCCGACTCCAGGTCGAAGTTCGCATCGATGGTTATGAGCAGCTGGTGCGGTCCCATGTACATCGACAGCACGCGCCCGCAATCCACCACGTAGGGGTTCGACTCCACGATCTCGATGACGTCGCGGGTCTCGGGCTTGTTCAGGCCTTCGCCGATGAGCAGCTCCTTCGTCTCGGTGAGCAGGATGAGCGCGACGGCCATCAGCAAGAACGAGATGAGCACCGAGGCCACGCCGTCGATGTAGGGATTCTCGAACACATGCGCGAAGACGTTGCCGAGCAGGGCGAACACGAGGCCGGTCTCGGCGGCGGTGTCCTCGAGCACCACGGTGTACATGCTCGGGTCCTTGCAATAGCGGATGAACTTGATGGGGCCCATGTCGCCGCGCGCCAAGTTGAACTGCTTGATCGCAATGCCGAGCGTCACGCCCTCGATGATCATGGCGGCGCCGATGACGATGAGGTTGAGCGTCGGGTCGCCCAGGCGCGTTTCCGGCGTGATGTTCAGCATGTAGTTCACGCCCTCGACCAGCGAGATGCCGCCGCCGACGGCGAAGATGAGCACGGCCACCACCAGCGTCCAGAAGTAGAGCTCCTTGCCGTGGCCGAACGGATGGTCCTCGTCACCCGGTTTCTTCGACTGGCGAATGCCGAACAGCACGAGGATGCCGTTGCCGGAATCGACGATGGAATGGATGCCTTCCGACACCATGGCCTGAGAGCCCGAAAGCGCGGCGGCGATGAATTTCACGATTCCCACCAGGATGTTTCCCGTGATGGCCGCCACCACCGCGATGGTGGAGCTGCCCTTCTCGTTGCGCTCGGCCGGCGGCCGGCGCACGCGCGCGATGGGATCGGTGGGGTCAGAAGGTTCGAACGGGTCGTCGGGGTCTTTCCCCAAGGCCGCATCCGATTCTATGGCCGGAGGATTATCGGCCATCATGCCGGCAAGGTCTGCCGGCTCGGTACTGTGATAGTCGCTCAAGGCGTTCCTTTCGACGGGTAGCGTTAAAACGACATTCTAGCCATTGCCGTGCGCGGCGCAAGCAAAACCAGGTGAACGCCACATTCTGGAAACCACCGGCGGCTCGGCGGCGCGTTTGCGCCGATGAAGCCCGTTTCGCTTCGCAATCGCGAGGGCCGATGGTAGCATGGGGGCAAACGCATGCAGGCGAAGGAGGCGTTATGGGCAGAAGAGATAGGCCGCGTTCGCCGGTTTACTTGAATTCGGGCGGGGTGAAGGCGTCTCCCGAAGAGCTCGCGATCATCCTCCACGGGGCAAACAGCGTCGTTCACCTTGGCGGGAGGTCCCAGCTCGTGAAGCTGCTCAAGGGGTCTCGCGATAAGAGGATCCTGGACCGGGGCCTTGACGCCGACGATTCTTACGGCGCGCTGTCGCACCTCACGCTTGACGAGATCGCGCGAAGGGTTGACTGGACCATCGAGGAAGGGTACCTGGACTACTACTATGAATGGCGCCAACCTCTGCTCATGTTCACCAAATGCGGGTGGGAGCTCGAGAGGCCCGTCGCCGTTGAAAGCAAGTTCAGGTGTTTTTGCCAAGACGTCGAAGAGGGCGAAATGCGCATGGCGGAGCGGATGGCCGATATCAAATACGATATCCAGCTCGACGTCATCGGGCTTATCGCCCAGCGCTGCGATGGGCGCTGCCTCGCGCATCTCGAGGCATGGTCGAGCGTGGCCACGAAGCGCATCCGCAAGAAGATAAGCTGGGCTGAAAGGCAAATTCGCGCCCGCGAATCAGGCGACGATACCCGCAAGCCGTAACGCGTCGAGGCCTCTTCCCCACTTCTTGCCGAAATCGGCGCCAAGCCGATTGCACGGCCCGCTCCGCACGAGGTTCAATGGACGGCAAACTCTTCCGAAAGCTTTGCCATCCGACGTAACAGGAACCCGCCGCTTGGGCGCGTATACTGTAGCCATGAAGAAGATGCGACTCGACGACATATTGGTGGAACGCGGGGCTTTCCCCGACCGCGAGGCCGCGAAACGCGCGGTCATCGCGCGCGAGGTGCGGGTGGATGACGCCTACCCCACGAGCGCCGCGGTGAAGGTTTCGCCCGACGCCGCGATTGTCGTGAAGGACCGCATGCCGTATGTCTCGCGCGGGGGCTACAAGCTGCAAGGCGCGCTCGACGCGTTCGGGCAATCGGTGGAAGGCCTGCGCTGCTGCGACATCGGGTCGTCGACCGGCGGGTTCTCGGACTGTCTGCTGCAAGCGGGCGCCGCGCAGGTGACCTGCGTCGATGTGAATTACGGCGAGTTGGCGTGGAAAGTGCGCAGCGACCCGCGCGTCGTGGTGCGCGAGCGCACGAACATCCGCACGGCCACGCCCGACGAGCTCGGGGCGCCCTTCGATTTGCTGGTGGCCGACCTCAG